>WRGD01000152.1 GCA_009787355.1 Defluviitaleaceae bacterium | reverse complement strand
CAATAATTTCGTAAGCAATAATTTCGTAAGCAATAATTTCGTAAGCAATAATTTCGTAAGCAATAATTTCGTAAGCAATAATTTCGTAAGCAATAATAATTTTTATGATAAATCATAAAAATTATTATTGTAGTAATCGAAATAAGTTAGTAAAAATAGTACTTAAAAGTGATAAATTACTACAGATATAAGTTTAAAAGGAATTTATTATGGATATATCTTAAAAATAAAATATATTATGCGAGGTTAAAATGCATTTAAATAAACATATTCCTTTTGCAAAACCAGATATTGATAATGTAGATATTAAAATGGTTACAGAAGCTCTGGTTTCTGGATGGTTATCAAAGGGACCTAAGGTTGTTGATTTTGAGAAAAAAATCAAGGAAGTGCTATCTTTAAAAGGTCAAGTTGTTTCTTGTAATTCTGGAACATCTGCTCTTCATCTAGCTCTTCTCGGTCTAGAAATAGGTAAAGGAGATGAGGTTATTGTCCCAAGTTTTACATTTTGTTCAACGGTAAATGTAATTGAACATGTAGGTGCAACGCCTGTATTTGCTGATATAGAAGAAGAAACTCTATGTATAGATATAAATCAATTCAAAGAAAAAATAAATGAAAATACCAAAGCAGTTATTTTGGTACATTTTGCTGGAAGAATAACAAATAATTTTTCGGAATTTAGAAGTATATGTGATGAAATGGGGATTTTTCTTATTGAGGATGCTGCACATTCTATAGGAAGTAAATATAAAGATGAATATATAGGTAATCATGGAGATATTGTTTGTTATAGTTTTTATGCAACTAAAAATATAACGACTGGAGAAGGCGGGGCACTTAGTATTAAGAATTACGAATTAGCAGAAAAGATTAGACTTTTGTCTTGGCATGGTATAACTAAAAATGCTTGGAATCGTTATGAAATAAAAGGTAGTTGGAAGTATGATGTTGTTACTCCTGGTTTTAAATATAATATGTCTGATATTCAAGCAGGATTAGGAATTAATCAATTATCAAAAATGGAACTTATGAGAAAAAAAAGAGAAGATATTGCTAGAATATATAATAATGAATTATCTTCACTAAGTAATTTTATTATTTTACCTGAATTTGAGATGTATAATCAACAGCATTCTTGACATTTATATCCTATAAGATTAAAATCAAACAATACAATAAGTCGAGATGAGTTTATAGAAAGTCTAAAGGATAGAATGATAGGGGTAAGTGTTCATTTTATACCAGTTCATATGCATCCTTATTATAAAGAAAAATATAATATTTCACTTCCTATAACAGAAAAAGTTTATGGCAGCATACTTTCGTTACCTATTTATAGTCAACTAGATTTTGAGGATGTATTATTAGTGTGTAATGCAATTTCTAATATTATTAAAGAGAGTGGAGGTTTGTCGTGAGTGAATATATAGGAGTTATAGGTGGTTCAGGTTTTATTGGATCGAATATTGTTAAAAAATTAGAATCGAAGAAATATAAAGTTAAAATTCTTGATATAAAAAAACCAAAAAATAATTCTTATGAATTTGGAGAAGTAGATATAACTAATTTATCTCAAATAATTCAAGAAACTAAAAATCTTGATGGCTTAATTCATCTTGGAGCAGTTGTAGGTGTTGACTTATGTAGTTCAAATCATGAGTTAGTTAAGGATGTTAATTTGAATGGGGTTAAAAATGTTGCTAAAGCTTGCGAAATTAATGGAATAAAGCGTTTATTGTTTTCTTCTAGTTCAGAAGTTTATGGTGATAGTAGTAAGATTCCATTTATTGAGAATGATGAAAAACTTCCTAAATCTGAGTATGGAAAAACAAAATTAATGGCAGAACAATTTCTTTATGAAAATTATTCTAAAGATTTAAAAATTTCTGTAGTTAGATATTTTAATGTTTATGGAGATGAACAGAGAAACGATTTTGTAGTTAAAAGATTTATCAATCAAGCTTTATCTGGTGAAAAAATAACAATATATGGAGATGGTAATCAGACACGATGTTATACTTATGTTGATGATGCTGTAGCTGCAACATTACTTATTTATTTTAATCAAGATACTTCATATGATGTATTTAACATAGCTAATCCAAAACCAATAACAGTAAATGAATTAGCACAAATCATTATTAATAAGACTCGTTCTGAGAGTAAAATAGAATATGTTCCTTTAGATAATGCCTTTAGTAGACCTAGTAGTATTGAAATCTACAAGCGAGTACCGTGTATAGATAAAATATCACAAATCTTTGGATTTAAAGCAACTATTGATATCGAAGATGGTATTGATTTGATTATAAAAAATAAAAGCTGATAAAATGTATGTAATGATTAATAATAAAAGAAAGGATACGTATTTTAGAAATTAATGTATATTACGTAATTACTTAAAATGAAAGTTGAAATATATGAAAATGAAAATAAGTTCTTGACTGCAGTAGAAAATATATTGCAAGATACAGAAGGGATAGAAAAATTCCCGATTTTAGATATCGATAGTAAATTTTTTAATAAATATAATAATTACTTTTATGATTTCGACATAAAAGATATTAATCAAAATATGTATAAACAAAGAAATTTATTGATTGTTTATAATGCAAAAAAAATTTCAATATTAATAGATTTTGCTGCCAAGATATTTAATGCAATAATTATAGAGGTTTCACATTTAAAAGAAGTTGAAAATCATTTAAAAAAAATAAATCCTGATTTTACATATTTGTTTATTGATACCGACTTTTTTAACCATAATATATTTGACGAATTTCAAAATTATGTATCAAATAACTATGAATCAGGTGTTATAACTGCTAGAAATTTGAGTAGTCTAAGTTGGATTTTATTAAAATCTTTATTGGAATACCCCACAGAAAATTATCTTACTTTATTGCCTAGAGAAACAAGAGAATTTAATAAAAATTCATGGATTAAACTAACACAAAAATCTAAAATGTTGAATGAATTGAAAGATATATTTGCTGAAGACAATAATGTTGATGTTTTTTCTATATCATCTCATGGTACTGAGGACTGTATTTCTCTAAGTGATGGTATTATTTGTGGAAAGTCTTGTGATTTTGTTAATGGTCTTACTTGTATACCTGGAGAAAGATGTCCAGTAAATAAAAATTCTTTTATGAGTTTTTTGATAAAAAGTAAAATTATTTTCAATAATACCTGTTTAGGATTTAGATTGAATTCTACAATATTACCAATAGAATCTAATATTACAACCAATTTTTTCGAAGGATTCCCGAAAGTATATGTAAGTTCAAATACAGTAAAATATGGACCTGATTCAGAAGTATGTTTATTTGTGAACCTTATCAAATATGGATATTCTGTAGGTAAAGCTGTTAAAATTCTTAATAATATTTTGAAAAATAGTGATTTTGATATTAATACATTTTTCATTTTAGGAGACCCAAATACATTCGGAAGTCAAATTGAAGAATTATCGATATTTTATCTTGATGATATTTATAATGAATTTATTGTATCTACTAAAAATAAATCTTTCTTTGAAGTAATAGTTGATGAATTTACTTATAATATTGTTGAAAGCATTTGGATTAAATCTAAACAAGAAATTTACTTTAGTAAATATTATGACAATAGAAATAACATATATAAAATTTTAATTTATTCTTGGGATAATTTTGAAAATGACAATTTAGCTATTAATTTTATTACAAAAGAAGTAGTAAAAATTTTATATTTTGAATTACCATTAGAAAATTGGATTTTGGGATTAGAAAGATATATAACAGGAAAAAACATTCATAATCGTTTTACCTCTTTACACAGTATGTTAGATAAATTGGCTAAACTTTTTGAAAAAATGAATTATGATACTACAGCTTATAATAGGGCATTAAATCAAAAAATAAAGATTGAAGAAGAAATTAGTAATATACAAAAGGAATTGGTAGAAAAATTACTAGTTAAATCTACTACTGATACATCTGTGTGGTTACCTGATGCTTATTTAGATGTTTCTAAAATAATTAGAAATAAAAATCAGAAAATAGAATGTTTTATTTGTTCTTCTTTATCAGAATTGATAACATTTCAGCATAGAATAACCAAAACCCAAAGACAAGCTTTATATTGTCCACGTTGCGGTTGTGTTTACGATTATCCTTATCAATCTTGTATTGAAATGACAATTGAAGGTTTATGTGAAACTAGTAACAATGGAGAATTTATTCAAACTTTACGAATAAAAAACAATTCAAATCAGAAATATATTGGATTCGGAGGAATAAGAATCGATTCATCTAAAAAATATGACCTCATATATAACCCATCAATATTAAAAATAGACTTAGAGTCTAATGAAGAGAAGACTTATAAAATAAAAATTACTTTAAATACAAAGTTTGAACCTCATCTGTATTATATTAAAGGGTTTGCCGTTTTAAATTTGAATTTATATTATAATAATAAGCCTGTATTTATAAAAGGTGGTGATTAAAAATTAGTATTAGTGAAAAGTATCCTTATTTGCCCAAAAAAATTAAATTTTGTATATATGAACCTTTAATTTATAAGAATATTAATTTTAAACATATATTAAATGTTTTACTTAAAAAATGTGTTAGCTTAAAAACTGAAATAAAAAATATAATATACGGATATGAAATTTTGTTAACATCTTCTGGTAGAGATGCATTATATATTGCTTTGAAATCGCTAAATCTTGAAAAAGAAGATTGTGTATTATGCTTATCTTTTAACTGTACTGCTGTAGTCGATGCAATTTATTCTGCTGGATTAGTACCTAAATTTGTAGATATAAATGACTCTTTTCAAATGGATATTTCATCTTTTGAGAAAGCAATTGATAGGAAAACGAAAGCTGTAATATTA
Source organism: Defluviitaleaceae bacterium (assembly GCA_009787355.1). Classification (GTDB taxonomy): domain Bacteria; phylum Bacillota; class Clostridia; order Lachnospirales; family UBA5962; genus WRGD01. Next base: position 78,628 of record WRGD01000152.1, on the reverse strand, counting down.
ACTCACACCTATGGTGTTGATGAATTATCTGAAATAATTGATATAGCTTACAAGTATAAACTCTCTGTAATTAATGATGTAGCTCAATATTTATTTTTGAATAATGGGAAATTAGGGGGAGGATTGCGAGGAGATTTTTGTGTTTATAGTTTTAGTAATACTAAACCTATTTCATCCTATAAAGGTGGAATTGTTGTTAGGTTAAGTTCTGAACACGTATTTCCAAATCAATATAAAAGTCTGAAAGTAGAGAAAAGTTTTGATTTTATTAGTCATATGCTTATTTATAATATATATCATTTTCTTTTTAAAACAAAAATAAGAAGATATTTTGGAATGAAGCTGAAATTAATACCTAATTTAAAGCAATCAGTTATTGAAAGGTTACCTTCTAAAAAAGAGATTATAAATCCTACTGCTATGAGTCCCATCAATATGAAATTGTTACTTTATTTATTATACAAAAAGAATAAAATTATCACGACAAATTCTAGTAACTACAAATATATTTATAATTGTTTAATTAGATACAGCGATTTTGTAAAATTATTAGACCCTTATAAAGGTAATTATAATTATGCTACTTTAATATTTAAAGATGATAACACAAGATGGATGGTATCAAAACACTTATCTAAAAACGGAATACAGACAACTTGGAATTATTACCCTTTACACAAAATAAAGATTTATGATGATGGTTCATCATTAGAAAAAACCGAATGTATTTGGAAAAAAGTTTTATCTATACCTTTTAAATATCCTAATACACAGAAAAGTATAGAAAAGATTTGTTCTATTATCGTAAATATTTTTGATGATATAGAAAATAGGATATACAATGAAAATATATAAAAATTCAATTTTATGGAATGATAGTATTTCATTATGCAAAGATAGCAGTATATTTCATACTTACGAATGGGGAGAATTAATGCAGACTTTACCTAATATAGAATTTTCGGCAATCGAAATAATTCATGGGTGTTTTGTATTACTTTATAAACAGTTAAATAACTTTTATACTAGTTTGATTGGATATGGAGGTCCTTGTGTGTTGGATTCTGTAGTTATTAGCTATGGTGATATAATTGCTAAATTACAAAATGAGATTGGCTTTAAAATATCACGAACTAATTTAGGAATAAATTGTTATGAGGATAAATTAAATATAAAAAATAAATATGAGATAAATACAAGATTAACTCAAATAATTGATTTACAAAGCACATATTCTATCTTTTTAAAATCAATAAATGGAAAAGCTAGAACAGGTTTAAAATATGCTAATAAAAATAATGTTGTAATTAAAGAAGTTTCAATAGAGGCTTTTGGAGAATTGTATAAATTATATTTTGATTTTAGTAGTAAAATCAATTCCGAATACATACTTCCAATTAATTTTTTTAAACGTTTGAAACAATATATTGCAAGTAATAGTTTAATAATAGGTGCTTATATTGATGAAATATTGGTTGGATTTAATATATTCGTATTTGATACAAAATCTTTTTATTATTTAATAAGTGTTCAAAATGATTTAGGGAGAAAAATGCAAGTTAATTATGCTTTAGTAAATGAAGGAATTAAGTTGGCAATAAATTTGGGAATTAAGCAATTTGATTTTGGATATTCTCATAATGAAAAAATTAAAAAATTTAAAGAATTATGGGGTTCAAATATTAAAAATACTTATTTTTTAAATGTTGATTTTAAGGAGAATTAAAATGATATTGTCAGGACATCAAATATCTTATATTCCTTGGTTACCTTACTTTGATAAAATAATAAAATCAGATGTTTTTGTAATTGATGATACTTCTCAATTTGAAAAAGGAGGTTATTCCAATAGAAATTTAATAAAGACTTCACAAGGAAAAGAATACTTAACAGTACCAATAAATTATACTAATTATAAAGAACAAAAACTAAATCAAATAAAAATTGCAAAAGATGAAAATTGGAGACGGAAGCATTATCGTATGATTCAATGTGCCTATGGAAAATCTCCTTATTTTCATAAATATAATTCAAAATTGCAAACATTTTATTCGTATGATACTGAAAATCTAAGTGATTTTTGTAGAAAATTTCTCGAATTTATACTAATAGAAATTAATATTGGTACAAAAATTGTTTATTCATCTGAATTAAAAGGATTAGTTGGCAAAAAAAGTGATTTTGTTTTGTCTTTATGTCGAAGTCTAAACGCAACTATCTATTATTCTGGAAAACAGGGTATTAATTATCTAGATATTGAAAAATTTAAATACTATGGTATAGAAGTAATATTTCAAGATTATAAATTTAAAACATACAGTAAAAAATTTGGGAAATTTGAGTCAGGTTTATCCATAATTGATTTAATGATGAATCATGGAGAAAAAAGTATTGATTTTATATAAAAGGAGATTTATTTATGAATATTTTAATTGTAGCTTCTCATCCTGATGATGAAGTTATAGGGGTTGGAGGAACAATATTAAAACATGTGGAAAAAGGAGATTCAGTATATGTTTTAATTTTATGTGATGGAAAATCTTCAAGATATAGTATTGTTCCAAATGATATTAAACTTAAATCTGAAAAGGAAACTGAATTATCATCTCGTATTTTAGGGATAAAAAAAGTTATGTATGGAGGCTTTAAGAGCAATAGATTAGATTCAAGTAATTTATTAGACATTGTTAAAGTTATTGAATCTACAATACAAAAACATGATATAAATATAATATACACTCATTGGGAAAATGACTTGAATAATGACCATCGTATTGCATTTCATTCAACTATTATCGCTGCTCGCCCTTTGTTAGAATCAAAAGTAGATTTAATCTTATCATTTGAAACATTGTCATCTACGGAGTGGAATTTTAGTGATGAAAAATCATTTTATCCAAATTACTTTGTTGATATTTCTGAACATATCGAACAAAAAATTTCAGCACTGATATGCTACGAATCTGAAATGAGAAATTTTCCACATCCAAGGTCAATTGAAGCAATAAAAACAAGAAATAGAGGACATGGAGCTACTAGCGGATTTTCTTATGCAGAGAGTTTTAGATTTGTTATGGGAAGAATAAGATAACAATTTTTAATATTATAAGGAGTTAATATTTATGATACCTCAAATTGCTTTTAATCTTTTAGATGTTAGACAAGTAAATTCAGAATGGATACAACTTGGTTGTGGTGTTGAAGGTCATATATTTGATGGATTTGATTTTATTGATAAAAATTGTTTCAACAACTTAGAAAATTCTATACAAATAATTAAAAATATGAATCCTAAAAAATTAACGTTGCATTTTCCAACATCCAATGCTTCATATATAGATAATGATAAAATGTTAAATAATTTATTTAGGTTTATCGAGATTGCGTTGAAATATGATATTGAAGTTCTTACACTTCATACTAATGATTTTGTGAAAGTAGAAGATTATAAAAATTATAATATTAGTAAAAGAAAATCTATGTTTATTTCTTTACTCGATAAATTAGATAAAGAATTGAAAAACACTAATCTTTATATTGGAATAGAAAATATACCTATTATAGGCAATGAAGCTGATGAATTTGACCCTCTGTTTGTAATGCCTGATTCGTTTCAAGATATTAAAAATTTTAGCAATATAAAAACTACTTTTGACATTTGTCATTGGCTTATAACTTACTATACCCTTAAAAGTATAGCTTTATTAAAAAGAGAAGATTTTATTTTAAATATAGATGATTTTCTCGAGATATCAAATATAATTCATTTTCATTTTAGTTCTTTTAGGAATTTACTTATACCTTATAGCGAAGGTATATGTCAAGAAGGTTTAAAACCTTATGAGGGACTTCCTGAAGAATCAGTTTTATTGAATATATTAAAATCTATTAACTCTAAATATCCTAAAAATATAGGTATTGTATTTGAAGTTGTTGAAAATTGTTATATGAAAAGAAAAAATGCTTTTTTAACACTAGAATGGTTTAAAAAAGCAATAGGTGATTAGATATGATATTTAGAGTAATAGATAAAAATAGAGAAGATTTTATGAACATGCTATTAATTGCAGATCCTGATGAGAAAATTATCAAATCATATATAAATAAAGGTGATTTAATTATTATGGAAGATAAAGATAAAATTATAGGGATATGTCATTTCAAACCACTAGATATCATTAATGTTGAAATTACAAACATAGCTATAGATGAAACACTTCATAATAAAGGTTATGGAAGTACCATTCTGAAATATACAATAAATTTTATTAAAAATAAAGGATATAAAAGTATTTTTATTGGAACTGGCAATTCTAGTATTTCTAATATAGCTTTTTATCAGAAAAATGGATTTGATTTGTTTGATTTATGGATTAATTATTTTTTATATAAATATGATGATAAAATTTATGAAAACGGTATACAGTGTAAACATATGCTTAGATTTAAACTTGAATTGATGTGAGAGGTTATAATTGAATTATGATGGTTACAAGAGAAGAATTATCAAATAGAAAAAAATATATATCAGTAATAGGTCTAGGATATGTTGGATTGCCTATAGCTGTTAGTTTTGCTAGAAAAACAAAAGTAATTGCTTTTGATATTAATATTAAAAAAATAGAGCAATATAAAAATAATATAGACATTACTGGAGAAGTTGGAAATAAAGAACTCGAACAGTCTAATGTATTTTTTACATATAATGCATCAGATTTGAAAAAAGCCAGTTTTCATATTGTTGCTGTTCCAACTCCTGTTAGTATAGATAATACTCCAGATTTATCTTTAATTGAATCAGCTAGTAATTCTCTTGGCAATAACTTAGTATCAGGCTCTATTGTTGTTTTTGAATCAACTGTATATCCGGGTGTTACAGAAGAAGTATGTATACCTATTTTAGAAAAAACATCGGGATTAAAATGTGGAATAGATTTTTTTGTAGGATATAGTCCAGAAAGAATAAATCCAGGCGATAAGATAAATCGTTTAGAGAACATAGTGAAAATTGTTTCAGGACAAAATGAACAAGTTTGCGACATAATAGCAGAAGTTTACGAACTTGTAGTTGAGGTTGGGGTTTATAAAGCTAGTTCCATAAAAGTTGCAGAAGCTGCAAAAATAGTAGAAAACATACAACGAGATATAAATATAGCTTTTATGAATGAATTGTCTATAATATTTAAGCACATGAACATAGACACTTTAGAAGTTTTAAAAGCAGCAGAAACAAAGTGGAATTTTATTAAATTTGTACCAGGTCTTGTCGGAGGTCATTGTATTGGTGTTGATCCTTATTATTTAACATATAAAGCACAGCAACTTGGATATAAATCGCAAATTATTCTTTCTAGTAGACAAGTAAATGATTATATGGGATGTTTTATTGCACAAAGTATTATCAAGGAAATGATACGAATGAAAAAACATATATATGAAATAAAAATAGGAATATTAGGCTTAACTTTTAAAGAAAATTGTTCAGATATAAGAAATACAAAAGTTATAGATATTATAAATGAATTAAAATCTTATGGTATAGAGCCACAGATTTGTGACCCTTATTCAGATAAAAAAGAAGCTATGAATTACTATGGGATTAATTTGGTTGAATTAAATGAGCTAAAATATTTAGATTGCTTAGTAATTGCTGTTTCTCACACAGAATTTTATAAAATAAACATAATCGAACATCTCAATGTTGATGGACTACTTGCGGATATAAAAGGTATCTACGATAAAAAAGAAATTATGTCTATGGGATATTCTTATTGGAGGCTATAGAAATTAGAAATTATGTCTGGCGTAGTATAAATAATTCTCATCATGAGAGAACTACTAGAGTTACTACAGATGCTAATGGTAGGTTTAATATTGCTGCTATTTTTGGTGTTGGATATGGACAACATTCACTTAGAGTTCCTAATAGTAGTGCAATACACATTATTGATGAAGGCTCTATAGGAGTATATAGTACTGCTAATGAAAGATTAGCATTTAGAAGTTTCTTTATATATTTAAGAAGTATGTAGTTTAAAATTAGGAGGATTTAATATGTTAGTAAAAAATAACGAACAAAATGTAAATGGATTTACAAAAGATAACTCCTCAATACCAAATAGAAACAATAGAAATAGGATAAGAACAAGAAACATACAAAATAAAGCATCTGACAATTTGTCAGATGCTTTATTTTGTGGTAAATTAGAATCAAAGGGAAAGGAGTATTAAAAAATAGCTATCTTAATAAAGAGATATCTTTTATCAATTATGTATCATATATTACAGATATTTAATATATTTATATATGATACTACTACATTTTGCAATATCAAAATATAATACTTGCAATTTAATACATAAAATTATATAATTATTCCATTAGAAAAAACATATTTTTAAGCATGGCATGCTATTTGTATATGTTTATTTATGTGTAAAAATTTATTTTTATATTCTATTTTGAGAGGAGGCTACCAAAATAATTTCAATATCTAGTCCATTGCAACAAGAAGAAATAAAAAAACTTTTACAGGAGTATGAAAATGAAAATTTTTCATATAAATTCATAAAAAAAGAGGGTATAAAACTTTTTTTTGAAAACACAGGGGAAGATGCACTTGCAGCAAGAAATGCAAGAGAACTCATAAAAGCTACTGAATGGGGGAGGATTCTTTATTTTAATGCTATTGCAGAGAAATAAAGTGAATTTTTTTAGTAAAATTTTATTTTGCGTATTTCTAATTTTTAGACGGAGTCTTAAATGAAAAAAACAGCCTTAGCGATTATTAGTATTGGATGTATGCTAATAATCTTGTCTGCAGGTTTAGATGGGAATCTACAAAACATAGACCTTTTTTTATTTTCCATCATAATAATTATTTTTGGTATATATCTTTTATACAAAAATAAAAAAGAAACAAAACGTTAAAATTTTTTTAATATGTAGGAGGATACATAATGAATGCAATTGTTAATTTTTTAGAAAAATATTTCGTTCCTTTTGCTGCAAAAATAGGAAATCAAAAACATCTTTTGGCACTTAGGGATGCCTTTATAGCTATGATGCCTATAACTATGGCTGGTGCTGTAGCTGTTACACTTAATGCAATACTTCGTGATTTACCAAATGACCCAAATGTATTAGGTCCTGGTAACTTTATTACGAATAACTGGTTATCTCAACATATAATAGCTATGAATGGTATAGTATGGGGTGGTACACTTGCCATAATATCCTTAGTTTTAGCTGTAACACTTGGTTATACTATTGCAAAATCTTATGGAACAAATGGTATAGCAGGGTCTATTATAGCTTTAGCAGCTTATGTTCTTGGTTTGCCACAATCTGCACAAACAAACACAACTCTAACATTAGATGGGGTATTGTCATACGATGCTATAAATCTTATAAATTCAACAACAGCAACTGTATCTGCCGACGGTACATCTATTAGTGTGCCTGGTGGAGCATGGGGCTTTTTCAACTTTGCTCAATTTTTTAATCCAAATGGTCTTTTTGCTGTTATAATAACATCTTTTATATCTGTAATTATTTTTTCAAAATTAATGAACTCAAAACTTAAAATCAAACTTCCTGATTCTGTTCCACCAGCAGTTTCAAATGCTTTTACTGCTATTTTACCCGGTTTAATCGCATTATATACTATGGCATTGCTTTACAGAATATGGAATTTGAATGTTGCAATTCCACTTCCAACTTGGATAATGAATACAATTCAAACTCCACTATTAAACCTTTCTCAAGGATATATTGCTGTAATAGTAATAGTTTTACTTGTACATTTATTATGGTTTTTTGGATTACATGGAACAAATATTATGGCAGCAGTTTTGAATGCAACATACGGTATAGCACAAACTCAAAATGTAGAGGCACATGCTCTTGGTCTAGAACCTCCATTTTTATGGGTTGCTAGTTCTTTCGAAGCATTTGTATGGCCTGGTGGTGCTGGAGCCTCTTTAGTTTTAATCATAGCTGTACTTGTGTTATCAAAGAGAGAAGATTATAAAGCTGTTGGTAAATTAAGTTTAGCACCAGGTATTTTTAATATAAATGAACCTGTTATGTTTGGACTTCCTGTTGTTTTAAATCCACTTATGTTTATACCGTTTATTTTAGCACCACTTGTTACAGCAACAATAGCGTATTTTGCAACAATAACAGGAATAGTTGGACCAGCTGTAATACCTGTAGTATGGGTTATGCCTACTATTTTGTCTGGATTTTTTGCAACAGCTTTTGACCCTATGGCAATAGTGCTTACAGTTGTAAATTTGGTTGTGGCATTTTTGATATATGCACCGTTTATAATAGCTTCTAATAATATTGGAACCAAGGAAAAAAAGAGTAGTGAAGTAGCTTAAATTAATTTATGTTTTTAATTTACATTGTAGGGTTTGTTATACTAGTTATATATTCAACAAAATTTTTCGACAAAAACGAGGCTTTGTTTCTTGCTCCGAAAATAGCAGGTGAGTATTGGAATTTTGATAGAAATAAAGAAATAGATACTTTAAAACTTTCACAGTTTGCAGGTATTTCGATAATTTTGAAAGCAATTACAATACTGGCATCTGGATTAATAGAAATATTTAATAACGTATGGATTTGGCGAATTTCAATGTTTTTGTTCATGATTATAACAATTTTATACCCTCATATAACGAGAAAACTTTTATTATCAGGATACTTCAATATAGATAAATAAAAATATAAAACATTTAGGTATAGATTTTAATTATACCTAAATGGTATGAAAAAGGAGTAATTATGCTTAATGTATTATTTGTATGTGTAGCAGGAATGTCTACAAGTTTACTTGTAGAAAAAATAAAAAAAGAGGCAGAAAATAGAGGTATAGAAATGCAGCTTAAAGCTGTTCCAGAAGCAGAAACAAGAAAAGGACTAGATGAAATAGATGTACTTTTGTTAGGCCCTCAAGTGAGATACTTGGAAAAACAAATGCAAAAAATGCTGGAAGGAAAAGAAACAAAACTAGGTGTAGTAGATATGCTTGCATACGGTCGTATGGATGCACCAAAAGTGTTAGACCAAATTTTAGATTTGAATAATAGATAATTAAACTAAAAAATATAATAAAATTAAAGAAATACATGATAATGAAGAAAAAAGTATCTATATTAATTCAAACAATTAGGTAGGAAAATAAGGAATATAGATATGAAAAACCAAAAAGAAGAAATTGAGGAAATACAAGAAAAATTAGAGAGCATACTAATTGAATTTTCAGATGATCCAAAAGGCATATACAAAATGCAGTATAAAAATGCAGTTGTGTCAGAGCGAGAATTTACAGGCGTTGGTTTCTTTACTTATTTTGTAGTACCAGATGAATTTGTTGTTATAGACGAAAGTAAAGATACTAGTTTATCGTGGTTAGAATTTGAAGATGAACCCGAGTTACCTGCTGACTTTCGTATTTTAGTAACAGATGGTAAGCTAGATTATATAGAGGGCTATTGTTTTTCAGATACTTGGAGGTATGGCTATGAAAATGCAATTTTAGTATCAGAAAATAATAATATTAGAACAAGAGTAAAATTAAAAGATTTACTGTAATAAATTTTGGCATTGAATAATAAATAAAAATAAAAATTTTTATAAAATATTATAATTAAGATAGGAGATAACAATGAAAGGTCTTAAAGTAGTTACAATAGGCGGTGGCTCTAGTTATACACCAGAGCTAGTGGAAGGTTTTATAAAAAGATACGATGTATTACCAATAAGAGAACTTTGGCTTGTAGATATCGAAGAAGGAAGAGAAAAACTAGAAATAGTAGGAGCATTAGCTAAAAGAATGGTTCAAAAAGCAAATGTTCCTATAGAAATTCATCTTTCTTACGATAGAAAAAAAGCATTAGAGGGTGCAGATTTCGTAACAACTCAAATACGTGTAGGACTTCTAGCTGCACGTGCAATAGATGAAAAAATACCACTAGACCATGGAATGTTAGGTCAAGAAACGAATGGTGCAGGTGGAATGTTCAAAGCATTTAGAACTATACCTGTAATATTAGAAATAACAAAAGAAATGAAAGAACTTTGCCCAGATGCATGGCTAATAAACTTTAGTAACCCAGCAGGTATTGTAACAGAAGCAATATTAAGACACGGGGCAATTAAAAAAACTGTTGGGCTTTGCAATGTGCCTATACACATGGAAAAACGTATGGCAACATTATTTGAAGCTGATTCATCTAGGTTTTGGATGAAATTTGCAGGTCTAAACCACATGGTATACGCAATTAATGCCTACTTAGATGGTGTAGACGTAATGAAACAAATACCTACAAAAATGGAAGAGATGAAAGATAGCGAGGCAATGAAAATACAAAACGTAGCCGCTGTAGATTACGAGCCAGAGTTTTTGAGAGCTTTGGGAGTTTTACCTTGCTATTATCATACTTATTACTATAGACAAGATGAGCAACTAGCAAAAATTTTAAAGCAACACAAAGAAGGTACAACAAGAGCTTTAGAAGTAAAGAAAATAGAAGATGAGCTTTTTGAATTGTACAAAGACGAGAATTTACAAATAAAACCACCACAATTAGAAAAAAGAGGTGGTGCATATTACTCCGATGCAGCTTGTAATTTGATAGAATCTATATATAATGATAAAAGAGACATACAAACAGTAAATACAATAAATAATGGTGCGATATACGGCATAGAGCATGAAAGTGCAATAGAAGTAAGTAGTGTTATTACAAAATCTGGACCTATGCCACTTAATATTGGAAAATTACCTGTACAAGTACATGGTCTTGTTATTCAAATGAAGTCTTTTGAAAGAATGGTAGTGGAGGCAAGTGTAGAAGGAGATATAGAAAAAGCAATTTTGGCACTTTCTATAAATCCACTTACTCCATCAGATAAACTTGCAAAAGAAGTAACAATGAAGTTGCTCGATGCACACAAAAAGTATTTGCCACAGTTTTTTAAGTAGAAAATATTAAAATAAGGGTTATTAAATATTAATTTATCTAATTTTATTTTGACCTTTACATTATGCTTTCATTTATATCTGGTTGCTTCAAAAAAGCAATCAGATATAAATGTTACTTTTTATACTTAAAACAGCTATATATAACGGGGTTTTTTACATGATAGTATACGAAAATTTTAAAATTATAATAACAGAAAACTACGAAGAATTAAGCAAAAAAACAGCAGATTTAATAGCAGAACAAATAAACAAAAAACCAAACTCTGTTTTAGGTCTTGCAACAGGTAATAGCCCACTTGGAACATATAAATTTTTAAGAGGTAAAAATTTGGATTTTTCCAAAGTAACAATTTTCAATTTAGACGAATATTATCCAATTTTAAAATCGAACAATCAAAGTTACGATTATTATATGAGGGAAAATTTGTTTTCTCACATAAATATAGATAAAAATAATATATATATTCCAAATGGAGAAGCAACAGACCCAAATATAGAAGCAGAAGAATATGAAAATAAAATAGAATCAAAAGGGATGATTGATTTACAACTAATAGGGATTGGAGTGAATGGTCATATAGGTTTTAGTGAGCCTTGTGATTATTTTCCGAAATATACTCACTATACTGAATTAGCGGATTTGACTATAGAAATAAACTCTAAAAATTTTGAAAACATAAATGAAATGCCGAAAAATGCTATTACGATGGGAATAGGTACAATATTTAAAGCTAAAGAAATATTACTTATAGCTTCTGGAGAAAACAAAAATGAAATAATAGAAAAGACAATTTTCGAAAAAATAACACCACAAATACCAAGTTCTATACTTCAGTTGCATCCAAATGTAACAATAATACTTGATGAGTTATCATCGGTTAATTTACTTAATAGGAATTTGTTTTTTTAAGTAAATTAAAAAACAAATTCCTAGAGCAATAAATAAAAACAAGAGGATAAAATGGAAAAAGATTTAGAAGAAATAATAATGACCATTATAGTGAGTTCTGGTAGTGCGAAAAGTTTTGCTATGGAAGCAATATCTTTATCTAAAGAAGGAAAAATCAAGGAAGCTAGAGAAGCATTACAAAAAGCAGATGAAGAATTGGGAATGGCACACAATATACAAACAAATTTGATACAAGAAGCTGCACAGGGCAAAAACGTAGATATAAATTTGTTTATGGTACACGCACAAGACCATCTTATGACAACTATAACTACAAAAGATTTGGCAAATGAATTTATAGATTTATACGAAAAATTGTTAATAAATAAATTATAATAAGGTGATTATGAGAGTTATATTAAATGCAGATGATTACGGTTATTCCAAAGGTGTAAATTTAGGAATAATAGAAAGTCATATAAATGGTGTTGTAAAATCTACAACTATGATGGCAAATATGTCAGGTTTTGAACATGGTATAAAACTTGCCAAAGAAAATGAAACTTTAAAAATTGGTGTACATCTTACTTTAACAGCTGGTAAAACTTTAGGTGGAGTTTATAAAACAATAAGCGATGAAAACGGGATGTTTTTACCCCTGCGAGAAATAGAGAATTTAGCTAAAGAAAATAAATTAGATACAGTAGAAATAGAAAACGAATATACGCTACAAATAGAAAAAATATTAAATACAGGGATAAAACCTACTCATTTTGATGGTCATCATCATACACAATGTTTGCCAAATATAATAGATGTATTTTTAAAAATAGCTAAAAAATACAATGTACCTGTAAGGGTATCAGATAAAAGTATAGCAGATAAACATAATTTAAAAGCAGTAGCTTTAAACACAGAATTTTTTGGTGAAAACGTAACAGATAGAGGTATTATAGATATTTTGTCATCTTTGAAAGAAGATACAGAAATAATGTGTCATCCTGCTTATATAGATGAATTTCTTTACAAATCTAGTAGCTATAATATAAATAGAGCATTTGAGCTTGGTATTTTAACAAATCAAAAACTTAAAGATTTTATAAATGAAAAAAATATTGTAATATCATCTTTTGAAGATATATAAAAATTACAAGGAGTTTTTTATGGTAAGTAAAAAAGTAATAGTAAGAAATAAATCAGGTTTACATATGAGACCTGCAAGTGTGTTTGTAAAACTTTGTTCTAGTTTTGAATCAGATATTAAATTTTCTATAAGAGATAAGAATTACAATGGCAAAAGCCTTATGTCCACTTTAGGAGCAGTTGTAAAAAAAGATGATGAAATAGAGATTTTTACTGATGGTAAAGATGAAAAAGAGGCAATGGATGCTATTGTAAAAGAGATAGAAAATGGATTAGGTGAGTAATTTTTGTTTGTTAAAAAAAGGGCTTAACTATTTGTTAGGCTCTTTTTTAATTATGTTTAAAGTTAATAGTTTAACAAATAAATTCTGCATTAAATGTGTCTTATAATTTTTGAGTTACTAAAATAGTATTGACTACATTATTAAAAATATTCCTTGGAGGAAAATAAAAGTGAAAATAAATAGGAAAATGAAAAATGGAAATGAATTTTTGAAGCTGAGTATAAAGACTTTTGTTTTATCAAGTGCTTTTTTGATTTTTACTAATACTTTTAATTCATTAGCTTTAGCAAACACTACTAAACCACAAGATATTACACTCATTAGAGAAAATATTTCTTGGATAAGGCGAGATATGTGGCAGCAAGATTTAGAACAATTTAGAGATGCTGTTTTAAATAATCATCCTAGGTTTTGGGATGACACAGAAATATTTATTCCAGGTGAGCTTCTAGGTGAGGAAAATTTTCAGCGTATACGTTGGAATGAACTTGAAACTAATATACAAAAAAGAGAAGACTTTGTAGTTGCAATTGATGATTTAATACAAAAAGTATCTAATCTTACCGACTTTGAAATATTTAGACAAATGCACGCTATTGCTAATATTATAAATGATGCTCATTTTGACATTAGACTTCCTTTTTCAGATGAATTTTTTCATCTTGAAATCCCACTACCTATAGCTTTTCGTCATTTTGGTGGAGAAGATGTTAACTTTTATCTATTATCTACTGTTTTGGAATTTGGAGACGCTTTAAACCATAGACTTATTTATGTAAATGGTGTGCCTATAGAAGACATTATAAATATCTATTCAACTTTAAGTTTCCACGAAAACGAGTTTGACTTGAATTACAGACTTGCAGAGCGTTTAAGTTTACCTTTATGGCTTGAAAAATTGGGTTTAGAAGGAGATGTTGATTTTACGTTCACTTTGGAACACCCAACTACACAAAACAGAATAGAAATAAGCTTAACTTTAAATGATACTCTAAAAACCCCAGGTGAAAATTTTCTGAATCATCTTTTAAATTTACCAGTACAAGGGCGTGAAATTGGAGAAATACCACGTTTTTTTGAACGAGGTTTAAACTCATTTGAGATTTTAGAAAATGAAGGAATTTTATATATAAATTTAAGGCAAATGTTTGTTAATCAACTTACTAATCTTGAATTGCAATATGAAGACCTTTTAATCGTGCTTAACGAAGAAGAACTTGGATTTTCTGCAGAAGAAATTCTTAATAAACTTACGTTAGATGAAGTTACTAGCGAAGAAAATGACCAAATTTTCTCTTCTTTTATTCCTAACTTTGCAATTGTTAATGCTATACAAGATGGTACTGTAAATACTGTTATTATAGATGCTCGTGGAAATGGTGGTGGAAATATAAGAGCTTTTGCAAATTTGTTTACTTTTTTAAGTAGCAACATAGAAGAGGATAGGTTATTTTACTTAATAGACAATGGTTCTTTTTCTGCCGCTTCTATTGCAGCCGTTTCTTTACAATATCTAGGATTTACACTTGTTGGTGAACCTACAGGTCAAAATCTTATTTTTCATAGTACGCTTTATAGTTCAGAATATCAGAGCGAACATGAACTTAGGAACTCTGGAATTTTTATAACCGTTCCTAATATACTTACGCATTTAGAAGATTTAAATGATGGTTATATATTTAACCTTCTAGACATTTCTATACAAAGTTTTATAGAACGATTTCCTAATTTAGATTTTTACTCGGTATTTCCGCACGTAACAATTGAACATACAATACAGCACTTCATAAACAATGAAGACCCGCTTTTAGAATATGTAATAGAAAGTTTAAATTTTCATAATTAAAATTAGATACTAACACAGATATTAGGAGTATTCAAAATGAATAAAAACACAAAAGCACTATTTTTAGCAATCACTTTAGCACTTTCACCGCTATTTAGCACAGTTGCCTTAGCAAACGAGCAAAGCCAAAGTATACAGTTTATTACAGCGGACACCGCCGAAGAAAGAATAACAAAATGGCGTGAAGACATAGAGCAATTTAAGGAAGCTGTTACGACTAGGCACGGCAAGTTTCACGACGACGTTAACGTATACTTACCGAGCGACTTATTTACGGACAATGGCGGCGGTAGGCGTGGCGTTTGGATAGAGCTTTCCAGAAACGAACAAGCTAGGCAAGGTTTCGTAAGCACTATGGATGATTTGCTTGAGAACTTCCAAACAATGACAGACCTAGAGATACTATTTAATATGCAGGCGGCACTTTCACATTTAAGAGAGGGGCATTCTTGGTCTGCTTTAAGTAGTGCGGCACAACTTTCCACTAATTTACCACTTACTTTTAGGCACTTTGGCGGAAACAACGGCGGTGTGCATTTAGTAGCCACAACTAATCAATTTTCAAATGCACTAAACTTACGTTTAGTGTCCATAAACGGTATAGATATGGACACCATTTTTGAACGCATTACCAACATTCAGCCAATTGAAAATGTTTACTTTTTAAGAACGTACGGCATTAGAGCTTTAAGTTCATCAGAATACCTTAGCTTTATGGGCTTGAGAGAAAATGGCGTAACCGTGTTTACCCTCACAGACGACAACGGTAACACCGTAGACATAACACTAACAGCCCAACACGAAACACAACTTGACTTTACAAATATAGCACTAACTTCAGACGAAGTAAATATCGTGCGTAGTCGCAACGCAGGTGAAGTCCCAAGAGTTTTCCAAGGTGGCGAAAACAGATTTTACTTTTTGGAAGAGTACGGGTTACTATATATCGTATTAGCGGAGTTTATTTCCAACGCAGGAAACCAATTAGAAGAACTTTCAAATAGAGAATTTGAAGCGAGAGGCATCAATATTAACGACTTAACGATAGAGCAAATGGTTGACCCAGAAAATACAGCGGTACAAGAAGTGGTAGCTATTTTGCGTGAATGGGCAAGAGCGGCGGACTTTACAGGCCTAGTCGTTCCGCCATATCAAAATGAAGAAATATCCCCTATTTTTTGGGGTGGAGACGGCAACCCAGAGCAAGGAATACTAGGCGGTAGGCAACTTTGGACAACGCACCCAGCTTTACTACAAGTTATAGCAGAAAACGACGTACAAGCAATTGTCGTTGACGCAAGAAACAACGGCGGTGGCGACCCAGCTGCATTTATTGACATGTTTAAAACACTTTCACAAAGTGTAGACGAAGGTAGGTTGTTTTACTTTATAAACGGATATTCATATTCTGCAACTAGCATTGCCACTAGGATAATAAGCCAAATGGGAGCAGTAATTGTCGGTGAACCGCTCGGGCAAAACGCAATCTTTTACGGAATAGCTTCAGACGGTGCTGATAGTCCGTATTTTCCATATGTAACACTTACAAATTCTAACTTAACGATTAGAATACCGAACGTCGTTGCACATATAGAAAGTGAAACTTTTGGTTTTGAAGTGTACGGACTAACAGGGCAAGCGTCAGATTATATAGAAAACAGCCCAAACTTTGAGTTTTACACAATTAGACCAGACGTGCAAGTTATACACACAATAGAACACTGGGCAAATAACGAAGACCCTGTTTTGAACCACGTTATAAACAGCTTGAATTTGTCTACGACAAGTCAAACGGCAGTTTCTGCACAAGCACAGCAAAATGCACAGCTAGTACCTTTTAGAACAGTAGCAGAAAATGCAAATTTTGGTGGGAACATTCAGTGGAATGCCGAAACTTCTCAAATAACCGTTACGACAGACACTGCACAGTTTTTAATTACTATTGGCAGTACGACAGTCGTTGTAAACCATGCAAGCCAAAACGGCATTACACAAAATATTACAGTGGACACCGCCCCTATTATTAGAGACGGCAGAACTTACGTAACAGAGGACTTTTTCCAAACAGTTTTCGGCATAAACGTTCTTGACCTCCAGTAGTTGTCGGTAGTTCTGAAGTTGTAGTCTAGAACACACTAAAGGGGTGTATACATGTAGTATGCCCCTTTAAAGTAAAAAAAACGCCAGCACATTTTAAAAGAAAGGGGTCAAAATGAACACGTATTATTTTCCTATTCAAACGGCTATCATTACAGTTATTTTATTGGCACAATTTTTAACCATACCATATGCCGTTTTCCAATATAAAAAATATGGTGCCGTTTCGTTTTACAAAGCATTTTTGCTGTTCTCTTTCGTGTTTTATATGCTTTGTGCGTATTATCTTGTTATTTTACCACTTCCAAGTCGTGAAGTGCTTGCACAGCAAAACGTTAGTTATGCGGACATGGTTAACTTAGTACCGTTTAGCTTTGTAATAAATTTTTTCAGTCGTTCGGGTTTTGACCCTTTTAACCCAAGCACCTTTTTCCCAGCACTACGAAGCAACGTATTTATTCAGCCGTTTTTTAACGTCGTGCTTACTATCCCTTTCGGTATGTACTTTTCTTACTACTTGCGGGGGTTTCTAGGTAAAAAACTAAAGTTAAGAACAATCGTTGTGTTTTCATTTTCGTTATCACTTTTCTTTGAACTTACACAACTTTCAGGACTTTACGGCTTTTACCAAAGACCGTACAGAGTATTTGACATAGACGACTTACTTTTAAATACGTTTGGTGGTGTTATCGGCTTTTTGGTTTACAAACGCTTTTCTAAATATTTACCGTCAAGGCGTAAATTAGAAGAAAGGCAGTTTCAAAAAAGCCTAAAAGTTAGCTACACAAGAAGAGCAGTCGCCTTTTTAATAGACTACACAATCGTAGGTGTTTTAACGGGCGTAGTGGAACACCTTCTCGGAGCAAATCCACAGCACGAAAATACAAATTTACTTCACGTGTTTATATTCGTGGCACTTTTGTTCGTGTACTACACTATTTTTCAAATTTATTTTTCTTCAACTATTGGTGAAAAGTTAGTGAACATTAAACTTGAGGTTAAGTCTACAAAAAGGCGTGCTAACAACGTTACGTTGCGGGCATTCTTGTTCGTTTTCTTAATGTTAATTAGCCAACTTTTACGCTTTTTCATAGAAACAACTTACGAAAACGGCATATACGCCCTCTTATACTTAATGTTTCACCTTTTGCTTGCCACTCACTTCCTAGTAGTCAGTCGCATTAAAAAGAACTACGTCTTTTACGAACGTTTAAGCAACACGCATTACGTAACGATTAAAACGAAAGAAACAAACCCCCGACTTGTTTAAAAGGCAGGGGCGTTAAAATTATATTACCAATATTGGTTTTAAATTAAGGAGGAAACACGAAAATGAAAAACAAAAATCTTATACCGTTATTATTAGCAAGTGTATTCTTTTTTATACCGTTGGTTAGCACAAATATTTTTGCTACAGAAACGACAAAAGCGATTAACCAAAACACCTTACAAGCTGGGGAAATGTTTGGTGAATTTGGTGAAATAGCGTACAGACACGTCGTTCATATGCAAAATAACTTTACCCAAAGAATCGGCTTTACGCAAAGAGAAAGAGATACAGCGGACTGGATAGTTTCAGAATTGCAAAGAATTGGTTATTCCGCTTCCGACATTACTGTTCAACCGTTTGAAGTTTTTGGGCAAGACTTAGAAGACGTTACACAAACGGTAGAAGGGCATGGGCTTGAAAAATTACCAACTAGCCAAAACATTATCGTTACGATACATGGTAGAACTGAACGTACTATTGTCGTAGGTGCCCACTACGACAGCGTCTATACCGCAGGTACTGTTGACAACGCTTCGGGTACAGCTTTGGTACTTGAAATGGCGCAGCGCCTGTTCGGTACAGACACGCACTTTACAATTCAGCTTGTCTTTTTCGGTGCTGAAGAGCAAGGCTTTTTTGGCTCACGTTATTTTGTAGAAAACCTTACCCAAGCGGGAAGAGACAACTTGTTACTTTACGTAAATGTGGACGTTTTGTTTGAAGTGGACACGTTATTTTTCGGAACAGGCATTCACGACACTGAAACAAATGCCCCTGTGCAAAATAATAAAACAAATAGAATAATGCAGCTTGCACAAAGCCTTCCTTTAGACTTCGTATTTTCCCCTTATGGTATTTATTACACTTCCGATAATACCTATTTTAACAACAATAATTTTCCTGTTGTAGTTCTCTTTGCAGACGAAGAACCGTTAAGACCGGGTTCGCAAGACGCAGCCTTTGCCGTTTTAGACGCTTGGGACGAGTTAGAAGTTTCTGACTGGCTTGGTGAGGCACAAGCCGCACACGATACAAACGAAACAGAGCGACTTGAACAATTACTACAACAAGTAAGAGATAGGGACGGTGAAGGTTCTTACGCCCTTGCAGACATTTTGGCTAGTTGGTTAGCCCCTACAAACCTTATTTTACATTCCGAAAACGACAATTTACCGTTTTTTCAAGAAAATTTCCCGGGGCGTGTTGAAAGGAATTTAAGAGCTTATAGCATTTTCTTAAACGAAATACTTAATACGAACGTGCATGACGTTTCTGGAAACTGGGTAAGAAATTATAACGGTACGCAACTTGTTCCACTGAGAGCTTTAAAAGAGTATTTAGTTCTTAGTTATAACATCACTTGGGACGGTGCCACTAGAGAAATAACTTTACACATACAAGGTAGAGAAATAACCTTGCAAATAATGAATAACGAAGTAACTATCACAAGAAACGGCACAACTCAAATTGTAACCCTAGTGGCACCGCCTATTATTATAGACAATAGAACGTATGTTTCTTTAGACTTTTTTGAAAATGTACTTGGTGTACAGTTAGCACTGGACACCAATGGTATAGAAACGGCACTTGCTACGCCTGTAGCTACTCAAAACGTGGGCGTTTCCACTTTACCATTAGAAGACATGGTTGTTGTTTTAGAAGATTCTTCTAATATTTCGGTTCATTCCTTTTCACTAGGGTACCTGCCGCTTGAAACAGAAGCTTTTGGTGTGCTTAATGCACCACTTAATGGTATTATCGCACTTCCTACTGTAGAAGAGCCTTCACCATTAGTAATGTTTTTTCACGGGCGTTCTGACGTTGGGCTTGAGGAAGACTTTTATAGCGGGTTTGATTATTTAGTTAAACAGTTAGCTGCCGAAGGTTTTGTCGCACTTAGTATAAGTTTGCAAGCGGCTTATCACCAAGAAGTAGATAACACGACAGGCGAAACAACTGATATTGACTATGAAGGTGAAATTCAGTTAACTACCCAGCTTTTTGAAGAACATTTGAGACAATTAGTGTTAGGTAATAACGGAGAAGCTACCGCACACGGCGTTAATTTAGCAAACCGCATTAATTTTGACGAAATTCACTTAATTGGGCATTCAAGAGGTGGTGGGCATGTTGCGGAAATCGCTTATCGTCAATTAGAACAAGATAGTTTTCAAATAGCATCTATAATGCTTTTAAACCCATATATAAACGAACAAATAACTACGTTTGCAGACGTTCCCATTGGCATTTTACTTTCAGAGTTTGACGCAGACGTAAACAATCACCTAGGGCAAACCGTTTTTGACGACATCTTAAATGACGGGACGCATTCGTCTATCGTTTCTTTAGTGTATTTGAGAGGCGGTAACCACAACAGTACGAACCGTAGTTTTGACGACGACGACAGGTACGACATATTTTTCACAGTTATCCAGCAAAACGAAGACCGTTGGATAACGAGAGAGCAGCAAGAAACTTTTGTAACTAAATATGTCGTTTCTTTCTTAAATGTCGTTAGCGGTGCAAGTGAGCCGTGGGGCATTTTTGACCCGAGCGTTGCACAGCCAAGAAGTATAGGTTCACTTAATATGACTGCGTCAACTTATTTTGCAGGGCTTACGACTATTTTAAGCTATCCATTTGAATTAAATACAGTACAATCTACAGGCAACGTGTCGGCAACAAAGCACGTTCAACTACCGCAAAATTACGGCAACCCAGACTTTTTTATACACCCGAACGCATTACGCCCGAGAAGTTTATATTTTATTAACATTGCTTGGGAAGGTAACGGGGAAGTAAGTTTCGTGCCAGCTGTTACTGATTTTTCTGAAAACACAGCTTTATCAATCTATTTGTCTGTAGACAGTTCAAGCGAGCTTAACCAAGAAAACTTAGACCAGTCTTTTAGCATCATCTTGACCGATACAGACGGCAACAGCTACACCGTTTTAATACCTGCTGGAACAAGTACTATTACGTACCACCCGGGTACAAAATATGAACTACCCGACTTTGTTACAGACAGAAGTGTTTTGCAAGCAGAAGACATACACCCGTGGAGCGGCTATATGCCCCTTGGCGAACTACGCATACCACTATCTATTTTTAGAAATGTGGACTTAACTAACGTCGCACAAATAACACTTAGCTTTGACCAAACCGAAAGTGGCTCAGTTATGCTGAAAAGTATGTTTTTGAATTAAGGAGTAAGTATTATGGCAAGACAAATTTCATTTCTTGAAGAACAAAAGCAAGAGATATATATATCTACTAAAGAACTAAAATCTATTAAAAAACTTTCTGTTATATCTTTATTTAGTGGTTGTGGTGGAATGGATTTAGGGTTTAGAGGTGGTTTTGATTTTCTAAATAATAGTTATGAAAAAAATCCCTATGATATTGTTTTTGCAAGTGATATAAAGCAAAAAGCTTGTGATACTTATACTCATAATTTTAAACACAATTCTTATTGTATTGATATACGAGACTTAGACTATTCTTTACTACCTAAAACAGCAGACATTATAATAGGCGGTTTTCCTTGTCAAGATTTTAGTTTAGCTGGAAAGAGAAAAGGACTTTCTTCGGAACGTGGTAAATTATATTTAGAAATGAAAAAAATAATAGAATATGTAAGACCAATTGCTTTTGTCGCAGAAAATGTTGACGGTATAAGAAAATCTAACTTGCCACTAGAATTATCACCACTTGAAATTATTGTAGAAGATTTTAAAAATATAGGTTATAAAGTTAAATATAAAGTTCTTAATGCTGCTGATTACGGAGTTCCTCAAAATCGTGTTAGAGTTATAATAATAGGTATAAGACAAGATATTAATAAGACAATTAAATATCCAAGTCCAACACATGGAGCAGATAAAACTTATAATCACATAACTTCAAAATCGGCAATTGACGACTTATGGTTTAAATTAGGTTCGCTTGATGTCAAAAATCATACACAGAAAGATTTTTCACGTGCTAAGTTTTATCCTGGTAAAAAAATGCAAGGAAATATGAAAATTAAAGCTAACAGTCCTTCACCCACAATAAGAGCTGAGCATCATGGCAATATAGAAGGTCATTATCGTAGCTTGTGTGATAAAGAACCTGATAATGTATTAAATTGGAGGAGACTAAGTGTAAGAGAATGTGCAAGACTTCAAAGTTTTCCTGATGATTTTGAATGGGATTGTTCTGCTAGTGAGGCTTACAAACAAATTGGAAATGCCGTACCACCTGTTATGGCTTGGCATATAGCAAGAGCCTTATATAATTCTCTAAACAATTAGAATTTATTTAAGTGCTTGAACTAAGGAGATATATACTTGAAAAAAATAATTAAGGCTTTTACAGCTGTGTATTTATATGAGTTAGAAAAATATTTACAAACAAAGAAAAATGAAATTTTGAAAATTTCTCTTTGGCAAGATGAGGCGAACACAGACAGACCTTTAAAAGAATATTTAAAAAAACTTATAGAACATAGTTTTAATAAGTTGCCTGTAAATACAGATATTGTGAGAGTTGTTTTTGATAATTCTGAAAATACAAATATAGACGATATAAATAAATTTGAAATCGCTAATGTTTTATTACCTGAAGAAATAACACCGAATATAAAAAATTTAATATATAATGAAAAAGATGGTGTTTACACAAAACCCGATTTATGTTTGGAGATAATTCTAAATGGTATTAAATATTATGAAACCATTGAGTTAAAAACTACTAAAACGGATGCTATACCTGGTTCTAGTATACAGCAGATAACACCTAATGAATGGGTTGTTTTTGTTAAATTTTCTAAAGATAACAATATTGATATTACAACTGGACAATATATAAATGCCATTAACTCAAAAATGCAATTTCCAGATAGAAGTCCACGTCCACAAGTATCGTTCAATGAAATAAAAAAATGGAATTTGCTATATAGGTCAAACAAAAATGGAGTTTTAGAATTTAAAGAAGACAAAAATAGTTTAATAAAATATGAATTGCTTTCTGACTGGCAAGACGTTTTATCTAAGCGTTGGGTAGACATACTCTTAAATGCAAATAGTTTAAAATCTAACGAGCCTTGGTTTAACAATGCTTTAAGGAAGTTTATTATAGAATTTTTAAAAGAATATGACGAACTTCCTACTAGTGAAAAATTAGCATTAAAAAATAAAATTAAATTATTGATAGAGAATTAAAAGAAGCTGTAATGGTATGGGAGTTCAACTAATTGTCAGACAGCTTAGAGGCATTCAAAATAAAAAATAATAGTTATAAATTCATATTATTTTGAAAAAGTGCGGTGAAAACATAGATAAAAATGAAAAACAGAAAAATTTTATTAATGGGTTGTGCTTTAATTGCCGTAGTTGTAATTTATATAATTACGGCACGTTCCACTAACGTCAACTTGCCTGCTAACTATTTTGACAGCGGGCGAAGAAGGAACACAAATAACAGAACTTCCTGTTCAAAGGTGAATAATGAAGCATAGAAAAATTTTATTACTAGGTTGTATTTTAGTTTTTTTAATTACTGTAGTTGCAATTTATATAATTAACATTCAAGAAACTGCAAGCCCAGCAACACAAACAGGAGGAAATGAAAACTGGACAACTTACGAAATATCAAATAATTATGAAGAAACAGTATACACTTATCCTTTTTGGGACGGTATAGTAACAGACTTTTACGTAGAATATGATGAAACTAGGATTGTAACTGTAGACTTTATGTATGTAACAAACACAACAGGGCAAGATGAGCCGCAAGCAATTCGTAGCGGGGACATTTTCCGTCATATTCACACACTTGAAAATTTTGAAACTAGCTTAGTTATGCTTTCTAATAACTATTACCGACTAGGCTGGGGTGTTGCCTCTTTTTCTAATCTAGGTTATGATATAGAAGGTGAGCTTATTTTGTTACAAGAAGACAATATTGCGGGCAACCCTCTTCCAGAGTTACGCTTTTTACCAACACCTAATACTTGGGCTTATGTTAATTTCCCAAAGTTCGTAAACGACAGCCGTTCGTTATGGTTCGGTATATCTAACGTAAACGACTTAATTCCCTTGCTTGAAAATTTCAACTACACAATTAATGAATATGATGAAAAAGTTTTTCAAAATGTAACTATAGCAACAACAAATTTCACTATAGTTAGTCATGACGGTGGCGGTTTTAATACAATGCAAGTAAATAATGTAACACAACAAATCATAAGACCTTTGCAGCAACAAGGTACAAATTGGCAGTTGATAATACAACCAAAATATACAGCTGTAACAAATTTTTTGAACGGTGTTGCTTTTGTAAGAACAGGGGGCTGGAACTTTGCAACAAATACAGACGATACACTTTGGGGCTTGATAGATATATATGGTAATTATATATTAGAACCACAGTTTTTAAGTATATACTCAAATTTACATTCTTTGGAGGACGATACCTTTTATAAGTCCAACAATAACGAACTTATTATTGTACGAAATATAGAAGGCTATGTAGGTGCTATAGATATAACGGGCTACGTTCATATACCTTTTGAATATAGAAGAATATCTTTTGTACAAAATACTGACTTTGTAACATTAGTTCATGAAGACGAAACAATTAGCCTTAAAAATTTTAGAACTAACGAAATTATTATTCCAAGTGGTATATACCATGGTATACAAAACTTTAGCTTAGAACATAACATAGCACAGGTCTGGATAGGGGATTTTTGGGATGGCAATAGACACTCTTTAATAAATTTCAAAACTGGCGAGTTAATAACACCTTATTTTAACGCTTTTGGTTCATGGACAAATGGTTTAATACCTGCAAGACTAGATAGTGGTGATTGGAGAGAACCTATTTGGAGCTTTTTAGACACAAGCGGAAATCCTATTACAGAGTTTGTATATAGAATTCAACACCCAATGGGTATAGGTGAAAACTATATTTTAATAGCGGATGGCAATGATATGTTTGGTATTATGGATATACAAGGCAATATTGTTATAGAACCCAAATTCAGAAATATATCTACGCATAATAGCTTTAAAACTACAAGCGGTAATATATTCTTAGTAGCTATAGACAAAGATAATTTCAGTGGAATTATTTATGTAGACGGTACAGAAAAAATACCTTTTATTTATAATGTTATTCAAGTCATAGATGAAAACATTGCTATTGTAGGTATTGGAGACTGGGGAATCAGTACTTACGACCGAACTATGCTTTTTGGTATTTTAGACATTAGCACAGGAGAATATATAGTACCCGTTATTTACCAAAGTATAACAAGGGTTTCAGACGAATATGCAGTTGTTATAACAGGAACAGCAGAAAATACACGTGCAGGATTAATAAATCCAAAAACAGGTGAAGTATTAGTAGAACCGACTTTTAATAATATATGGAAGACTTATGAAGATATTTTTATAGCAACTATGTATGGTGAATGGCACACTTCGGATTGGGGAGGATATGAAGCTATCGGTCAAAAGTACGGCATTATAAGTAGATATGAGGTAATACTTCCGTTTGAATATGACGCTATAGCTGCTGTATTCGTAGTTGAGCGTGGAAATCAAACTAATACAGACGACTGGAGTAGAGATACTTTTGTAGTAGCTGTTGGTGATAGACCGTCAAATATTTGGGAACCACATATAGCAAAATGGGGCATGGTTGATAGACACGGAAACGTAATATTAAAAGTAGAGTATGACAGTATAAATTCTTGGTTTTCGGCTGAAGGGCTTGGTATTGTAAACCGTGGTGGAACTGAGTGGGTGCAAACAGGTAACAACGTAAGCGAAATAAGAGGCGGTTACTGGGGTTTGGTAGATATACAAGGAAATATAATAATACCAGCCGAAATGCCATTTAGAAGAATATTAAACTCGTTAGAAAACAGAGTAGCGGTACAAAAGGACAACGGACTTTGGGGCTTTGTAACTTTTGAGTAATGGCATAAAATCTAATATTTAGAAAAATTAGTTATACAGCAAAAATTTATGTATACTATTGGCGGGGAAACAAAAAATGAAAAATAAAAATTTAACAATCTTAGGCGTTGGTTCAGCAGTTTTGTTAACACTTTCAGCTTGTGGGCTATATGCAGAAGAACCGCAACCAACGCAAGAAATAACACAACCTGAACTTTCTCGCTTTAGTATGGACTTTCTTGACGTTCCATATACGATTGAAGAACACATAGCATTTTTAGCAAAAAACATTCGTTTATTTAACGAAATAGCACCAACACTTTGGCTTAATAGTTCTGTTTTAGATATTTATACTGTTGTGCAAGAATATGGTAATGACCAACTTTGGCTTATTAACACTGAAGGTTCAATCAGTGAAATTACTTTAGAATATGCCTTAGAACTTGGTTTAGATGAAGAATCTATGATTTTTGATTGGCATCTTTTTGAAAAAGACCGTAGAGGTCATTTTAATCGCTTGAACGTAGAAAACCTAAACTATGGAGATTTTAGTAATCCTCGCTTTGCACCGTTATCCCCTTTTAAAATGACTGTACATGAAGCTTTTCATGCAGTAGAACAAAGTAAATGGGCAAATGCAATGGATGCTGTGCAAGATCCTGAAACATTTGAAATATTAGTTAGTGAAGAAGAATTCGCAGAACAGTTATTAAGGCTTAACGCTGAAAGAGAAGAGTTTTTAGAAGAAACAGACGCAAGGGTAGCACGTCGCTTGCTTATAAGAGATTTAAGACTTGCAGTCGTTAATAGAGATAACGAAGACTATACTTTAACAGCCTTAGCAACGTATAGAGACTTTAGAGAAAACTTTCCACGCCAACATTTAATCTCTACAGAACACGACAGAGCAGAAGGTACAGCAACGTACTTTGACTTTGTTGCAATCTTACACACACTTTTCCTAGACGAAGTACAAACTAGGGAAGGGCTAGACGAAGCATTTGCTTATTTTATGAATCTAATTGAGTATGAAAGCTTGGTAACGGTGGGGTTAATTTTAGAAAGTTATCATGTTGGCTATTTATCAGCAATGTTACTTAATAGATATGTAGAAAACGATATATGGCAACAAATGATAATGGATGACTATAATGTAACGCCTCTTTCTCTGCTATATGACCATTTTTCAGGAACTTCACTACCAGACCCAAGCGTAGCTACACAAGAGTTTATAGACGAAACATTAGATTTAATAGAAAGAAGACGTGCAGAGCTTGTATATTCTTATGAATCATTAAGTGATGAAGAAAGGCGATTTTTAGAACCTATCGCAAATAATTAAATATGAAAAGAGGAACAAAAAATGAAAATAAAAAATTTAACAACTTTAGGACTTGGTACAGCAGCTTTATTAACACTTTCAGCGTGCGGGCTATATTCAGACGCGCCACCAGCACAAGAATCACAACCAACGCAAGAAATAACACAACCACCAGCATTGGTTCAAGAAGTACCAGTTCAAGAACCAGTAACAAACGAAGTAACACAACCTGAACTTTCCCGTTTTAGTATGGACTTTCTTGACGTGCCTTATACACTTGAAGAGCATTTAAATTTTCTAGGCTGGCTAATTAGTTCATACAACGAAATAGCACCGACAATTTGGCTAAACAACTCTGTTTTAGACATGTACGCTATTGTTAAGGAAGTTTCAGAGCCAGACAGGTTGTGGCTTGTTTACTCAGACGGTACAGTAAGCGAAATTTCTTTACAAGATGCTATAGCACGTGGCTTAGATGAAGAACGCATTGACATGTATCACCAACTTGGAGACGGTAGAGGTTATTTTACACCAATAGACGTAAACAACTTAAACAACTGGGAAGTGCTACACCCAAGCTTTGCTCCTACAGAGGTTTTTAGGCTAGGTGTTCACGAAGGTTTCCACGTATTAGAACAAAGTCAAAAATGGGCAAACGCTAGTAGAACCGTGTTTGACTTTGAAACATTTGAAATGCTAGTTAGTGAAGAAGAATTTGCAGAATTTTTAATAAGAGTTAACGCAGAAAGAGAGGAATTTTTAGAAGAAACAGACGCAAGAGTAGCACGCCGCTTACTTATGAGAGACCTTAGACTCGCAGTTGTTAATAGAGACAACGAAGACTATACTTTAACAGCCTTAGCAACGTATAGAGCCTTTAGAGAAAATTTTCCGCAGCAACACCTAATCTCTACAGACCAAGACAGATCAGAAGGTACAGCTACGTACTTTGACTTTGTTGCAGCATTAAACATTCTTTTCCCAAACGAAGTACAAACTAGGGAAGGGTTAGACGAAGCGTTAGCTTATTGGATGACCTATATTGATTATGAAAATCGATTAACAATAGGGCTAGTTTTAGAAGGTTACTATATCGGTTCTTTAGCGACTATGCTACTTAACAGATACGTAGAAAGCGATGTGTGGCAACAAACGATAATGGACGACTACAACGTAACTTCTCTTTCTTTACTATACGACCACTTTTCAGGTAGGTCTTTACCAAACCCAAGTGTAGCTACACAAGACTTTATAGACGAAACATTAAACTTAATAGAAAGAAGACGTGCAACTTTTAGATAAAGATAACTTCACACTGTGCTTTAAACTCAAAGTTTAAAGCACAGCTAAAAACAAAAATTTAAAACCAAAAAAATAATTTAAATTTGTGGTACTAGGAGAACAAAACAATGAAAATTAAAAGCAAAAAAACAAACAAAATTTTAGCAGCAGTATTAACAGGAGCTTTTATACTTTCCCCGCTAAACTTTACACAAACCGCATTAGCAGTAGAAAACCAAAATTTTGGCGAAATAGCTTTTAGGCACTTAGAATATATAGAAGAAAATTTACACCACAGAGTAGGTTTCACCCAAGGCGAAAAAATTATGGCAGACTGGATTGTAGAAAGGCTTGTTGAAATAGGTTTTCCCCTTTCAGACATTAGCCTTCAAGAATTTACTGTAGAAGGCGACATGGCAGACATGGTTCGTATGCTTGTAGAGCAGGACGGGCTTGAAAAATTATCAACTAGCCAAAACGTAATTTTAACAATTCCGGGTAGAAGTGAACGCACAATAATAGCTGGGGCACACTACGACACTGTTTTTGTGGCAGGTCCCGGCATAAGCGATAATAGTTCGGGTACAGTTTTAATGTTAGAGGCAGCCGAGCGTTTGTTCGGGCAAGACTTGCACTACACAATACAATTTGTGTTTTTCGGTGCAGAAGAGCAAGGTTATATAGGTTCACGTTACTTCGTTAACAACATGACACAAACAGAAATAGACAATCTTGTACTTATGGTAAATGCAGACGTTATTTTTGACGCAGAAACTATGTTCTTTGCAACTGGTTTTCACGACCCGCAAACAAACAGAACAGCACACAACAACAAGTCAAGAAGGGTAAAAGCATTAGCTGAGTCTTTAAACTTAGACTTTGTAATCGCACCAGAGGGAATCTATGTACCAACGGACCAAGTGCCTTTTAAAGAGGCTGGGTTTACAGTAGCTGTGCTTTACGCAATTTTAATGCCTATTCCAGCACCAGCAGACTTTGACCTTGTGCTTGACTTTCAAGACCAAATTGACGCAGCAGCAGACGCAAACGACGCAGAACAGTTAAATACCATTTTAGAAACTGTAAGAGCAATGAACAACGAAATTTTGTACAACACGCTATCTACACAAATTAATGTTAGAATTGATATGATAGAAAACCCCGGGCCGCCTGTACAACCTTCCGAAGAGGACGACCAAGGCTACGCTGTTCAAATGGGACTTGTGCTACACTCCCCGAATGACAACTTAGCATTTTTGCAAGAAAACCACCCGGGGCTTGTTGAACGTGCTTTAAGAGCATACGGCATTTTCTTAAATGAAATATTAACACTAAACGTACACGACATTTCTGGCGTTGATAGAAGAAACGAAGGCGGCATATACTTGCTTCCGTTTAGAGAAACTGTAAACTACGTAGGTTTTGGAAATGATATTGTTTGGTACGGGGCAACTTCCCAAATAACTTTAAACGTAGCTGGAAGAGAGATTTTACTACAAATAGGCAACAGCTCTATAACGAAAACATTAGACGGTGCTACACAAACTTTTGAACTACCGCAAGCACCAATAGTTATAAACGGTAGAACATATTTAACACAAGAATTTTTTGAAAACGTACTAGGCGTATACTTTGAGTTTAACTAAAACAGTATTCGTTCAAATATTATTCGTTCAATTGTTCAATTGTTCAATTGAGGAGGCATTTATTATGAAAAACAAAAAATTGATAGCACTTTCCCTTGCAACTACATTAGTTATAACTAATGTAGTTAGCATACCCACTTATGCAGCAGAAAATACTACTGGGACGCAAATAACTTTTCCAAATGCAGTCATTGTAGACGGGTTAGAGCTTTTACCACTTAGGGACACAATGGAAGAACTAGGTTTCCCGGGTACTATACAATGGAACGAAGAACTTTCAAAAATTATTGTAACCCAAGAACACGGAGAATTTTCAAGACAAGCAACTTTTTTTATAGGTAACACAGTTGTAAACATTGTACCAATAATCGGAGACGAAAGAAATGTAACTTTGTTAGCACCGCCTGTTATTATAGGCGGTAGTACGCACATAACACCGGAGTTCTTTTCTAACTTCCTTGATATTTCTATGGACACATTTTTACAACTGTTCAATGCTCCGCAAAGAATAGACCCTTTCAATTTACAAATAATGGGTGAAGACAACCCCGAGCGTAATGCTATGTGGGTAGCAGACTTAGAAGAGTTTAGAACAGCCGCATTTACTTCACACCCAAAATTTGTAGACAGCCGTGTAAACCAAACAGCCGAAAATTTAAGACTTCGTGAACAATTTGACGAAAGTATTACCGAACTTATACAAGACGTTTCAAACCTTACAGACTTACAAATAATCTTTAGTATGCAAAGACTAGTATCACAGTTTAACGACAACCACTTTGGAGTACTTCCTAGCTGGATTACTGAACCTGTTACGTCAGCAGAGTTTAGGTGGTTTGACGGCGTTTATTTAATTCGCACACTTCCAGAGTTTGCACACGTTTTAAACGAAAGGTTAACACATATAAACGACACACCCTTAGAAGAGATTTTGCCAAGGCTTAAAGATACAATTAGTTCTGAAACACCACTTGGTCAATTAAACGTTGCAGCAAGAAGAATATCAAATGTAGTTGTTCTATACTACTTAGGATTTTACGATGGTAGAGAGGTAACGTTTACTTTTGAAAATGGGCAATCTATAACGCTTGACCAAAACCACGAAACAACAAGGTCTGACTTTAACGACATTTTGGTTCAAAACCGATTAATTGATATACCGTTGTCAGAAATGTCGCAAAATAGCCATACTTTTATAGAGGAATACGGCATTCTTCATATAAATCTTGAACAATGGATGCCTTCATTTTTCACAAATGAAGTTGGAGAACCGCACTATATAGGAGACACAGTATTTGCTATGCCAGAAGGCTACACGATAGAACAGCTTTTAGAAGAAACAGAGGCAGACCCAACACTTAGACTGTGGAGAGCAAACCCCGCTATAACAAATATACTAGAAAACTATGAACTAAACGCAATACTTTTTGACGTTAGAGAAAACCCGGGTGGAAACACAGGTTTTGCAATACCGCTTATAGAAACTTTATTTGAAAGGGCAGAAACTTTAGATGAAGGTATGCTTTTTTACGCTATAAGCCCACGTTCAGCCTCTGCAAGCCGTATCGGAGGGCAAATTTTTGAAGCACTCGGTGCAGTAATTATCGGTGAACCGCTAGACCAAAGAGCAATTTTTTACAGCCAAGCGACCGACCACCCGGGCTTACCACCGTTAAACTATACACTTACAAATAGTCAAATTTGGTTTATGGTGCCGAACTCTTTAGTAGACTTAACGAACCCAACTTCAGACGACGCACAAGGGTTTGGTTACACACCAGAAATGGCACAAAGCATAGTTGTAGAGTTTGAAACGTTAAACCCACACGTATTAATACCGTACCGTATAGAACATTGGGCAAACAACGTTGACCCAGTTCTTGAACACATAAAAGCATTAATTAGAGCTACGCAGTAGAACTTTATGCCCTCCTATAACTAGGGGGGCATAAAAATAAAAAATAATTTGTAAGGTACTTATTAATGAAAGTAAACAACAAACAAATGTCTAACTACCTAATTTGGTTTAATAGCTGTATTTGCGTTTTCGTTTAGTTTTACGTACAACAATAAACGCTACAGAGCAAGCAATACAATTTGAAAACACTATATTCACGAAGGAACTACATTTCAGCCCCTTAGAGATACAATAAGGGACGCAGCTTTGTGGGTTAGTATTGACTGGAACTCTGGGGCACAAACCGTTACTATTACAATGAACCTACAGTCAGACTTAATAGTACAACTTACTATAGGTGAAACAGCCATACAAGTTACAGAGGCTACAGGTGAACAAAGAACTGTTACACTTGAACACCCACCAGTTATTATAAACGGTACGACTTACGTAGTTCCCCTTTTCTTTGAAAACGCAATGGGCATTACACTTGAAAACCTTTATTTTATGCTTTCTGCACAGCTACCTAGTGCCGACCCATTTAACTTAAATATAATGGGTGAAGACAACCCAAAACGTAACGCTATGTGGTTAGCGGACTTAGAACAGTTTAGAGAAAGTTTATTTATAAGCCACCCTAGATTTTGGGAAGAAACTATAAAGGACTTAGAAGAAAACATACAACTTCGTGAATACGTAAACACCGCTGTAGACGACCTTATAAACAGAGTGCCACAACTTACTGACTTGCAAATAATATTCGGTATTCAACGACTAGTAGCCACTTTTAACGATAATCACATTAGTGTTTTACCATTTTGGATAAATAATGTTACTACTTCTATACAATTTTATTATTTTCCTAGTGGTTTTTACGCAAGAAGAAGTACACCGCAATTTGAACACGTACTTAACCAAAGGTTAGTTTCAATAAGCGGCGTGCCTGTAGAACAACTTTTAGACGACTTTAGGGCTACGATTAACGTAGAAACGCCACTTGCCGCACTGGACGTTTCAGCAAGAAGAATGTCAAATGTAGCCGTTCTTTATTACCTAGGCTTGTACGAAGGTAGAGAAGTAACGTATACTTTTGCAAATGGTGAAAGCATAACTTTAAATGAAAACCACGAATTAGACATATTTGAAGCTAATGAAGTCTTTGTTGACAACAGAGCAGACGGTGAAATTCCTGCTTTTGCCGTTCCTAGTGAAGTATCTAACAACCGCCACTTTTTCATAGAAGAATACGGCATTTTACACATAATCGTAGAGGCGTGGATGCCTTCATTAATGGTAGACGAAGAAGGAAACGCCCATTTGTTAAATGAAATTTTAGTTGACGTACCAGAAGGCTACACATTACAACAAGTTGTAGACGCAGCAGAGCAGGGAAGTAACTTATTTGTTCCAAGCCCAGTTATTACAAACATTTTAGAAAACTATGAAGTAAACGCAATACTTTTTGACGTAAGGGAAAACGGCGGTGGTAGCACAGCTTACGCAATGCCACTTATACAGGCTTTGTTTGAAATGTCGCCGTCTTTACAAGAAGGTATGGTTTTTTACGCTATAAGTCCACGTTCTGCGTCTGCAACACGTATCGGCGGGCATATTTTTGAATACAAAGGTGCAGTAATTATTGGCGAACCGCTAGACCAAAGAGCAGTTTTTTACGGGCAAGTGTCTGAAAACGAAGACTTGCCACCTTTAACACATATACTAACTAATAGCGAGCTTTTTATAACAATACCGAATTTTTTAACAAATTTAATAAACCCCGGTGAAAATCGAAAAGGCATTTGCTTGGACAGCCGAAATGGCACAAAGTATAGTTATAGAACTTGAAACGCTAACCCCGCACGTATTAATACCGTACACGTTAGAGCATTGGGTAAACAACGTTGACCCAATTCTTGAGCATATAAAAGCTTTGATTAGAAATGAATAAGAGGAGTTATTTTATGAATAATATTTTAGCATTAGATTTTGGTGGAACAAGTATAAAATATGGACTTTATGATAGTAAAGGAGATTTGATAGGAACAGAAGATAGTTTACAAATAGAGAGATATATTTCTCTATCTGAAATATTGAAAAATATAGAAAAAATAATAAAACATTATAGAAAAATAGATGGAATAGCCATAGCAATGCCCGGAAACATAAATTCTAAAGAAGGTATTATATCTCAAATAAGTGCTATACCCTGCTTTAATAATATAAATTTAAAACATACTTTAAATGAAATATACAATTTGCCAGTAGCAATAGAAAATGATGCAAATTGTGCTACATTAGCGGAATTTTGGATTGGAAATGGAAATGAATGTTCCAATATAGCAGTTATAACAATTGGTACAGGAATAGGTGGTGGTATAATAATAAATAAAGAATTATATCATGGTAGTCATAATTTTTCTGGAGAATTTGGTATAATGATAACAAAGCCAATTGGACATAGTACCTATACATCATACGGTTATAATTCTTCTATACAGCTTATTAAAAGAGCAGCTAAAATAGATGAAAATATAAAAAATGGTGAAGATTTTTTCGAAAATCTTCATAGAGAAGAAATAAAAAATTTATACGATGAATGGATACATGGACTATCTATGGGTATTTTCAACATAGGAATATCTCTTGACCCAGACAAAATATTAATTGGTGGTGGTGTCAGTAGTAGACAAATAATATATCCAGAAATAAAAAAATATTTGGACAGTTTTTCAAATTTTAAGTATCATTTTGTTGTAGAGCCTTGTTTGTTTTTTAATAATTCTGGGAAAATAGGTGCTGTTTACAATTTGCTAAAGCAAGAAGGTATAGTAAAATGACAGTATCTAAAAATATAAAAGTGACATCTGATGAATTTTTTGAACTTTTGGAAAATTCTCTACTAAATGATATAAAAAGCAATGTTGAAAGTTTTAATAAAGAAGATTTAAAAGCTGGATATATATATGAAAAAAAAATAACAAATAAGTTGGGAAAACAAATAATATCTAAAGTTGAAATTGAAAAATTCGAAAAACCTTTATTTTATTTTGCTAAATTTACAACAGAAAAAAGTATAAATTATTTGAGATACATTGTAAATCAAAATGGGGACTATTGTGAAGTAACTATAGAAGAAGAATATAAAGGATTATCTAGTATGTCAAATTTAAACTTTTCTATAATGAATATTTTTTTTAAAAAATCAAACAAAAGAAGATTATCACAAATGTTAAAAATAATGGAAGAATATATAATAAGTAAAAAATCTTGAAATGATTAAGGGATGTTAAGCATTCCTTTTTTATTACAAGAAATTTTAAAATTTCCGATAAATATATAAGATATTATAAAATAAAACGTAGGAGTAAGCAAATGGGTTTTGATGAAATAGGAAGTGCTGTTAGTAAAAGAGATTTGAAAATATATTGGCTTGTAGATGTTTCATATTCTATGAGTGGAGAAAAAATAGCAACAGTAAATAGAGCAATAAAAGCTTGTATCGGTCCTTTAAAAGATGCATCTTACGACAATCCAGAAGCAAAAATGTGTGTTCGTGCGATGAAATTTTCTGTAGGTGCAATATGGCATACAATAGAAACACCTATAGAAGATTTTGTTTGGTACGATTTAGAAACAAATGGATATACAGATACTGGAGCTGCTCTTAAACTTATGGCAGATGAATTAACTATGGAAAAAATGGGAAATAGAGCTTTACCTCCTGTTATAATATTACTTAGTGATGGGGAAGCAACAGATGACTACGAGGCTGGACTTTCTAAACTTCTTAGTCAAAGGTGGGGTCAGAAATCAGTACGTATTGCTATAGCAATTGGTAATGATGCAAATATAAAAGAGCTTGCAAAATTTTGTTCTAATCCACTTGAAAATCCTCCTCTTGTTGCAGATAAAGCTTCAGATTTAGTAAAATATATAAAGTGGGCAAGTATAGAAGTAAGTAAAAGTGTTAGTCATTCTATTATTGGAGATAATTCTAATAGTAATGTAAAATTGCCTCCTATCCCAGATAATCAAGTTATGATTGGTTCTGCAGATGATAGTGAAGATGAAATTTTTTAAAAATAATTTTGAGGACAAAGATGGAATTATTTACATTTGCCCTTAGTGTTACAGGTGCATCCCATAGTAAAATTAATAAAGAAAATCAAGATAGTGTGAATTTTGGAAATAGTCCTCCTTTTGTTGCTCTTGCAGATGGGCATGGCTCTAAAAAATATATACGCTCTTCTTTTGGTGCTTTTGCGGCTACAAAAGCAATTGAGCAAGTTATAATAGAACATTTTCCGATATACAATAATATAAACATAAATTCGAAAGATTTAGAAGAATTAATACGTCATATGAAAATGCGTTTTTTACTATTATGGCAACAAAGTGTATTAAATGATTTAAAAAACAATCCTCTTAATGAAGATGAAATTGTTTTTTTAGAAAATAATTTAACGAATTCTGAAATATTGAGTATAGAAAATAATCCGAAAATAATTTTTGGTACTACTTTTTTATGTGCCGTTGTATATATTGATTTTGTTTTAGTATTAAAATATGGAGATGGAGATATACTAGGAGTTTACCAAAATAAAGATATTGATAAAGTTATGGATATTATGGAATCAGATGATAGAAATTTTGGAGGGTCTACTCTCTCCATAGCTAGCATTGCAGATGCTTCTTCAATAAAACATAAAATTTTTACAAATGAAGAAATACCAAATCTTATTATGCTTTCTACAGATGGTATAAAAAATTCTTATAATGATAAAGTGCATGAAGAAATAAGCCAATTTTACAAAATACCAATTGTAATAAAAAATGAATTAAAAAAAGACATGAACATACAAAAAAAACTTGAAAATTTTTTAAAAGAAGTAACTTTAAATGGATCTGGAGATGATGTTAGTATTGGTATAATTTATAAAAAAGATTTTGATATAAGGTAGAGGATATATGAAAGAAGAAATAGACAAAGTTCTTGAAAATTTGATGAAAAATTTTGGCTCTGATATTTTTAAAGATTCCAATAGATTCAGAGCTGCTATTTTGGATGAAAAAATTGAAACGAATGCGAAAAAAATTAGATTTTTGTTAACGCTTGCAATATGTGAAATGAAAGTTTTCACAAAACTTCTTACTATAAATATAAACACTCTTGTATCTGAAATGACTTCTGAATATGAAATCATGAGAGAAGCTTCAAACATTGTGATAAGAAGTATTGCAAAATTACATAATTTGTATGAGCCAGAGGAAGAAATACAAGAATCTTTAAAAAAAGATGAGATAGTAGATATTAAAGAAATAGAAAAGCAAGAAGAAATAACATTTACACAAGTATATACAAATCCAATAGATATACCACAAAATTTTATAAATAAAATAATAGATGATGTTTCAAATGAAAATATAAATCAAAAAAGTAAAATAGACGCTAAAATAGAAGATGATTTTCAAAAACCTAAAAACGATACTCAGTATCCTAAAGATTTAGATATTATATATTTTGGACAATACAAATGGATAGTTTTAAAAGTATATAAAAATGGTATAGGACTTGTAATTTCAAAAGATATATTATTTAAAATGGCATATCATAATAGAAAAACAACAATTACTTGGGAACGTAGTGATATAAGAAAGTATCTTAATTCTAATTTTTATGAAAAATTTACAGTATCGGAACAGAAAAAAATAATATCTAAAGAAGTGAACAATTATTTCAATGAGAAATATTTTACACAGGGTGGAAAAACAACTATAGATAAAATTTTTCTTCTTAGTATAGAGGAAGCAAAAAAATTTTTTAGAGACGATACAAAAAGAGTAGCAAAAATTGATAATGAAAATACTTGGTGGTGGCTTAGATCTTCTGGAAAAAGCCCAGATGCCTCAGCATTTGTTTATTCAAATGGTAGTATTAGCTTTGATGGTCAAACTAGTGTGTATTCTTACAAAGATTCAAAAGGAATAAATTTTGTTGGATATAGAATAGGTGGTATTAGACCCGCTATGGAGATAGATTTATCTACTGTAACCGTTATTTAATTTTTTATTATATTTATTAAAAAAGTTTGACATTTAATACTAATAATAGTATCATGTACACAATTATAAACTTAGGCTTTTGAGGAGGTGTTTTTAGCTGAAATTTGATTTTTTTATAGAAATAAATGAGAAAAGGATAATGCATAAAGATATAATAGATAAAATAAAAGATGAATGGAAGAGTAATGGTAATTTTGTAAAAGATATATTAAATATTGAGATTTATTATAAGCCACTTGAAAATATTTGTTATTATGTAATAAATTCTTCTTACAAAGGTGAAATACATATGTAGTATATTTCATTCATGTTATCTTTTATTATCGGAGGTTACGGAGAAAAAGTTTTAGTAAAATATTTAGAAAGATTAATAAATAAGAAGTAAAAGCTGAATTTGATAAATTAATACTTATATAAGGATTATTTATAGTTGTTATTAAATAAAAAAGTAGGGGAAGTAAAATCTCCTACTTTTTTTAATTAGTGCTTATGCTCTATACTAGTAACACTATGTGGTTTACTCTCTACCATCCCAGCTGATGTTATAATTATAAATTCACTTTCTGTCCTAAGTTGTCCTATCGTATCAAAACCACAATAACCCATGCCAGAACGTAAGCCACCTAATAATTGATATAATGTATCATGTACAGGACCTTTAAAAGGTGTTAATGCCTCTACTCCCTCTGGTACAAATTTTGTTGCACCCTCTTGTGAATATCTATCTCCACTACCTTTGTACATAGCACCTAATGAACCCATACCACGGTATGCCATATATTTTATTCCATTTTGAGAAACCAATTCTGCAGGACACTCGCTATGACCAGCCAAAAGACTACCAAGCATACAAACACTAGAACCTGCTGCAATTGCTTTTGTAATGTCTCCACTATATTTTATACCGCCATCACCTATTATTGGTATATTGTATCTATTTGCAGCTTCTGCAGCATCAGATATGGCTGTTATTTGTGGTACGCCAACACCAGATATAATGCGTGTTGTACAAATAGACCCAGGTCCTATACCAACTTTTACACAATCTACACCTGCATCTATAAGTGCTAATGTACCTTTTTCTGTTGCAACATTTCCTGCTATTACATCTACAGTATATTTGGATTTGATTTTTTTTACAGCATTTATTACATTTTCAGAATGTCCATGAGCACTATCTATTACAAGAACATCTACTTTAGCATCTATTAAAGCTGCTGCACGTTCTTCCATATCTTTAGAAACACCTATTCCTGCACATACAAGTAATTTATCATTTTTGTCTGTAACTGCATTTGGATACTCATCAAAATCTATTTTCTTATTTTTAACTAACTTTACTTGTTCTGCTTGCGTTTCTATAGGCATATTTTTATGAATAACACCAACACCACCATATAATGACATAGCTACTGCCATCTTATATTCTGTTACAGTATCCATTGCTGCACTTATAAGAGGTATATTTAAAATTATATTGTTTGTTAGATTTGTTTTTAGACTTACCATACTTGGTAAAACTTTCGATTCTCTAGGCACTAATAAAACATCATCGAATGAATAACCCTTTTTTTTGAAAGTTGCCATTTTAAAAACTCCTATTATTTTTTGTAATTTTTATTTTAGTCATCAAAAGAAATAACTAACTCTTGTTCTATTTCTTGTTTCTGTTTTTTAGTTCTTGGTTTCTTTTCTTCTTTTGTCTCTTCTTCTAGATTTTCTACAGAAGTATCTGGTATAATAGTAAAACCATCTATTTCTGGTAATTCATAATGTACACGTATTTTATTTTCTATTTCAAGACATACATCTGGATTTTCTTCAAAATATTTTTTTGCCGCTTCACGACCTTGCCCTATTTTTTTCTCTCCAAGTGAATACCAAGAGCCGGCTTTTCCGACAAGATTTAACTCTACACCAATATCTAAAATATCTCCTTCTCTAGATATTCCTTTTCCAAACATTATATCAAATTCGTGAGTTTTGAAAGGTGGTGCAAGTTTGTTTTTTGCTATTTTTGCACGTGTTTTATTACCTAAAAGTTCATCACTGCCTTTTATTGTTTCTATTCTTCTTATGTCTATACGAATAGATGCATAAAATTTAAGAGCACGACCACCAGTTGTAGTTTCACTTGGACCATATCCACCACCACCAATTTTTTCACGCAATTGATTTATAAATATAACTGTACAATTTGTTTTTTTTGTAATACCAACAAGTTTACGAAGTGCTTGACTCATAAGCCTAGCTTGCAGTCCCATATGACTATCTCCCATTTCCCCATCTATTTCTGCACGTGGTACAAGTGCTGCAACAGAATCCACAACAACAATATCTATTGCACCAGACCTAACCATAGATTCAGCTATTTCAAGTGCTTGTTCTCCATCGTCTGGTTGAGATATGTAAAGTTCGTCTATATTAACACCTAGTTTTTTTGCATAAACAGGGTCTAGAGCATGCTCTGCATCTATGTAACTTGCTATACCACCTCTTTTTTGAATTTCTGAAACAACATGTAAAGCTATAGTAGTTTTTCCAGAAGATTCGGGACCATATATTTCTATTATACGACCACCCGGAATACCACCAACACCAAGAGCTATATCTAGTCCAAGGCAACCTGTAGGAGTAACCCTAATATCTGTATTTTTTTGGCTTTCACCAAGTTTCATTACTGCACCTTTGCCAAAGTTTTTTTCTATGCTAGCAATTGCCGTTTCTAATGCTTTAGATTTTTCTTCATCCGATAAGCTAGAATAATTGATTTGATTTTTGGAATCTTTCTTTGCCATAAAATTACCTCTGAGTAATAAAAAATAAAAATGTTTCAATTTGATTTTTTATTGTTTCTTTTTAATTTATATTATTTTTGATGATAGAATATAGATGCCACAAAATAGCAGTAGTGGCTTGATTTCTAACTCTTTCTCTATTTCCTACAGTATTAAAGTTAAAAGTATGAGTTTCATACTTAAAATATATAGATAAAAATGACATTCCTTCGTTTTTTTCTTTTTGAGCATAACCTGTTGTAGATATTCCAATATTTGAACCGCTAGATATTGCAATATTTTTTGCCATATCTTTTGAAACTTGTTCGCTTACTGCTGTATACTTTTCTAAATTCTTATAATTTGTAAGATTATGTCGCAATTTTGCTTCATTTGAGTAAGCAACAATACCTTCTTTTAAAACTTCAGAAGCTCCAGCTACATCTATAAGCCTACTTACAACTTTTCCACCTGTTATAGATTCTGCTATAGATATTGTGAGGTTATTTTCTTTTAAAAGTTTTATTATTTCATTTTCTAGTGTACTATCATCTTCTGCAAATATATATTTTCCTAATTTTTTATATACTTCTTTTTTCATTGGTTCTATTAAATTATTTGCTTCATTTTCTGTTTTTGCTTTTGCAGTAATACGAAAAGAAACACCTCCAATGCTTTTTGCATATGGTGCAATAGTTGGATTTTCTTGGGCATTTATTAAGTCTTTTAAAATATTTTCTGCACTACTTTCACCAATTCCAGCCATATGAATAATTTTAGATAATATAACCCCATCAGATTTACTTTGTAAATACAAGTGTACATTTTTCCACATATTTTTTAGTTCTTCTGGAGGTCCTGGCAATATTATTAATATTTTATCGTTTTTTTCTACTATACTGCCCGGCGCTAAACCATTTTCATTTATCAAAACTTTTGAATCCGAAATAACTTGTGATTGAGATAAAGCATTTTCAGTATTTTGAATACCTCTTTTTTTAAAAAAATCTATTGCTTTTTTCAAACTCTCGTCATGTGTAACAACTTTTTTATCAAAAATATTTGCAGCTATTTCTACTGTTATATCATCATCTGTTGGACCAAGACCACCTGTTGTAATTACTATATCTGACCTATTTAAAGAATTTTTTAAAATGTCATATAATCTTTTTTTGTTATCTCCAACTGTAGAATGGTAATATACAGATATACCAAGTTCTTTTAATTTTTTAGAGATAAATTGTGAATTTGTGTTTAGTGTATCACCAATTAAAATTTCTGTTCCTATTGCTATTATTTCAGCTTTCATATATTCACCTTTAATCAAATTTTAGTACAGATATATTTTTAAAAATATACCTGGTAGCCGAAAAAACAGTTAAACCGACAACAGTCCAAACTAAAATATTTCCAGCCAAAATTAACAAATCATTATCGAAACTAAAAAGTAAGTGTATAATCATAATCATTTGTAAAATAGTTTTAATTTTCCCTAATTTATCTGCTGCAATAACAATATTTGAAGAAGAGGCTATCATTCTAAAAGTCATAATTATAAAATCACGACTTATTATGATAATAACAACCCAAGATGGTAATATATTTAATTCTACCAGGGCTACCAAAGCAGCACAAACAAGTATTTTATCTGCAACAGGGTCTAAAAATTTACCGAAATTTGTTATAAGATTTAAACTTCTTGCCAAATAACCATCTAGTGCATCTGTAAGTGCAAGCAAAATAAATATTGATATTGAGATATAACGACTAAACAGAAATATATCCCATAAGAGGAAAAATAAAAATACAGGAATCATCAATATCCTAAAAATTGTAATTTTATTAGCTATATTCATATTATTTCTCCAGATAAATCGTGGTCTAAGCTATGTGTTATTTTAACGTTTACAAAATCACCAATATTTAATGGAATATTACTATCAAAATTTACATATCCATCTATTTCATAACAATCCATATATGTTCTTGCAATATATGATTTTTCACCCCATTTTTTTTCTACTACTGCTTCCATAGTTTCACCTACTTTGCTTTGCAACTTCTCTTTTGATATTTTTTCTTGAGTTTTCATTATGAAACTTTTTCTAAATTGTTTAACATAATCTTCAACTTGATTATTAAGTTTGGCAGCTGGTGTATTTTCTTCCTTAGAATATGCAAAAACACCTAGTCTATCAAATTTTATATCTTTTATAAATTCTACAAGATTTAAAAAATGTATCTCTTCTTCACCAGGAAAACCAACTATTAATGT
The DNA here is from genome assembly GCA_009787355.1 of Defluviitaleaceae bacterium. Taxonomy (GTDB): domain Bacteria; phylum Bacillota; class Clostridia; order Lachnospirales; family UBA5962; genus WRGD01. The sequence continues at coordinate 34,893 of WRGD01000152.1, read as the reverse complement.
TGTCCTAATTGTTATATTTGGTATTTTAGCTCTTAGGTTTGCTATAATTTCACGAAGTCTACTACCACTCATTCTTCTTCCCATACGCTTCAGAATATAATCGTGGCTATGTTGTATGGGCATATCTAAATATGGTAAAACTTTAGGGTTATTTGATATTTCTGCAATTGTTTCTTCTGTTATATGTTCAGGATAAGCATATAATATACGTAACCATTTTATACCATCTATTTTTGAAAGTTCTTGCAATAAAATGTGTAGCATATTTTCATTATATAAATCTGTTCCGTATAAAGCAGAATCTTGTGCAACTAATATGAGTTCCTTTACCCCTGCATTTGCAAGAAGTGTAGCTTCTTTTAAAAGACTTTCAATTGTTCTGCTTCTATAAGAGCCTCTTATGCTAGGTATTGTACAGTAAGTACAATTCTTGTCGCAACCTTCAGAAATTTTTAGATATGCAAAATGTTTATTTGTAGGTTTTCTCAAGAGGAAAAGGTCTTCTGGTAATGGTGTATTTATACTAGCAAGATATGATACTTGTTTACCTGCCATTACTTCCTTTAAAACTTTTGGTAATTTTTGAAATTGAGTTGTACCTATTACAGCATCTACCTCTGGTAGTTCTTTGAAAATTTCCTGTTCGTATCTTTGAGCCATACAACCTGTTACAATTAGTGCTTTGCAAGAACCTATTTTCTTGTATTCCGCAAGTCTAAGTATTGTTTGTATCCCCTCGTTTGTAGCATCCATTATAAAACCACAAGTATTTATTATAATAATATCTGAGTTTTCCTCACTTGATATTTCGTAACCTTCCTTATTTATAAGTCCAAGCATAACTTCACTATCTACAAGGTTTTTATCACATCCTAAAGATATAAAAGCTATTTTGGGATTTTTTATCTCTATCATTATGCTTTTATCCCTTTCTTCCCTGTTCTCTATATACTGCTATTTTATATTAAGTAGTTACAATTTGCAAATTTTTTAGTATAAAAAAATGTGTATACAAAAGTATACACATTTGGTTAAAAAATATAATGCAGTAAACAGGACTTGAACCTGCACAGAGTAACCTCCACAAGATCCTTAGTCTTGCGCGTATGCCAATTCCGCCACTACTGCAACTCCAATGTTCAATTATTATACATTATATTTTTTTGTTTGTCAAATTTTTATAACAAAAGGGGCCTGTATCAAAACAAGTGAAGGTCAAATTCAAGAAAATTAATAAGAAGAGAAACCGTATTAATGTGCATCTCCAAAGATTTAGAATAACAAATTTTCTCGACTCACATAAAGTGATACATGACCAAACAATTGAACCAATTGGGAACAATGAGGCTAGATTATCTACAGGAATACAAACCACGATATAGGAACTGAAGTACATAAGCAAACAAGCAAAATGGATAACGATACGAGAGATAATAGAAATGTAGAAAATCAAAATCAAACAACAGAAGAAAACGAAGCAGAAGGACTTGAAATAACTTCTTTTTTTAAATGTTTTTTGTATTTTTCTATAACTTCTAACTGTTATTATCATTATATCATTTCTCTTTTTTGCTACACCTCCGAATTTTTCAGCTTCAGTAAGTGCTGGAACAACATTTTTTAATGAAAATAAAAAAATCACCCAAAACATATAGTTCGGGTGATTTTTAGTACACTTTTCAAACGTTATAAACGAATACGAAAAATATATTAAATTAATCTCTAAATCTACCGATATCAAAATCTACAATATTAAGCTGTACAGATGTTAAACCTCTATAATTATTAAATTCTATACTGTATACAATATCAAGTTTTAAATTTGCTGTCCTAAGTATTCCTCCTAAAATTTTGTTTGCCTCATAGCTATTGTAATTATTATTTATTAAGTCTACAAATTTTTCTATTTTGTTAAAACAAATACCTTTTATTCGTCTTTCACTCTCAGTTAAAAAATCAAAAATTAAAGTATTTTTTTCTGACTTTAAATTCAAACTCTCAGTACGAACATTTTTAGTTAAAAATAGAGGTGCATTGTTCCCTTTTCCAAAAGGTCTAAGTACGTCAATTTCTTTTACAAAATTGTATGTAGCCATATCTAAATTTATATTTGCATCTATTTCTAATATTTGCTTTAATTCTATATCTAAATTTTTAAAATCATTATTTAAAGAAATTTTAAGCTCTTCTATTTTTGACTCATCCATAGATAAACCTGCTGCCATTTCGTGACCACCAAATCTATAAAATAGATGACGATATTTAGATAAATTTTCATATAAATTATATCCTTCTACAGACCTGCCACTTCCTTTTGCAAATTTTTCACCTTTTGTTATTATAATTGTCGGTTTATATATTTTATCTTTTATACGTCCTGCAACAATTCCCGCAATACTTTCGTGTATATCTTGTTTGTATATTACTATTACATTGTCATCTTTATATATTTCATTTGCTATATTATCTATTGCATTTTTTGTAAGTTTTTTTCTTTCTTCGTTTAATTCTACAACTTTTTTGGTAGCTTTTTCTATATATTCTTTGTCTTCACTAATAAATATCGAAGCTGCAAGCATAGCAGTATCTAGTCTTCCAGCTGCATTTATACAAGGTCCTATTACAAAGCCTATTGATTCTTCATTTATATTTAATAGCTCTTTTTCTTTTACTAAAGTCATAAGACCGAAATTTTTTATAGGATTTTGTAAAAGATTTAGTCCTTTTTTTACAATTATTCTATTTTCATCTTTCAAATTTACAACATCGCATAATGTACCTATCGCTGCAAATATTAAAAGCTCATCATGAAACGTTTTTTCTATTTCAATATTTAAATGTATATAAAGTTCTAATATAAATTTATAGCAAATACCTGCAGCACATAACTCTTTAAATGGATATGTGCAATTACTCTGTTTTGGATTTACTATAATAGCATTTGGCAAAATTTCCATATTATCTTTTATAACTGGCTCGTGATGGTCTAAGATTATTACTTCCATACCTAATTCATTAGCAAGTTCTACTTCTTCTATAGCAGATATTCCATTATCACAACACAATATCAAATCTATATTTTTGTTTTTGAATTTTTTTATCAATTTAATATTTAATCCATATCCATCTTTTTCTCTATGAGGTATATAATATACAAGATTTTTAAATATAGAATATAATCCCTTGTAAAGTATAGTTGTACTCATAACACCATCTACATCATAATCTCCATATATTACTATTTTTTTGTCTTTATATTCTAATAAAGTTTTTATAGCATTATTTATATTTAAAAAATCTTTGTTATTACAAAAATACTTTGTGTCAGAGTTTAAAAATCTTATTGCAGTCTTTTTTGTTACCATATTTCTGTTTGAAATTATTTTTGAAATTATTTTTGAAGTACCCAAGGTTTTAGACATTAGCTCTAAATTTACTTGTGTGTTTTTTAGTATCCATTCTGCCATTTTTAAATATTAATAATTCTTTGAAATATTAAACATTTGGTCAAATTTAGTAATAAGAACAAAATTACCTTTTATTTTTATATTACCTGTCATAAAAGATTTTTGGGCACTTATTTTACCCGTTACTATATTTAACCAATTTATTTCATTGCTAATAATTGTAACACTAGGGTTTTCAAAAACACCATCATAATACTCACAATCTTTATTATTTATAAGAAAATAACCATCAAAACCATTTATTCCTTCTACATTTAATTGTATAGCACATATTAAATTATTTGAGAGTTGTGGCTGATAATAATGCACAAGACCTTTAGTAAGTTGTCTCGGTGTTTTTTGTACATCATTGTTTTGTGATACTGTATCCCATGTGTTATTATTATTTTTAGTATCCATATTTGTACTATTTATTGAATTACTACTAAAAAAATCTCTCGAAGTAAAGAAATTTGTTATCTCCATTATATCTTCATTTTGTTTTTGATTAAAACTATCTATAACATTATTTATATTTGTTTCACTTTGATTTTTATCAATTTTTGGTTCTTTTTTAGATTCTTTATTTTTTTGTTCATTCAAAGTATTATAATTTTGAATTATATTTTGCGTTTTTTTATTATTATCAAAAGTATTTTGATTACTTGCAAAACTTGTATTTTGAATATTTTGGTTACTTTTAAATACCTGATTTTCAAAATTATCTGGTTTCGTTTTATAAACCTGCCCTTGTGTTACTAAAGGTTTACTTTCAAAAACTGGTGGTGAAAAAGGTTTTGGGTCTTTTTTATAGTTATTAGAAAAAAAAGCATTTTCTTGAGATTTAATATTATAAAATTTCCTTTTTTGTCTAATTATTCTATAAAAATCTTCGACTTGTTTTTCTAATATTTCTTTATTACTCTCTATATCAAAAAAATATTCATCTATGATAGAACGAACACTATCAAAAGCACCTAAGTTTTTTATTGCATTTGGTAAATCATAAGAAATTATATTTTTTTTAGAAACAACTATTGTCATACAATTTTTATCTTTTATAATATCTGTATCTGCCTCTATATATTCAAAAAAAGTATGAAAAACAGGAGATAATCCAGTAAAACTACAATTTGTAGCAAATATTACCCCATCAGCATTATTAATAATATTTAAAAATTCTGTTACAACAGAATTTTTAATTCCAGCATAATAAGGTATATCCACTGGGGGACCTAAATTTATTTCTTTTACATTTATTCCAAGCTCTAGCATGGTAGCAGATACCAAATTTGTTACTTTTGTTAAATAAGTATCATAACTTTTTATTCCACCAAATAAATATACTATTTCCAAAAAAACCTCCTCATTAGTAAATAAAATAAAAATATTTTTACTTCAATTTACTTTATATTTTTTTTGAGTTCTTTTCTCGAAAGAACTTAATCTAAATTAATACAAACCAAAATAATCACGTACTTGACCAATGTAATACAAAGAACCAAAAGAACATATTTTTATTTTTTCATCAGAAATATTTAATGCATATGAAATAGCTTCAGATACGCTATTTTTATAAGTTGTTATTGCTCCTTTTTCTTTTAAAAAATTATGCAAATCTTCTCCAGAAAGGGCTTTATCTTTATTATCTGGAGTAACTGTAATAAAACTATTAGCAAGTGGAAAAAAGTCTTCTAACATATTTTTATAATCTTTACTTTGTAGTACACCAACTATAAATATAAATTTATCATTAGGGCATAGTAATTTAAGATTATGTGCCAAATTTGTAGCACCTCCCACATTATGGGCTCCATCTAATAAAAATAAAGGATTCTTATTTACTATTTCTAGTCTGCCAGGCCATGTCGTATTATATAGCCCATCTCTTATGTTTTTTTCTGTTATTTTAAATCCCATTTTTATCAAAGTTAAAATAGTTTCCACAGCAACACAAGCATTTGTAACCTGATATGTGCCGAGCATTTTTATATTTAAATTCTTAAATTCTTTATAGTCAAAAACTTGCCCATCAAGTGTATTTTTATTATGCTTAATATCTTTAACATTTAGTACAGTTGTAATTGCATTTTTTTCTTTTGCGTAATTTTTTATTACATTTATTACGTTTTCTCCTTGTGGATATATTATAGCTCTTCCATTTTGTTTTATTATTCCTGCTTTTTTGCTTGATATTTCTTCTAGTGTATTGCCTAGTACCTCCATATGGTCATAGCTTATAGATGTTATTACAGATACTAATGAATCATCTATTACATTAGTAGAATCCAAATCTCCGCCCATACCAACCTCCAAAACTACAATATCACAATTTTGATTTTCAAAAAATACAAAACACATTGCAGTAAGTATTTCAAACCATGTTGGAAATTCTGTATCTTTCCACTTATTTTCAAGTATAAATTTTATATTTGCTATTATACTACAAACTTCATCATCTGAGACTTGTTGATTCCCTACTTGTATTCTTTCATTAAATTTTTGTATATATGGAGATGTAAAAAGACCCGCTCTAAAACCAGCTTCTTTTAAAATATGAAAAATAAATGAAGATGTAGAGCCTTTACCATTTGTACCAGCTATATGTACATATTTTAGTTTTTTTTGTGGATTATTCAAAAAATTCAGTAGTTTTCTAAGTCTATCAAGACCTAGTTTACTTCCATATGCTCTAAAGCTGTTAAGATATTCTAAAGACTCGTTAAAATTCATTATTGTTTTCCTCTAGTGTTTTATCTTCTATTATATCTTTTTTATTTTCATTACATAAGATAATATTTTTCAAAGTTTCGTTTTGTATATCTTCTAAATTTATTTTGTACGTTATTTTACTTCTCGTTTCTTCTGTAATATAATTTTTAAAATCTATTTCAAAATTTTCATCACCATTTTTTATAATTAAATGAACAACTTGCTTAGCCCTATTTGGTCTAAACAAAGATATATTTATAATAACTGCAATTATTATACCAAAAAGAGTATCGATTGTTCTATCTATAGAATACATTATAGGATTTTCATCTGCACCTAACATTATAACCATATATACTATTGTAGCAATTACAATAGATTTTCTTATTCCTATTAAATGGCATATATGAATAAGAAGTATTAGAACAATAACAATTATAGCATCATATAAAAAAATATTTAAAAAATATAAATTTGTAAATACAAATATAGTACCAAATGTTGCTCCTATAATTGTCCCTATTGTTCTATTTATTCCCTCTTTTATAGACTTTTCTACACTATCTTGCATACAAATAAGAACAGCCATAATAGCAAATATAGCTCCATCTCTGCCTATTACATTGTATATAAACAAACATAATAAAACAGCTATACCAGTTTTTATTGTTCTAAATCCCGGCAAAGACATTTTTTGTACCATTTTTTACATTCTCCTAAAAATTATAGATTAAAATTATTTATTAAATTTTATACTTTCCATAAAGTAGCCAACTCTTTCATTTCTTTTGCAGCTTTTATTGTGTTTTCTGTTATTTTTGTACCACCTATAAGTCTTGCTATTTCTTCTGTTATTTCATTATTTTTTAGCTTATTTATATTTGTTATTGTTTCATTATTATAATTTACTTTTTCTATCAAAAAGTGTCTGTCTGCCATAGATGCTATTTGTGGTAAATGTGTAATACATATTATTTGTTTGTTTTTAGAAAATTTATATAATTTATCTGCAACTCTCTGTGCTGTTCTTCCACTTACACCTGTATCTATTTCGTCAAATATAAATGTTTCTACATTGTTTCCACTTGACAAAACTATTTTTAAAGATAACATTATACGACTCATCTCTCCTCCAGATGCTATTTTAGATAATGGTTTTAAAGGTTCACCAAGATTTGCTGTTATCATAAATTTTATTATATCATTTCCATTTATACTAAATGTTTCTTTTTTTTCTATGCTGATTTGAAAATCTACATTTTTCATACCCAAATCTTTCAGACTTTCTATTATTTTAGATTCTAAAAATATTTTAGCTTCCCATCTTAATTTGCTTATTTCTGCACAAAAATATACAATTTTTTCTTTAAAAAATTTTCGTTCATTTTTCAAATTCTCTATTATAAAAGCTTTATTTTCTATCTCATCTAGCAAAGTTTTTAAATTTTCAAAGTATAATATTACATCTTTTATTTCTTTTTTATATTTTCTTTTTACTGTATGGATAGTAGCAAGCCTATCTTCTAAAGCATTTAGCTTTTTTTGGTCAAAGTCTGTAACAGTATGTTTTAAAACATGATTTATATCTTGTAATTGTAATAATATATTTTCTAAATTTTCTATTACTTCTGTATTTTCCATTATATTAGATATATTTTTTAAAAATTTAGTTGCTTTTGCAATTTTATCAATAGCTCCACCCTCCGGATATATCATAGATATTGATTTATTTATACCTTCCGAAAGTTCTCTAAAATTGTTAAGATATTTAATTTTTTTTAATATTTCATCTTCTTCATTATCTTTTAAATCTAAAGTTTGTAATTCTTCTATTTCTTCTGCCAACGTATCTATATTCTTTGTTTCATTTTCCATTTTCAAAATTTTTGTGTTTATATCTTTATAATTTTCAATTGAATCAGAAAGTCCTATTTTAAGTTGTTCAAGAGAAGAATTACAAAATTTATCTAGTAAATTTATATGTTCCTTTTCATTCAATAAATAATTATGTTCAAATTGACCATATATATCTATAAAATAAGATGAAAATTCTCTAAGTAAAGATATTGTAACAGATTTTCCATTTATTTTTATACTAGACTTTCCGGTTATCCATATTTTTCTTGTTATCAAAATTTTGTTATCTGTTTCTATAGGTATACCATTTTCTTTTAAAAATTCTATACTAGAAAAAGAAGAAATACTTATCAAAATACTAACAATAGCAAAATCCTCACCAGACCTAATAAAATCTCCTCCAATTTTACCTCCAAATACAAAATTTATACTATCTATTATTATAGATTTACCTGAGCCTGTTTCTCCAGAAAGTATATTAAGATTTTTTGAAAAATTAATAATAACTTCTTTTATCAGTGCCATATTTTTAATTGATAATTCTTCTATCATAATCGATACTCCTAGATGAAAAACTTTTTTCTTAATACGTCGTAAAAATTTTGTTTATGTGTTCGTATTATACTGGCTTTATTTATCGATTTTTTTATTGTTATTTCTTCTGTCAAATTATCCATATATCCATCTACAGAAACAGAAGTACAAAAGTAATCATTAGATGATATTGTTACAATATCATCACCAGATAATACCAAAGGTCTTGAATATATTTTATAAGGACAAATAGGAGTTACTATAATGGCACAAATATCTGGCTTTACAATTGGTCCACCTGCTGCTAAATTATAGGCAGTAGAACCCGTTGGAGTGCTAACTATAATACCATCTCCTCTATAAGTATCTATGTATTCTCCATTAACTTTTATTGTTAGTGTAATTAATTTTGTTTGGTCCTTTTTTGTTATACATATATCATTTAGAGCTGTTTTAGTCTCTCCTTTTACCTTTGTTTCTATCAACATCCTTTTTTCTATTCTATAATTTTTTTGTAAAACTTTACCTATAGCTAAAGTACCATCTTCTTTATCGACATCTGTAAGATATCCAACAGAACCCAAATTTATACCGATAAGAGGTATATTAAACTTTGCACATATGGGGGCTTTTTGAAGTATTGTACCATCTCCACCCAAAAAAATAACAAAATCGCATTTTTTACAAATAATATCTATAGTTGTGAATACTACATTTTCTAAATCTTGATTACATTCTGTTACATAAATATTACATTTATTAATAATAAGCCAAGATATTAAATTTCTTGTATATTCTAAATTTATATCTCTAGTTGTGTTCGGAAATATCCCAATGTTAAACATTTTGTTACCTTTTTTCTAATTTATAAAAATATTCTTTGTTTCCATTTTTGCCAAGAAGACTTGATTCTATCGGTATACTAACATTAAAATTTAGTGAACTAGCAATGATATATATATTTTTCAAACAAGTATCAATTGCTTTTTTGTCATTTACAACACCTTTTTTGTTTAAAAATTTTTTACCAACTTCAAACTGTGGTTTTATAAGCGATATACATATTCCATTTTGAAGCAATAGTTTATAAATAATAGGTAGAACTAAAGATATAGATATAAAAGAAACATCTACTACTACAATATCAAATTTAGGTAACTTCGATACTATATCTAAATTTCTTATATTAGTATTTTCCATGCTAATAACCCTTTTATTATTCAAAAGTTCCTTATTTAACTGATTAGTACCAACATCTATTCCATAAACTAACTTTGCATTATGTTTAAGTAAACAATCTGTAAAACCTCCTGTACTGGCACCTATATCTAAACATATTTTATCTTTTACATCTATTTTGAAATTCTTTATAGCTTGCTCTAATTTGTATCCACCACGACTAACATATTTCGTATTTAATTCTGATATATACACTTTTCCAAGACTATTTAAAAGTTTACTTGGCTTTTTTAATACTGTTCCATCTAAATTTACTCTTCCCGAAATTATTAACTCTTTTGCTTTTTCACGAGAAATATTTATTTCTTTTGATAATAATACATCAAAACGTTCCATTATTACAATCCCCTAACATAACAATCAAAATAAAAAAGCAACTGTAATGCCTAAGACCATACCAAAAAAAACTTCTATAGGTCTATGACCAACAAGTTCTTTTAATTTTCCAAAATCTTTAATATTTTGTGCAAGATTATTAAGTATAAGAATATTAAGTATTTGTGCGTGTTTTCCTGCTTGCCTTCTTACTCCCATTGCATCGTACATAACAACCATACAAAAAACAGCAGCAATAGCAAAAAAAGTAGAGCTAAAACCCTCTATTATTCCTATTTTTGTTGCCATAGATACAGTAAGTGAAGTGTGAGAACTTGGCATACCACCAGAACTAACAAGAAGACTCATATCAAATTTTTTGTGATGTAATATACTTATAATAAGTTTTATAAGTTGTGCTATAAACCAAGCTATTATAGCAGAAATTAATATATCATTTTTTAAAATTCCATTCATTTATTTATTATATCCTTAACTAAAATAACCATTCAACAAAATCATTTAAATTAAAACTAAAGAAAATATATGTTTTCTTTATGTTATTTTATTCACTTTTTATTATTGTTTCTCGTGAACATATTTAAGAAATTATAACATTTTTCAGAATTAATTCAAGTCAAAATATATGCGTTGAGGTACAACGCAAATTAACAGAAATTACCTGCATAAAAACCGCTAAACTGTATTGAAAAATGCAATTTTATTTGTTATAAAGTAATTATCAACTAATATTTACTTATGAAGAAAGAAAAACGAAACTTTAAATCTAAATTACATAGTAAATGTTATTTGGCAATAAAAAATTTATCTTATACAGACAAGGATAATAAATATGGAAGATATATTAAATTTAGACGGTTTTACAGAGTTGACAGAAGCAGAAACTGAAGAAATTACAGGTGGTTGGTTCGACATAGCTGTTTGTGCTGCATACGCTCTTTATACCGTTTGGAATCTTATGTAGTTTTTCGTAATTTAATCTAAAAATGTTACCTTAAATACTATAAATATATCAGGTATTTAAGGTAATGTCTTTTGAAATATTTTTTATCATTTACTTGTAATTAAATATTTTGATAATAAATTAGAAAAGTGGTTTAAAAATGACAAATAGCCGAGATTTAATTAAATTTATACACTCTGATTTTTTAGCTGTAATGCCAAAATTATTTTTTAAAGGTGGTATTTTTGCTTTTGTTATGATTGTAAGCATTTTTGGATATTATTTTGGAGGCGTTTTAGGTGTATCTATGGGCATAATAAATATAGGAGCTGCTTTACCTAATATTGCTTTTGAAGCTGGAGAAGGTAAAAACGGTTTAGATAGATTATACGCAATGTTATGTATCGAACGCAAAACTGTTGTTTTAGGTAGATATACCTTTTTTGTTTTATTGTCTTTAATATCTAGCATAATATATTTTTTATTCGCTACAATAATGCAAAAACTTTTTAATTATGATGTAAGTACAATTGAAATAACAATAATAACCTTTGTATGCTTTTTTGCATCAACGACAATAAATATACTACACTTTCCATTAAGCTTTAAATTTGGAGGATATAAGCTAAAGCGATATACTTCTGCAGTACCATCATTATTAGTTCTATTTATAATGCTTTTTATTAGGTCTATAGATGATAGCTCTCCAACACCTATATATAGATTTGTAAACTTTTTGGAATATACAAATAATCAAAATACACTGTTTATAAATATTTTATTACCAGACTTAATATTTATTACGTTCTGGCTTATTTCATTAATTTTATCTTTTCTATTATCCTTAAAAATTTACAACAATAAAGATTTTTGAAAATTTAAAAATTTTATAAAGGAAATTTTATGAACACATTAGAAATAATTAATTTAACAAAATCATACAAAAATTTCAGTATAAAAAATATAAATATGACAATTCCTAAAAATACTATAATGGGTTTTGTAGGACCAAATGGTGCTGGAAAAACAACACTTTTAAAATCTATACTTGGTATAAGTAAATACGATTCTGGTACTATAAAATTTTTTGGAAATGATACAAAATACATCAATTCTGATGTAGGTTCTGTTATGGATTTTGTAGTATATGAAGAACGTTGGAAAGTATCAGGAGTTGAGAAATTTGTAAAACCTTACCATGAAAATTGGGATGCCTCTCGTTTTGATAATTTATTAAAACAATTTAGCATAGACAAGAGTAAAAAAGTAAAAGAATTAAGCCGTGGTATGAGTGTAAAACTAATGCTTGCTGTTGCTCTCTCTCACAATGCAAAAATATTAATACTAGACGAACCAACAAGTGGGTTAGATATAACCGCAAGAGATGAGATATGTAATTTACTATTAGATTATGTGAAAATAGGAGGACGTAGTGTATTGTTTTCTACACATATAGTAGAAGATATAGAAAAAATAGCGAATGATGTTACATATATTGCAAATGGTAGTATAGTTATATCAGATACTAAAGAATCACTACTTACAAATTATTTGAATATTGAAGGTAGTTTAGACAAAATAACAGGCGACTTTTTAAATATTATTATAGGTTCTAAACGATATTCGGATAGATTTAAAGCTATTATACACAAAGAAAATTTAAGTAAAATTGCAAATGGTCTAGATATTTCAAACGCAAATTTGAGTGATTTAGCAATTTGCTTTAACAATGAACAAAATACGGTGATTTAATATGTCAAATACGAAAAAGATAATTAGATTTATAAAGTCAGATTTTTTTGCTATAAGTCCAAGAGTGGTAGCTGTTGGTGGTATTGTTTTTATGGTGTTTTTAGCAATGGGTTATAATTTTGCGGGGATTTTGGGAGCTTCTATAGGAGTTGTTACAACAGGTTCTAGACTTGCTTCTCTTCCTTTTTCTGCTGGTGATAAAAATGGACTTGATAAGTTATATGCAATGCTTTGTATAGAAAGAAAAACTATTGTTTTTGGTAGATATATTTTTTTAATTATATTTTCAATTTTAGCTAGTATTACATACTTTTTGTTTGCTGTAATTGTAAGAAATATTTTAAACCATGGTGTAAGTATAGTAGAAATAGTAGCTGTAACAATGTTTGCTTCTTTTATTTCTATGATTATAAGTATTATTGAATTTCCATTATTTTTTAAATTTGGATTTAAAAAGTTAATGTTATTAAATTCTTTAATACCTTCTGTTGTAATGCTTATTGTTATTTTCGCCCTTAGACCTACAAATGAAAACGATATTTCTACTGTACCTTTATATAGTTTAATAAATTTTGTAGAATTGTTATTTTTAAATGTTAGTAGCTTTGTTACACAAATAATAATTACAATATTATTATTTGTTTTATTTTTAACTATACCTTTTTTAATATCATTATTCTTATCATTGAAAATTTATAACAAAAGGGACTTTTAATATGTTTAAAAAATATCATACCGTATTACAAGAAAATGAAAATGACTGTGCCATAGCTTGTATATCAACAGTATTAAAACAAAATGGTATAAATATTGATATTTCAAAAATACGAGAAATAACAAATATAAGTAAAGAAGGCACAACTGCAAAAGATATAATCAAAACATTAGAATTTTTTGGATTTGTAGTAAAAGCTGTAAAAGTTACTAAAGAGGCTTTTTATTTACATTTTCCATTACCCTGCATTGCTCATGTTGTTGTAGATAATAGATTAGAACATTATATTGTGATACACAGCATAACCAAAAATAAAATTATAGTATCAGACCCGGGATATGGAATTATAAAAGTAACTCCAATATTCTAATACTTGCAAAACTTAATTCAAAACCCAACACCTAAGATATAATACGGTGTTGAGTTTTTGTGTTATTATATCCTTAACTAAAATAACCATTCAACAAAATCACTCAAATTATTATTTTTAAAATTATATTTGTTAAAAATAATCAAAATTTTAGATTTCAAAATTTGTATATCTTCCTTTGCTTTATTTTCGCCAAAAATAGAAACATAAGTTGCCTTGTCGTTTATTATATCACTTGTTTTTTTACTAGATTTTTTATACTCTAAATAATCATTATAATCATCTTTTATTTGAAAAGAAAGACCTATATAAAACCCTGCGGTATAAAAGTCAGATAAGATTTTTTTGTTTTTAGTGGCAAGAATAGCACCAGTATATAACGCTGAATGTATTAGATATGCTGTCTTATATTTTTGTATGTCAAAAAGAATTTTTCCATCTACATTTAAAGTATTATGTGTAATGTCGAGTGCTTGACCAGATACCATAAGCCCTGCTGCTTTCGATATTATTCTCATAGCTTTTATATTTTGTTTTGCAGGGTATTTATATATGTGATTTACCATATTTTCATATGCCAAATTTAAAAGTGCATCTCCTGCCAAAATAGCTATATCTTCACCAAAAACAATATGATTAGAGGATTTTCCTCTTCTATATTCATCGTTGTCCATGCTCGGCAAATCATCATGTATTAAAGAATAAGTATGAATCATTTCAAGCGATACGGCAAATGGCAAAATATTTTTATAATCACTACTGTTCGTTATACTCTCAAACACAAGTAAAAGTAAAATTCCTCTAATTCTTTTGCCTTCACTAGTTAAAGAGTATATAACAGAATCTTTGAGTTTATCTGATTTTATATTTACATATTTTTCTAAATTTTTATCGATTATGTTTTTGTATTTTTCAAAATTTTTTTCCACTAATTTTCTACCCAGTCCTCTTTTGTAAAAATATCATCTACAGATTTTTTTAGAATTTTAATTTCACCTTCCATACTATCTAATTTTTCATTACAAAATTTTGCTATGTCTATTCCCTCTTTATACAAGTTTATAGAATCTTCAAGAGATGTATCTGGATTTTCTAATTTATTAACTATTTCTTCTAATTTTTCTATAAATTGTTCATAATTTATTTTTTTTGGCATTTTATACGACCTTTATATGTTTAAATTATTTTTGCATGTTTCTCTTCATTTTCAAATTTTATTATTATTTCATCATCTTTTTTTAAATTTTCAGCACTTTTAACTATTTTTTCATCTTTATATACGATTGTATAGCCTTTGGACAAAATATTTAATGGTGAGATTGCTTTCAAAATACTTATATTAAACGCTAGTTTGTTTTTATGTTTTTCAAAATCGTTATTTATAATTGTATCTATATTTTTTACTATTTCTGATACATATTTTTTTTCTCTTAAAACTTTATGTTCAGGATTTAAAGCCTTACACCTTTCTAAAAAATTTAAAAATAATCTTTTTTCCATATTAATCTTCATAGATATAATATTATTTAATCTTGAGATTTTGATTTTAATAGTTTTTAGTATATCTTCTTTTTGGGAAACAGAAACTTCTATAGCAGAAGATGGTGTGGATGCTCTTAAATCACTTACAAAATCTGCAATTGTAAAATCTGTTTCATGTCCAATTGCAGATATTATGGGTATTTTAAAATTAAAAATAGCACGTGCAACATTTTCATCGTTAAATGCCCACAAATCTTCAATAGAGCCACCACCACGTGCTAAAATAGCAAAATCTACATTTCTGTATTCTTCTAAAGTTTTAAGAGCATTTATAATAGATATTGGGGCATCTTTCCCTTGAACCTGAACAGGTACAATTAATATATTTATACTAGGATTTCGTCTTTTTAAAATTCGTATCATATCATATACAACAGCACCAGTTAAAGATGTTATAAATGCTATATTTTTAGAGTCTTTAGGTATATCTTTTTTATATATTAAATCAAAAAGTCCTTCTTTTTCTAATTTTTCTTTTAGTTGCAAAAAAGAAAAATGAATTATACCAACACCTATAGGTTGTATTAATTCTACATAAATTTGATAATTTCCTGTTTTTTCGTAAACAGAAATACGACCAAAAACAATTATACTCATTCCGTCTTTTAATTCTATATCTAAACTTTTTGTATAATTATTAAACATAACACAATTTATAGCAGAATTATCACCTTTCAATGTGAAATAAAAATGCTTATTATGTTTTAAATTTGATATTTCACCCTGTATAAAAACTTCGCTTAAAATAAAATCTTCTTCAAATATTCTTTTTATATAATTATTAACTTGATACACAGATAATATTTTTTTCATTATAATTCCTTATTATTCTGTCCACTATTAACAAAAGTTGCTAATACTCCATTTATAAATTTTGGACTATTTTCAGAAGAAAACTCTTTTGCAATTTCTATTGCTTCGTTTATTATAATTTTTTTAGGTGTATCTGTTAAAATTATTTCATATACAGCAAATCTAAGAATTGCTAAGTCTACTTTGTTTAGACGTTCTATTTCTCTTTTTATTAAATTTTCTGATATTATTTTGTCTATTTTTTTTAAATTCAAAAAAATTTTTTCAAAAGAAGAAAAAACAAAACTTTTATTACCGTTATTTAATTCTTCTTTACTTTTTGTTTCTAGGCTTTCGATATATCCCAAAAAAATATTTTCCAAATTTATATCCTTTTCAAATTCTATAATAAAAACTAAAGAAAATATATGTTTTCTTTCCGTCCTTTTATCCATTTTTTATTTCTCTCTTCTCTTGTTTCTCATGAACACATTTAAGAAATTATAACATTTTTCAAAATTAATTCAAGTTATCAGCATATCCTAAATTTTTTAAAATAATATCATTATTTCTCCAATTTTTTTTTGTTTTTACTTTTGTTTGCAAAAATATTTTAGAACCTAAAAGATTTTCAATATCTCTTCTAGCCTCTGTACCTATTTTTTTTATCAAATCACCATTTTTTCCAATTATTATACCTTTATGAGAATCTTGTTCACAGTATATAGTAGCATCTATATCTACTAAATTTTTGTTATCTCTTTTTTTCATTTTTAAAATTTCTACCGCTACACCATGAGGTATTTCTTCTTCTAAATTTCTAAGTAGTTTTTCTCTTATAAACTCTGCTGCTATCTGTCTTTCTGGTTGGTCTGTTATCATATTATCCGAGAAATATTTAGGCCCATCTTGTAAATAATTTTCTATTAAGTCTACTAAATTGTATGTTTCATTTTTAAGAGCACTTATCGGTAATATTTCTTTAAAAGGATAAGTATTTTTATAAATATCTATCACTTGTAATACTTCTTCCTTAGCTATTTTATCAATCTTATTTATAATTAAAAAAACATCTCCTTGCAATCTTTTTATTATTTCTTTGTCCATCTTTCCTATTGTTTTATCTGGTTCTATAACAAAAAGAGTTATATCTATACTATTTACATCAATTTTTGAATATTTATCCATAAAGTTGCCGAGTTTATTTTCTACTTTATCCACAATACCGGGAGTATCTATTAATACTATTTGACTATTTTCTGTATTAATTATACACCTAATTTGATTTCTTGTTGTTTGTGCTTTACTCGATGTTATTGTTAATTTTTCTCCAACTAGAGAATTTACAAGTGTAGATTTACCTACATTTGGTCTACCTATTATTGTAACGAATCCTGATTTAAACTCCATTTATTACCTTTCAGAAATTGTATTATTGTGCTATAACTGTTTATAAATTTTTATCTAAAAAGTTTTATTTCTGATAATATTTCTTCTTGTTTTTTTGTCATAATATCTTCATCCTCTTTTGTCTCATGGTCGTACCCCAAAAGATGTAGCATACTATGAGCAATAAAAAATCCTATTTCTCTTTTTAAACTGTGATTATATTCTAATGATTGTCTCTTCGCAGCATCTATAGAAAACATAATATCACCCAACATATATATGCCGATTTTTGGTATTGAAGACGTTTCAAAATCAAACATAGGAAAAGATAAAACGTCTGTTACAGTATCTTTATTTCTATACTTTGCATTTATCTCTCGTATTGTTTCATCTGTAACAATTGTTATATCTACTTCTGCATTTTCATTTTGATTTTCTTTTTTTAGTGCTAATATTACTATAGATTTTATTAAATCTTCAAAATCATCGAGATTTTGATTTGTTTCGTTTGTTATCCGTATATTTGTCATTTTTTGAAACTGGATATGGTATTCTTTCATGATACATTCCACTAAAAACTCGTATAAAAGCTTTTTCTATCATGTCTATATCTTTTAAAGTTAGACCACTGTCCAAGAGCTGTCCTTCCATTAATTTATTATTTATTAGTTCTTTTACTTTTTTATTAATATCAATTTTGTTCTTAGAACTTTGCTGCATGGCACGAATCGCTGCTTCTACAGTATCAGAAAGCATTACTATTGCTGCTTCTTTAAACTGTGGTATTGGACCTGGATACGTAAAAATATTTATATCCACTTCCTTTGTATTTTCATAATCTATTTCTTCCATTCTTGTTTTTTCTTTATCATAAAAGAATTTAAGAACAGTTGTACCGTGATGTTGTACTATTATATCACGAAGAACAAGAGGAAGTTTATATTCATCTGCAAGCTCTTTACCGTAGTTTACATGATCTATTATAATCTCGGCACTATCAATAGGATAAATTTGGTCGTGTAAATTTACTCCAACTTGATTTTCTATAAAAAACATAGGGTGTCTTAATTTCCCTATATCGTGAAAAAAAGCTCCAACTCTAGCTATTATAGTATCTGCAGATATATCATGTGCTGCAGCCTCTGCTAAATTTGCAACAATAATACTATGATGATATGTGCCAGGAGCCTCTATACTTAACTTTCTAAGAAGTGGATTTGAAGGGTTTGTTAAATCCATAAGTTTTATAGGGGTTATTACTCCAAATAAACTTTCCCAAAGAGGCAATGTACCAACAGCTATAACAACAGAAAAAAAACCAGATAGAGCACTAAAACCAAAATTATAAAGATTTAAAATAGAAAAAGTTCTATCTAACAGTAAATTTAAAGAAAAAGATACAAAACCACTTATAAAGCTAACAAAAAGGCTAAATATAATAATTTTACTACGTTCGAGAGTATACCTTGTTACAATTGATACAACTGTTCCAGTAATAAAGAAATAAAGTAAATAGCTTAAATTCCCATCGTAAACTAGAAACGTTATTATAGATATTATAATATTTAAAACAGTTGAAAATCTAAAACTTATAAGCATTCCAATAAGCATTATAAAAATAAGATTTGGCATAAAAATATGCTGTAAATTTCTAAAAAATAAAATTGATGTTATTAAAACAATATAAAGGCTAAATAATAAAATTTGTTGATTTTTGTTTTTACAAAGATTAGGAACAAATAAATGTATATAAAAAAGCCCTATAGTAAACATAGTAATAATAAGAAGTGTAGAGCCAATAAGAGGAATATAATTTATAGTATATCCTTCTGAAATATAACCTAAATCTAAAAGTGCATGATAAATTTCTTCTGTTATTATTTCACCATCATTTACTATATTTTGGTTTTGTATGAATAATACTGGCTCTACACTAGCTGCCCTATCTTCTCTAAGTGTATTCGTTGCCTCTTCATCTATCAAATTGTTTGGAACTATATAATTGTCTAATATAAAAAATCCAATGCTATTTAGTGGATATGGTATTGCACGCATGGAAAGCATACTGTATATCTCTTCCTCTAAGCGTGGACTATTTTCTATCACACCTCTAGACATTAATGTTGTAAATATTTCAAAAATAGTTAGTCTAAAATGGTTAAAAAGTCCTTGTTCTGTAGAAATTAGAACATCAAAATAATTAGAATCTATATTACTAAGTTCAGGAAAATTTTCTAAAACAGATAAAACTAAATTTTTATGTTCTAAAATTATAGTATTTTCTAGAAATAAATTTTCGTTTTCATTATTTACATTTTCCGAACTTTCATCTGAATTAAATTCTTCTAATTGTATATTGGAATCTAAATTTAATAAGGCTTGTCTTTTTAATAAATAGGAATCCCGTAAAACAGAAATAGAATAAAATAACTCTTCTAATTTTGTACGAACCAAATCTTCTACTTCTGAATCTTGTATTATTATCGTTATTCCTGTTTCTCTTGCCTCAGACCTTAGTCTCTCGGTAGCTATTCTATTTTCTACTTGATGTGTTGCTATAAAAGTTCTGGGAGACACATCTCCAATATTTAGACTATATCCTTGTTGTATATACGAACCAAATGTTACACTAGCTATTGTAAATAACAATGATATTGTTATCAAAAGCCAATTTAATTTAAATTTTGAAATTTTTTTCATAAAGTCCTTTTATTTTTGGTATCGTTGCCTTTTGAAATTGTTTTTAGGTAATTCTTTTTTCTCGTGTTTTTCGTAAGCATCTATTATTTTTTGTACTAATGGATGTCTTACGACATCATCTTTATTAAAATTAACAATTGCTATATCATCTATTTTTTCCACTATTTTTATAGCTTCTACCAAACCACTTTTTTTGCCAAATGGTAAATCTATTTGTGTAATATCACCAGTTACAATAGCTTTAGAACCAAAACCAATACGTGTAAGAAACATTTTCATCTGTTCAGGAGTTGTGTTCTGTGCTTCATCTAAAAATATAAAAGAATTGTTTAGCGTTCTACCTCTCATATATGCCAAAGGTGCTACTTCTATTAAATCTTTTTCTTGATGTTTTTTGAAAGATTCTTGACCCATTATTTCATTTAAAGCATCGTATAGTGGTCTAAGATATGGATCTATTTTTTGTTGCAAGTCCCCGGGTAAAAATCCCAAGTTTTCTCCTGCTTCTATTGCAGGTCTTGTTAATATAATACGATTTACACTACCCTCTTTAAAAGAAGTAATAGCCATTGCCATTCCCAAATATGTTTTACCAGTACCAGCTGGTCCCACACCAAAAGTAATTGTATTATCTTTTATTTTTTGTATATATTTTTTTTGGTTTATAGTTTTTGGAGAAATTCTTTTTCCAGCTTGTGTAATACATATTATTTTTTCTCCAAGTTTATCTATTTGTGAAAAATGACTTGCACCGATACTATTAATTGTATATGTTACCGATTGCTCTGTTATAAGTTCTTCTTTTTTAGCTATAGAAATTAATTTTTCTATAGCTAAATATGCTTTATGAGTTTTCTCCTCATCTCCTGTTATTGTTATATCTCCATCTCTATTTATTATTTTTACATCAAAGGAATTTTCTATTAAAACAATATTACTATCTAATTCACCGAAAAGATTAATAATTCCTTTATTATCCAAGTTTAATTTTAGTTTTATAATAATATTCTCCTTTTTTGTTATTTTATTTAGTTTATTACTTCGTCATCTATATTTTCGTAAAAAACCACATTTTGTTCTATAGCTATATTTTGTAATGTTGTTAGAGAAACACTCACAGAAAGTCCTTCTGATATTTCTTCCAAATTTATATTTTTTCTTACTATATCTACATCAAAATCAAAAAAATTCAATATAGTTTCATTTATTTTTCTATATGCTAATTGTTCCATTGTTTGTCTATCCCTTTGAATTATATGTTCTATGTATTCTTTTTGGGTTTTAACAATCAAAACAAAAGGAAGAGGGTAGTTTTCGCCAAAATTTAAAATTGTTCTTGATATTATTGTATCATAATTTTGAAAATTTTGCATAGCATTTGGTAAATTTACGTATCTATTTATAATATTAATAGTGTAAATGGACCTTATTCTTCCTGTAAATTCTTTTTCGATATCTTTATTTGACACTAAAAAATCAAGATTATAATAAACATATCCGTAAATTTCTGCCGTAGCATGTACATAATTAAAAAAATCTGGATTTGTATCATCTGGTATAACTAATGCAGAAACAAGTAAATCACCAGAAAAAACTACATCACCAGGAGTAACAATGGCATCTCCGTATCTAACATTTAAACTATGTATTATAGCTGCATGGCTCGATACTAAATTTGTTGGCGTATCTCTATCTATTATATCTACTTGTTTTATATTTTCTGATATTGTTACTGTAGCTCTTGTACCGTACAAATTTATATTTATAAAAGACATATTTTCAAATGTGTTTAACATCTGCTCTTCTATTTCTAATTTGTTTATTGTATGTTTAAAAGTACCAAAAGATAAACCGTTTTCATCCAAAGCATTTATTAATACATGATAACTTATATCATTGTATCCTACAATATCTATAGCCCATACAAAAGATGTAAGAAAATAAAGAGTAAATAAAAAAAATGGTATTCCAAGAAACAATATTTTTCTTTTTCTATATCTAAATATTAAAAAAGGAAGACCCTCTTTATATAATATTTTATATTTACAATTTGTTTTTTTTGATATTTCTTTTAATTTTCTAAAATCTTGTATGCTTATTTTTGCTTGTATACTATTTTTTATATGTTTAATATCCCAAAAAAATATGTTCTTATAACTTGCCATATTAAAAAATCGCTCTTTTGTAGCCCCTTTAATTTCTATAGTAACATATCCTTTTAAAAAATACCAAAATAATTTTATCAATCTTCAAATTACCCCCTTTGATTTTATACTAATATCCACAATTTTTTATTTTTCCTAAAATATTTATGTACTCATTAGTCATTTTAGATATGTATAAGTCTTCACCATTAGCTGTAAATATTCCTATAGTTGTTTTTATACGTACTACATTTTTACTATATTCTATCAATCCTTTGTGATTTTGTAATAATATTTCCTCGTTACCTATTATAGATACATACGGTAAATTTAGCATTATATCTTTTGGAAGTTCGAACATAGCTGCTATATTTTTTTTTAGATTTTTTTCTTTATTTTTCTCTTTCATAAGCAAAACTCCAAAGTTGCTCTAAATCGAAATTAAATTCGATTTTCGATATAATTTAAGATTATTCACGACTAAAAAATTATTGAAACTTTCAAAAAACATTTTTAGCTATTAGTATATATCAAATTAAAATTAATATCTATTTATATGTGAAAATGTTTTGTATAATGAATATTAGTATGTTTATAAAAAGATTAAAAGTATACATCACACCTATAAACTAATAAAGACAGCATGATGTATAATTTAATTAACTATTAAAAAAATCATATAATTTCTGTGCTACTTTACTATTAAATCCTTTTGTTTCTTCAAGTTCTTTTAATGTTGCACTTTTGATTTTTTCTATAGACCCAAATTTTGAAAATAAAGCATTTTTTCTTTTTTTTCCTATTCCTTCTATATCATCTAGTTCCGATTTTATTAAAGTATCTTTTCTTAGTTTTCTGTGATACTCTATTGCAAACCTATGAACTTCATCTTGGATTCTAGTTATTAATTTAAATGTATCTGAATTTTTTGGAAAAAAAATTTCTTTTTCATTATATAACAAACATTTTGTTTTATGATTCTCATCCTTTACCATTCCAGCAATAGGTATATTTATACATAGTGTATTTAGCACTTTTTTAACAGCATTAATTTGTCCAGCTGCACCATCTACAAATATAATATCTGGCAATTTGGAAAAATTTTCAGTATTTTCTTCTTTGCTTTTTAAATATCTCTTAAATCTTCTATCCAAAATTTCTGATATACTTGCGTAATCGTCTGAACCTTTTACAGTTTTTATTTTAAATTTTCTATAATCACTATGTTTTGGTCTTCCATTTTCAAATACAACCATAGAACCCACAGATTCAAAACCTTGTATATTTGATATATCGTATGCTTCAATTCTTTTAATATCAGAAATTCCAAGTGCTAATCTTATATCTTCTACAGCTCCTATTGTTTTATCTTTTTGTCTTTTCAATTCTTTTCCAAATTGATTTAATGTTATTTGTGCATTATTCTCTGCAAGTTCTACTAATTTATTTTTGTTACCTTTTTTTGGATTTAATATTTTAACGTTATGATTCGATATACTTTTAAGCCAATTTGTTATAATCTCTTTATCTTCTATTTTTTCTCCTAAAAGTATTTCTTCTGGAATAAAACTAATTTCTGAATAAAATTGTTTTATAAAAGATGTAATAATTTCAGAATTTAAAAGCTCCATATTTCCTTCAAGAAAAATACTTTCACGACCAGTCATTTTTCCGCCTCTTATAAAAAATATTTGAATAAGAGCATCATTTTCATTTTTTGCAAGAGCAATAACATCTTGATTATTAGAACTTACATTTTCTAAATTTTGTTTTTGTTTTAAATTATTTATAGCTTCTATTTTATTTCTTATTACTTTTGCATATTCAAAATTTAGATTATCTGCAGCATTTAACATATCATCTGTTAATTTTTTTATAAGCTCATCATAATTAGAATTTAAAAAATTTATTACTTCTTTTATTATAATAGAATATTCATATTCAGATACAAGAGATATACAGGGTGCCTTACATCTGCCAATATGATAATTTAAACAAGCTCTACTTTTATTTAAATCTCTAGGAAGTTTTTTTTTGCTAGAACGTATTTGCCAAATATTATGGATAATATTTATTGTTTCGTTAGCTACAAAATCACTATACGGTCCAAAATAAACAGCACCATCTTTTTTTACGATACGTACCTTTATAATACATGGAAACATTTCATTTGTTATTTTTATATATGGATATGTTTTATCATCTTTTAATGCTATATTGTATTTAGGTTTATTTGTTTTTATTAAATTATTTTCTAAAACAAGAGCTTCTATTTCATTTGTTGTTATTATATATTCAAAGCTATTTATTTGTGAAGATAACATTTTTGTTTTTAAATTTTCTTTTGAAGATTCTTGAAAATACTGCCTTACACGATTTTTCAAATTTACACTTTTTCCAATGTAAATAATATTTTCATCCTTATCTTTCATTATATACACGCCAGATTTTTCTGGCAATTTTTTTAATTCTTCTGAAATATTAAACATAACTTTGCCTTTAACATATATTTTTATGTAATTATAACATAATAGAAAAACGCCGACAAAGTAGTCGACGTTTTTAAATATTAATTGACTAAATCTTTTAAAAGTAAGAGTGCTTCGTCTATCTTATCGATATTTTTACCTTGAGCTGTAGCCATATTTGGTCTTCCTCCACCATTCCCATCTAAAAATTTAGCAAGTTTTTTTACTATATCTCCAGCTTTAAAACCTAATTTTACAATATCATCTGTTATAGTAACTACAATAGGTACAGTACCGTTATTAGCTCCTATCAATACTACTATACAAGATTTTAACTTGTCTTTTATTTTATCTGCGATAGATTTTAATACATCTTGATTAGAATTATCTATTCTACAAATAAAAGTATTTTTTCCAGAAATAATTTCTACATTGGCTTGTTCCATTATTTTTTCTACAGAATTTATTTTAGAATTTAAAATTTCTATTTGCTTTTTTAGTTCTTTGTTTTCTAATATTAACGAATTTGCTTTGTCAAGCACATTGTCTTTGTTAGATTTTAAAGTTATAAACAATTTTTCAAGTAGATTCTCTTCCATTTTTACATAATCTATCGTATTATATCCAGTAATAGCTTCTATTCTTCTTATTCCCTGTGCTACACCACTTTCCGATATTATCTTGAAAAAACCAATATTGCCTGTATTTTTTACATGAGTACCACCACATAGCTCCATACTAAAAGAATTTATATTTGGTTCAAAACCTATATTTACAACTCTTACAATTTCATCATATTTTTCTCCAAATAGTGCCATTGCTCCATCTTTTTTGGCCTCTTCAATCGATTTATAATATATATTAACTGGTAAATTTTCTAATATTTTTTCATTTACTATCTGCTCTATATATTCCAAATCTTCTTGTTTTACAGGTTCAATATGATTGAAATCAAAACGTAATTTTTGTGGAGATTTTTCTGTTCCACTTTGGTTTACATGGTTTCCTAGAACTTTTTTTAAGGAGGCGTGTAACAAATGTGTAGCTGTATGATTTCTAGATATTTCATCTCTAATTGTATCTTCATATCTAGTTGTTACTTTGTCGTTCGTTTTCAATATACCTTCTATAACTTCACCTAAATGAACTATTTTTCCATATATTTTTTTACAATTTGAAATATTTACAGAAACACTATCAGAGCCTATAAATCCAACATCACTTTTTTGACCACCACTTTCTGGGTATATGGTAGTTTCTTCTATAATAATAGCTACTTTATCTCCTGCATTTGCTTCTTGTACAAACTCATTGTCTTTGATAATTGCTTTTACAGTTGTTTCTACTGTATGTTTATCGTAACCTACAAATTTTGTATCTATATTCATTATACTGGTATATATAGAATTTTCTGTACCAAGATAATTTGTATTTTCTCTAGCATTTCTTGCCCTTTGTTTTTGCAAGTTCATTTGGTTTTCATATTCTTTTTTATCTATTTTAAGTCCAGATTCCAATAAAATTTCTTCCATTAGCTCAATTGGAAAACCATAGGTATCGTACATTTTAAAAGCGTCTGAACCATCTATAGTATTTATTTCATTTAATTTTGCTTCTTTTATTATTTTTTCTAAAATTTCATTTCCACTATCTAATGTTTTATAAAAATTAATTTCTTCAGAATTTAAAATATTAAAAATATGTTCTTTTTGTTCTAATAATTCTGGATAAGCATAACACCCATCGTTTATCACAACTTCTGATATTTCCTTAATAAAATTCATCATACCGATTTTTTTACCATGTCTAACAGCAACACGAAGAAGTCTTCTAAGTACATATCCACGTCCCTCATTACTTGGCAATATACCATCTGCAATCATGAAAGTAATAGACCTAACATGGTCTGTTATTTTTCTTATGGAAATATCAATTTCTTCATCTTTTTTATATTTCTTGTTCGATAACTGAGATATTTTTTTTATAATATTAGAAATAGTATCTATATCAAAAATACTATCTACTTCTTGCATTATAACAGCCATACGTTCAAGACCCATACCTGTATCTATATTTACTCTATCTAGCTTTGAGTAACTCCCATCATCTTCTTTATTGAACTGTGTGAATACAAGATTCCAAAATTCCATAAAACGGTCGCAATCGCAACCTGGAGAACAAATTTCAAGACCACACCCATATTTTTCACCACGATCAAAATAAAATTCACTACATGGACCACATGGACCAGTTCCCACTTCCCAAAAATTATCATTTTTACCTAATTTAACAATACGATTTTTAGGTATATTCATATGATTTTGCCAAATATCATATGTCTCATTATCTTCTTCATAAATAGAAACATATATTTTTTCTTTTGGCAATTTCAAAATTTCTGTACAAAATTCAAATGCCCACTCTATAGCCTCTATTTTAAAGTAATCATTAAAAGAAAAATTACCGAGCATTTCAAAAAAAGTACCGTGTCTAGCTGTTTTACCCACATTTTCTATATCACCTGTTCGAATACATTTTTGACAAGTTGTTATTCTATTATTTGGTGGTGTTTTTAATCCTACAAAATATGGTTTAAGAGGTGCCATTCCAGAATTGATAAGAAGTAAGCTATTATCATTATAGGGTATCAAAGATGAACTTTGTAATCGTAGATGCTGTTTTTTTTCAAAAAAACTAAGATATAGCTCTCGTATTTCGTTTACTTTCATAAATCTCCTTTCAAAGTTAGTTTTTAGAAAAACGATATAACAATTTTATATAATTTCTTTTAGACACGTAACATTACACCCAAATTTTCTTTTAAAGTATTTATTATTTTTTCCATTATAATATTTATTTCTTTATCAGAAAGAGTTTTTTCTTTATCTCTAAAAGTTAGGCTATATGCCATAGATTTATATCCATCTTCTATTTGGTTTCCTTGATATATATCAAATAAATTTAAATTTTCTATAAGCTTTCCAGAGCAGTTTTTTATTATTTCTTCTATTTGGTACGCCCATATATCTGATTTTACTTTTATAGATATATCTCTTGTTACTTTTGGATATTTTATTATTGGAATATATGTTTTATCTAAATCTATAAAACTTATTATTTCATCCATATCAACTATACATATATATACATTTTCTTTTATTTCAAAATTTTCTAAAACAAGAGGATTTACTTGTCCTATTATTCCTATTTCTTTCTTATCTATTAAAATATTCGCAGTGCGTCCTGGGTGAGTATAGCTACATTCTTTATAAGGGCGATAATCTACATTTAAAGATAAGTTTCTAAAAAGTTCATCTGTTATCGATTTTAGCTCATAAAAGTCAAAATTTTTATTTGGCATAATACCAATTGTAAGCATTAATTTTTCTATTGGTTTGTTATCTTTATTTTCACTAAATTTAGAATTTTTATATATTTTGCCTATTTCGAATAAATATATATCATTATTTCTTCTATTATAGTTCAAACTAATAGTATTTAACATAGAACTAATAGTAGTAGAACGCATTATAGAACTTTCACCTAGAGGATTTGATATATTTACAGTATCTCTTAATAAGTTATTTAACTCTATATTCAATTTTTCAAAAACTTTTGGATTTTCAAAAGAATAAGTCATTATTTGATTAAGACCAAGGGATTTTAATATATCTATTATATTTTCTTCTACAATTTGTTTTTTTGTTTTTCTACCAATTGCAACAACATTGTCTAAAGTAGGTTCTATATTTTCAAATCCGTATATACGTACTATTTCTTCAGCTATATCTGCATCGTTTGTAATATCTTTTCTAAATGTTGGAATATATAAAATATCGTCTTTTGCTTGTATTTCTAATTTTTGCAAGATATTTATCATTTCTTTCTTTGGTATATTTGTACCGAGAATTTTATTTACATTTTCAAACGAACATTTAAAAGTATGACTTTCTATTTTTGTAGGGTAATTATCTACCCATCCTTCTACTACTTCTCCTATACAAAGCTCTTCTATAAGTTCCATACATCTATTTATCACAAAAAGAGATAAATTTGGATCTATACCTTTTTCATATTTAGTAGATGCATCTGTACGAATTCCTATTTCTTTTGAAGTTTTTCTTATGCTAGAGCCTAAAAAATTTGCTGATTCGAAAATAACATCTGTTGTAGAATCTGTTATAGAGCTATCTAACCCACCAATAACACCAGCAATTGCAAGAGCTTTTTCATTATCTGCTATTACTAAATTAGATTTTTGAAGTATATGTTTAGAAGCATCTAAGGTTGTAATATTTTCATCATTTTTTGCAAATCGAACTACTATTTCTTTTTTATTATTATTTTCAGCTACCTTTCTTAAATCGAAAGCATGTAAAGGCTGACCATATTCTAGCATTACGTAGTTTGTTATATCAACTATATTGTTTTTTGGTCTTATTCCACTTAATATTAGTCTTCTTCTAATCCAATTTGGAGATGGTGCTATTTTTACATTTTTTACAACTCTTGCTACATATCTATAACATTCGTCTGGATTTTCTATTTTTATATTTATTAAATCTTTTGTGTGTTCTGTAATGCTTTTATTTGAATATTCTTTATTTTTTTTAATATTTTTTTCTTTGTAGCCAAGTGCCTTTATTTCTCTAAATATTCCGTGTACACTATAACAGTCTGGTCTATTTGTTGTAAGCTCTAGCTCTATTACATCATCTTTTAGGTGCAAAATATCACAAACATCTTCACCTAACTTTAAATTTTTATTTTCAAATACATAAATACCATATTCAAGATTTTCTGGAAAGTCGGTAGAATCATAACCAAGCTCGGTAATAGAACATAACATTCCATATGATTTTATACCAAAAAAATCTCTCTCATTTATAGTTATACCACCATAAATAGTAGAATCAGGTAGTGCTACAGGTACAATATCATCTTTTTTTAAATTTTTTGCTGCTGTAACAATGTTTACTATTTTATTTCTTCCAATATCTACATTTGTAACAAGTAATTTTTCAGCATTTGGATGTTTTTCTATATTTACTATTCTTCCTGTTACTATTTTATCTAGTTCTTTTCCTATTGAATGTATTGTTTCTACTTTTGTTCCACTCATGGTCAATTTTTCGATAAGCTCTTTTAAATCTTCTATTTCAAAATATTCTTTTATCCATGATACAGGTATATTCATGTTTGTCTCCTTAAAATTGCTTTAAAAATCTTATATCATTTTCATAAAAAAGACGTAAATCTTCTATATTGTATTTTTGCATGGCTATTCTTTCAAGTCCCATACCGAAAGCAAAGCCAGAATATACATTTGGGTTTATACCACTCATTTTTAGAACATTTGGATGTACCATTCCACAACCCAAAAGCTCTATATATCCCTCTCCTCTACAAACTTTACAACTTGGGTCATTATTTATACAAGAAAAACAAGAAATATCCATTTCTGCACTAGGTTCTGTAAAAGGAAAATGATGAGGTCTTAATCGTATTTTTACGTCTTTACCGAAAAATTCACGAACAAAAGAAAGCAAAGCACCTTTTAAATTGGACATATTTATACCTTTATCTACAACTAAACCTTCTATTTGATGAAAAATAGGGCTGTGAGTAGCATCTATTTCATCTGGCCTATATACTCTGCCAGGTGCTATTATTTTTATAGGTAGCTCTCCACGCTCCATTGTCCTAACTTGTACTGGTGAAGTTTGGCTTCTTAATAAAAAATCAGTTCCAATATAAAATGTATCTTGACCATCACGTGCAGGATGCACTTTTGGTATATTTAAAGCATCAAAATTATAATAAGATGTTTCTATATCTGGACCCTCTACAATTTGGTATCCCATTCCTAAAAATATATTTTTTATTTCATCCATTACAGTAATTAGTGGATGCTTTGTACCTAAATGATGATTTTTTTTAGAAATTGTAACATCTATAGTTTCTTTTTCAAATGCTTCTTTTATAAGAGATTGCTTTAAACTTTGTTGTTTTAAAAAAAAAATATTTTCAAGTTCATCTCTAAGTATATTTACTGTTTGTCCAAATGATGGTCTTTCTTCTTTAGGTAGTATAGAAAGATTTTTCATTAAATCAGTAAGTTTCCCTTTTTTCCCAAAAATACTTACTTTAAAATCTTCAAAGTCTTTTAGATTATTTATATTTTCTATTTTATTTTTAGTTTTTAATCTTATTTGTTCTATGTCATCTATCACTTTATCTTATCCTTCTGTTAAAACTATCGTTTTTACAAATTATGATACATCAAAAATATAAAAAATACAAGTTTTCATTTGAAAAAATAACAAAAATTAGTTAAGTAAGTTTGTAAAAATAACGAATTTATATTTTATTATATCGTATTTTTTATAACACTTTACAAAAAAACTAGTTTGAAAAATATTTTTTATTTTTATTTTTCACAAAAAAATGATATAGTAGAAGTTGTAAAATATCTTGAATTTTAATAGTAATGCAGGTACAAAATGAAAACTTTATTAATAGATATACAAAAAGAACATGGAAAATTAGCTTTTTTGGATGGAACAAGGTTAATTGAAGTTATCTATACGAAAGAAGATAGTATAATAGGAAACATTTATAAAGCTAAAGTTGTAAATGTTGGTAAAGAATTTGCTTTTTTGGATATAGGAACAGGTAAAAATGGATTTTTACAATTAAAAAATAATCAAAATCTAAAATATGGGGATAGTCTAATAGTGCAAGTAAAAAAAGATTCTATAGATGGCAAAGGACCAACTCTTGTACAAGACATAAATTTCGTTGGAAAATATATAATTCTTTTAAAATCTCCTTTTAAAAATGGTGTTTTTGTTTCGGATAAAATAGACAAATCAAAAAAAGATTATTTTTTTAATCTTGCAAATGAATTGTGTCCAAATAATTTTTCACTTGTAATAAGAACAGAATGTGTATCGGCTAAAAAAGAAGAAATACAATGTGAAATAGAAGAGTTGATTAAAAAAGCAGAAAAAATTTTACATGAAAAATTTTTAGATTTTGGATTAATGTATAATGAAGATGAAAATATATTTTATAAATCATCTTTACTATCTTTACTTTCTTGTGGTATTGAAAGAATAATAACAAATAGCAAAGATGAGTTTGAAAATATAAAAGAAATAGCAGAAGTGTACAACATTTTGCCTGTACTTATGGAAAAAGATATTTTTGAAGAATACGAAATAAACCACAAGCTAAAAGAATTAAACAATAAAAAAATATGGCTAAAATCTGGTGGATATATAATAATAGAAAAAACATCTGCACTTACTGTTATAGATGTAAATACTGGCAAATCTAACAACAAGAAAAAAGATAACATACAAAAAACGAATATAGAGGCTTGTGAAGAAATAGCTTATCAAATAAGGCTTAGAAACATAACAGGAATAATAATAATAGATTTTATAAACATGAATAATATGGAAATTTTATTGGATATTTTTAAAAAATATATATCTAAAGATAGGCAAAAAGTAATAGTTGTAGGTATTAGCAAGCTTGGTCTTATGGAAATAACAAGACGTAGGGTATAAAAATTTTAAAATAAAATATAGAGGTAATTTAATGCTTTGTGATAATTGTAAAAAAAGAGAAGCAGAAGTTTCTGTAAATTTGGAGCAAGTATACGATAAAGAAAAATCAGAACTTCATCTATGTTATAGATGTTCTTTAGATTTCGATAAAAATTTTTTTATTAATAGTCTTTTAAATGATTTACTTTTTAATTTTACAAATTTTCATCCTTTTGATAAAGAGAAAGAAAAAGAAGTAAATGACATTTCTTGCGAGGGCTGTTCTTTAACACTTTATGAATTTAAAAAAATTGGTAAACTTGGCTGTGGTAAATGTTACGAATCTTTTAAAAAAGATATAAATAATATTATAGAAAAAATACAGTGGAGTGAAAAACATAAGGGTAAAATACCAAAAACAAATGCAGCTTCTCTAATAATAAAGAAAGAAATAGAAACTCTTAAAGAAGAACTTAAAAATCATATAGACCTAGAACAATACGAAGAAGCAGCTAAAATAAGAGATAAAATAAAAGAAATAGAAAGAGGTGTTTAATTTTGAAATGGTATACATCGGAAGGAGATTTTTCTCCTATTATTTCTTGCCGTGTTAGACTTGCTAGAAATTTTGAAAAATATAATTTTTACTCAAAGCTAACACAAAAAGAAGCTACAGAAATGATAGAAGAAATATCTAAAAATCTTTTGGGTGAAAAAGATATAAATTTCAGATTTATAAATTTATCTAATAAAACAGATATAGAAAGTCTAGGTTTAGTAGAACATCACAAAATAAGTTTAGACCTTTTGAAAAGTAGAGAACCAAAGGCTGTAATTTCTAGTGAAGATGATTCTATTCATATTATGATAAATGAAGAAGACCATGTACGTATACAGTGTATAGCAGCAGGTAAAAACATACAAAAATCATATACAACAGCAGATTATGTAGATGACTTAATAGAAAAAAACTTAAAATATGCTTTTGATGAAAAACTTGGATATTTGACAAGCTGCCCTAGTAATATTGGTACAGGTATGAGAGCATCGTATATGGTGCATTTACCCATGCTCGAAAAAGCTGGAAAACTTCATAGTGTAATAACATACCTTTCTAGGTCTGGTATGACAATAAGAGGAATATACGGAGAAAGTAGCGAGCCTATAGGTAGTATTTATCAAATTTCTAACCAATGTTCGCTTGGGCGTTCCGAACCTGAAATTATAAATATTTTAGAAAATCTTACAAATCAAATAGTTGAAACCGAGCTTGAAACTTTAGAAAAATATGTTCAAAAAAATAGAATTTTTTTTGAAGACCATATATATAGAGCATACGGCGTACTAAAAAATTGTAGACAAATAGAAATAGGAGAGGCAAGAAATCTTTTAAGTATACTTAGGCTCGGAGTTGTTTCTGGTACTTTAAAAGATAATATTAAGACTTCTGTCTATAGTATAATGATGAACATAGAATATGGAAATTTAAAAATAAATACAGGAAATATAAGCGATAAAGAAATAAATGAGGCTAGGGCTACCTTTATAAGAAAATGCCTTGAGAATAGTAATTTGTAATATGAAAACTTATCTCAAAATCTGGCTTATTATGGTATAATACTCTTTACGATGAGAACGCAAGTTGTCATCTAGCTTTGGGTAGTGGTTATACATTCACAGTATCGGAAATGGAAAACTTATCCGAAGAAGAGAAATAGAAAAAAGATTAAATCAAAGTTTAAGCCACCATGACTTTATAGTTTATTCTGAGTACCTAGACATAGCAGGAAAAACTCAGGACGGAGAAGAAGTCCAAATTTTCAAAAAAGGCGAATGAGCTATTTAAAGTTAATTCACCTAAAATAATTGTAACCACTAAAAAGCACCAAATCTTTAAAAGATTTGGTGCTTTAAACAGTTCCTATAGGTTGTCAACTAACTACCAAAAATAAAATCGGTTATGTATTAAAATAGCAAAAAA
Organism: Defluviitaleaceae bacterium; assembly: GCA_009787355.1. GTDB lineage: Bacteria > Bacillota > Clostridia > Lachnospirales > UBA5962 > WRGD01. The sequence continues at coordinate 417 of WRGD01000152.1, read as the reverse complement.
GTGTAAAGTATGATAAAATACTAAAAAAGGAGGGTATTTGAAAATGGGAAAAAAAGAAAAAACACACTAAGTAATATAAATCCTAAGTACAAAAATAAAAATAAAGCTATTAATATACATTTAGAAATGGATGAAATGTGGATGCGTGTTAATTCAAATAAGACACCTTCTTGGCTTTGGCACGCTATAAATTATGATAATTGAGATGTAATTGCTTTTGTTCTAGGAAATAGAGGTCATGATATGATTTGGAAATTATTAGATTTACTAGATACTTTAAATTTAAATATAAACATGGTTTATTCAGATAATAATTTTGAATATCACGATATTATTCATTCCAATATATTAACTACTGGTAAGAAAAATACACAAAAGATTGAACGTAAACATCTAACTTTTCGTACTAGACTTAAA
>WRGD01000151.1 GCA_009787355.1 Defluviitaleaceae bacterium | reverse complement strand
GGACGCTCTTGCCTTTCGCTAGTAGTTGGCTACGACAAGCCCCTACAGTGGACTTGCACCACCTAGATTTGTACCATGCACGGCACACACAAAAAAAACCCATCAAAACAAATTGATGAGCTTTTTTAAAAGCGAATGATGGGAATCGAACCCACGGCTCCAGCTTGGAAGGCTGGGGTATTACCATTATACGACATTCGCAAGAGGTTGAAAAAGCTTGTTTTTCAAGCTTTTTCAGGAGATATTAATTATGAAAAAAATTTAAAAAATATTCTTTTAGCTATTGAAAAAATAGCATTAAGTCATCTAAGATTTTTTTATAAAAAATCTTATGCCCAAGGACGGAATCGAACCGCCCACACAAGGATTTTCAGTCCTTTGCTCTACCAACTGAGCTACTTGGGCTAACACTTTTTGTATTATATAACACAATTGTAAGTTTGTCAACACTTTTTTTAAAAAATTTATTTTTTAATTTTTACCATATTCTGAACTCTGATAACTTTATAAATTTAAGTTTATCCCGGAATTATACGAATATTATTTGCAAAATTTTGTTTTTCATGCTTGTTTTTTAATTATATCATATTCTATGTTACAATAGTATTACTTTTTCTGTTTTTTAATTTATTTTGTTTCATTTTAGTGTATAATATATTTATAGAAGCTGAATAGTTAATACATATAAAACTATCAAAAAAATTACATACTATGTTAATAAAATAATAAAATTATCCGATATATTACTTGATAACCTTAATTTAGATTTACAAAAATATATCGTGAAATTAAAAAATATAAGGAGGTATTTTTCATGCCTATAATATATGGAGTTTCTTTTGGATACCCAATACCATACCAAAAAACACAAATAAAAAGAAAGTTTGACTTTTACGAACCTGTAAAACCTACACGAAACACATCTTTAATAGAAGAACCAAATCGTGGATATTATAAAAATAATCGTTCTTCTAGGCTTATAAATAACTACAATCTTTATAACAAAAAAAGTGAAACACATGTTATATATAGCTCTATCGATATTGCGGCATAATTTTATTTTTTGCCAAAAAAATTTTATAAAATTAAATACAAGTAACAACCACAAATAGTATATCTTAAATATTTTGATATATTATTTGTGGTTGTTTTTTATACTTATAAATTAAATAAAGTTGAAAATTGAAGTTGTTCTATAATGTGGTATAATGTGTTATAATACTTTTTAAAAGAAAGGTTAGTGTATTGAAAAAATTTTTAGACGATGATTTTTTGCTAACAGGAGAAACTGCAAAAATTCTTTATCATGAATATGCAAAAGATATGCCAATTGTTGATTTTCATAATCATTTAAATGCAAAAGAAATTTACGAAAATAAAAAATTCGATAATATAACAGAACTTTGGCTAAGTTCAGACCACTACAAATGGAGAGCTTTACGTACACTTGGTTTTTCCGAAAATCTTGTAACAGGCGATGGTTCTGCAAAAGACAAATTTATGAGCTGGGCAATAACATTGCCTTACTTAATTGGTAATCCTCTTTTTCATTGGTCTCATCTAGAATTAAAAAGATATTTTGGTATTGATGATATATTAAATGAAAAAACAGCAGAAGATATATTTGAAAAATGTAATGAAATGCTACAAAAAGAACAGTACAAAGTTATACCTTTATTAGAAATGCAAAAAGTTAGGGTACTTTGCACAACAGACGACCCAATAGACAGTTTGAAGTACCATAATCTAATAAAAAAAGATGAAACAATACAAATAGAGGTATTACCATCTTTTAGGCCAGATAAAGTTATAAATATAGACGAAAAAGGATTTAATGAATGGGTAGATAAACTTTCAGATATTGCTGGCTTTAAAATAGAAAAATTAGACGAATTATTACAAGCTTTAGAAATAAGAATAAAATTTTTTGAAGAATCTGGATGCAAAACAGCAGACAATGGAATAGACAATTTTGTTTTTGAAAATTCTACATTCGAAGAAGCTGAAAATGTTTTCTTAAAAATTAGAAACAATGATATTCATATAACAAAAAATGAAATTATAAAATACAAATCTTATATATTACTATACTTAGCAAAGTCTTACCACAAACGTAACTGGGTTATGCAGCTACACATTGGGGCACTACGTGAAAACAATACAAGAATGGTAAAAGAATTGGGACCAAACTCTGGATATGATTCTATAGGTAACTCTATCAATGTTGTTAAATTATCTAATTTTTTAAATGCACTAGATATTAAGAATGAACTACCAAAAACAATAATATACAATATCAATCCATCAGACAATCACAAAATTGTTACTCTTATGCAATGTTTTCAAGATGGTATCATTCCAGGAAAAATACAATTTGGCTCTGGTTGGTGGTTTATGGACACAAAAGATGGTATTACAAATCAAATAAAAGATTTAGCTGCAAATGGTGTAGTGTCGAAATTTGTAGGTATGTTAACAGATTCTAGAAGTTTTTTATCTTTTCCAAGGCATGAATATTTCAGAAGAATTATTTGTAATATATTTGGAGAATATGTAGAATCAGGAGAATATCCAAACGATATTGAGTTTTTAGGAAATATCATAAAAAATATTTGCTTTTATAATTCTATGGAATATTTCGGATTTAAGTTTAACAAAGTGAATTAGAAAGGTTATACCGAGGTTATATTAAAATGAATGATTTTATTAAACTAAGTAACAAAGATAATGTTATAACACTTCTACGAAATTTTAAACAAAATGAAACAATAAAGATTGATGAAAAAAACATAATTTTAACAGAAGATATCAAAAGAGGAAATAAAGTCTCGATTAATAATATTAAAAAAGGTGATTCTATAATAAAGTCTAACTTTTCTATTGGTTCTGCTATAAATGATATAGCTATAGGCTCTTTAGTTCACACTCATAATACAGAAATGAATTTAGATTCACATTTAGATTTTACTTATCGATTGTTTAACTAAATAATTGAAATATTTTAGTAGTGTTCTTAATAAAAAGTAAGAACACTACTAAAAACTTAATATTAAAAATATACAAATTTAAGGAGATATAAAGTGAACAGAAAAAATACATCTTTACATATTAGACGTATTATAATATCGTCAATGTTTTTGGCACTTGCAATAGTTGTAAGAACATTTTTTAGAATGTATATACCTATTTTTGGAGAAAGTGGTATGAGACTTAGTATGCATGGTATTTTTACAGCAATGCCTGCTATTTTATTTGGTCCAATATATGGTGCTTTAGTTTCTGGTCTTACAGATTTTTTAGGTTTTCATATTAGCCCATCTGGTGCATTTTTACCCCAACTTACTTTAACAGCAACTCTTTCTGGCTTTATAAGAGGTGCTATTTGGATGTTTATAAAAAATCGTAGTGAAAAAATAATAAAAAATGTAATAATAATATTTGGTGTATCGATAACAGCTTTAGGATTTTTTAATCTTCACAATTTAAATACAGATGGTATAACAAACAATTTTTATCAAAATAATACTATCGAAACATCTTATAACGATGCTGGACTTTTAGTTAGAACAGTAGATAACGAAGCTATAAGAGAACAAATGGAAAATATGTCTTTTGTGTCTCGTATGGCAATAGAAAGAACAATAAATAACAGAGACCCAGTTGAAATGCTAAGCTCGGAAACAATACCTATGTTTACAACAACTATTATAGGTATTGGTATATTTTCTATATTTCTTGTTATATTGAATTTTTTTGTAGAAAAATATTTTTTAAAAGATAGAAAAACAGTTCCTACAATACCACTTCTAATAGCTATGCTTGTTCCTGCTATTTTGATTAATACAATCAATACATTTATTTTTATGAACACATTATTTCCATCTTGGCAAGCAATACCTTTTATAGCAGTATGGGCACCTAGAGTAATACAAGTAACAGCTACTACTGTACTTATGACTTATTTTGTAGCTATTTTGCTTGGACTATTACAAAACCAATCTTTGTTTGGAAATTCTATAAGTATAGCTGTAAAAAGTAAGAAAGTTTAAGATAAATTTCGTATAAAAATGATTTAAAATCTTGATATGATTAAAGTTCTTATATCAAGATTTTAATAAAAAATAATTTTTGTCTGTAAATTTTGGTATTAAAAGATTATAATTTGAAAATTTCATGTTTTCCTTCTTTGTAAATTATAAGACTATCTATAGTCTCTATCTACTATTTCTAATTCTTTTATATTTCTAAAAAGTTCTATAGCGTATTTTTTAGGTTTTTGTATATCTACATAAACAATAGGAGTTAAATTTTCTTTACTATCTTGAGGGTTTAACATATATAAATGACTTTTTACAAGACAGTTTTCTTTTAAAGAATTTTGGTATATACATTCCACGCTAGAAACCATATAACCACCAGCTTTTACAAATCTACTTATATTTATTAAAACTACTTTAGCATCATATTTTTCACCTTTAAATTTGAGTGATTAAGTTTCAATTTATATAAAACAATTTAAATTAAAGGTATAAATGAAAGTAATAGCCAAAAAAACTCATTCTTAATAGGATAGAATTTAAAGATATTGGTGAAACTTCTAATTGGATTTCCTCTGAACCCAAAAAGAATATTGCAATATCTATTATTAGTAAGATACAACTAACAAAAAGTATTGTTTTAGCAAAACTTACAAAGAAAAGTTGTATTGGTATCATATTTCCTCCAAATTTTTCATTATATAAATCTAGCCGTGAACAGAAAACTTTAATTTGTAACAAAATCATCTGCCACAACTAATTCTTTAAATACTTTGATTGATTTTATTATAAAACTATAACAAATTTATTCGTCATTCTATATTTCCTCGTTTCAAGGTACAAAACAAATATATACAGTATATTGTTAAAAAATTAACAATTATTGTAAATAAATTTTGTAAGTAAAATTTTTAATAATTAATAAACCATAACTTTTATAAGGTATATATTGACAAGATGGATTTTGTTATCTTTAAAAACGGATAATTGAAACTACATCTGTAATCTCTGGAGGGTTAAACTCTATAATCATACCTCTATGTGTAATTAAAATCAAATCATTGTTTTTCAAATCTGAAAAACATATTTTATCTCCTAATATGTCTAAAATATTATAATTAGAATATAAAACAAATAATATTTTGAAATTTTGAAGATATAGCTCACTATCTAAATTAAAAGGTATATGCTCTACTAATAGTGCATTATCTAATATTTTACGTATAATAGCTTTAAATGAAATATTTTTTGTAATCAAAACTAACCTCTTAAATTTCGAAAATTTAACATAAAGAAGTATTATTTCAAAAAAGGAGAGCCTAACCTCACCAGAAAAGCTCTCCTTCAATGTTATTGATTATTCAATATCATATCAATGACATCAGTAGTAACTCTAGCTGCTAGATTAAACTGTTGAGATTGATTTCCAGCAACATGAATACCAACTACATATTGCCAATTATTTATGAGAACAACTGGACCTCCGCTATTTCCTCCCACAGTATCTGCAAAATGCCTAAAGCTTCGAGTAGCTGCATTCGAAATACTGCCAGTATCATACCACATAGTTCCACGAGCTTTATCACCTGGAAAACCGATAACCATAGCTGTACCATTATTTAACGTTGAATTAGTTTCTGTTCTAGCTCCAAACCAACCAGTATTTAAGTTTTGCCCAATTCTGATTACACCATAATCAAAATCAAAATTCGGGTTATTCGCACTACTATTTACCCATCCATTGGTAGTTGAAAAAGATGTAGCCCATGCAGATGAAAAGTTTGATTGTGTACCACCTGGTGTTACTCGAATTGATGTAGCCCAACCATGAGTAAGACTAAATAGGACATGACCAGCAGTTAATATTGTTGTTGGTCCTACCATAGTCCCACTTCCAGTTCCAGTAACGCCGTTTGGAAATGTTACTTCAAGGAAAACTACCGCTGCATAACCATTTGGATGAGCCTGTAAATTAGTAATATGACGACGGTCATCAGAACCAATAATTACACGTGAATCAACGTCATACATAGATATCGAAGGAAGATCTGCAGAGCCCCAAGATGAATCAGTGCCATAGAAACCATCTTCTGAGAAAGGTCTAAATAGAGGTTCTGAAAATTCTTCTAGTTCAAGCTCTTGTGAATCTAAATTCCTTGTAAAGATAGCCCTATCACTAAACATCTCCATCTTATTAACGATTTCAGGGGTAAAATCTTGCATTACATCAAAATTAGGATCCCAATCAGTTAAGTCATAGTCCATTTGAGGGATTAAATCGATGTTAGTAGGATGATTTCCACTAATTGAAACATATAATAATAGCGGAATAAAAAATGTTAGAGCAAGTGTTGTTACAAAAATACGTTTTTTCATTATAAATATCCTCCAGTTAAGATATAATGTAAATATGAATATATCATAGATGATTATAACTAATCATCTAAACATTTTTAGGAATGTACAATATATCGTATTTAATTTGTTTCAGTTTATATTACACAAATAGTCAGACTATTTTCTAGATACTATTTTCTTTTGACAAAACCTATTATATATATTATTATGTAATAAGTTTTGTGATTATTGTGTATAAAGTATTTTTAGAGAGAACAGTTTTATACACAATTTTTGCATGGCTTTTGAATAATAAAAAATCTCAGTTTCTTCAGTAAATACGATATATGTCTCCTAATCAATATTTTATACTATTTAATTTAATATGTCAATAGTTTTTTTGTTACCTATGTTCTACGCTCCTCGCTCCTACATATTTTTATAATTCATAAACCAAAATCTATTGCAAAAATATACATTATTATGTATATTAATGGTTAAGTATAGCAAAATGAAAATGTGGAGTTTTCATTTTGTTATACCCTTTTTAAAATCTAATTTGAAATGCTTAGGAGATATATAAGACATATATGAAAACAAATAGTAGTTTTTTTATAAAATGGCTCGACAAAGTAGAAAGATTTGGAAATAAGCTTCCAAATGCTGCTACTCTTTTTATTATACTTTCTTTTATCATAATACTTGTATCTCATATTCTTTATTTACAAGGTACATATATTAGTTTTTATAGTTTCGACTCTACTACAAATAGTTTTACAGAAAATAATATTTACGCTGTAAGTCTACTATCACGCAACGGTATAGATTTTATGGTTAGTTCTTTTGTTTCAAATTTTGTTACATTTATACCTATGGGAATAGTATTTGTAATAATGATAGGTGTTGCTGTTGCTGATAAATCTGGATTATTAGAAACATTACTTAAAAAAATAGCAAAATCTGCTCATCCAAAAATTTTAACGCCTCTTGTCATATTTCTTGCTACTATATCTAGTGTTGCATCTGCTTTTGGTTTTGCTGTTTGGATACCACTTTCAGCACTATTATTTATTAGTTTTGGTAGGCATCCTATAGCTGGTCTTACAGCTTCATTTGCTGGTGTTGCTGGTGCATGGGCAGCAAATGTACTTATTGCTCCAAATGATGTTGTTTTTGCTGGTTTGACACAACAAGCTGCACATATTTTGGACAATAGCTACTATGTTTTACCTACTGGCAATTGGTTTTTTATGTCTGTTTCTACTATACTTATTACTATTTTGGGTACATGGGTTACTGAAAAAATAGTAGAACCTAAACTTGGAAAATACGAAAATTCTCAAAAAAAAGAAAATGTAGAAATATCAAATCTAGAAAAAAAAGGACTAAAATATGCCGGTATATCTTTTTTAATATATGTATGTATTGTTTTAGCACTAATTTTACCTGAAAATGGTCCACTCAGAAATGCTACAACTGGAGGTATTTTAGTTTCTCCTTTTATGAATGGTATTGTATTTTTTAGTATGGCTATGTTTCTTATACCCGGACTTGTATATGGTATTATTACTAAATCAATAAGAAGCGACCACCAAGTAATAAAAATGATAGAAGAATCTATAAAAGGTATAGTAGACTTTCTTGTTTTAATATTTTTTGCTTCACAATTTGTTGCACATTTCAATTTTTCAAATATGGGAATTATTATTTCTATAAATGGAGCAAATATATTAGAAAATTTGGGCTTTGTCGGACTTCCACTTGTTATATCTATAATAATAGTAGTATCTATAATAGACCTCGTTTTTTCTGTAGATACAGCAAAATGGGCAATGATGGCTCCTGTTTTTGTTCCAATGCTTATGATGTTAGGTATTTCTCCAGAACTTACACAACTTGCATATAGAATAGGAGATTCAACAACAAATTTAATATCACCACTAATGCCATTTTTTCCTATGATGCTTGCATTTGTACAAAGATACAACAAAAATGCCGGCATTGGTACTGTAATATCTCTAATGTTGCCTTATACTCTTACATTTTTGTTAGGTTGGATACTTCTACTTGTTGTTTGGTTCTTACTTGGCATACCTTTAGGACCTAGTGTTAGTTTGTTTTATTAGAAAAAAACAAAACTACCTGAAGAAATTTACATTTCTTAAAGGTAGTTTTTATTTTTTCGTATATTATATAGAAAAAGGATGAAAAATAATTTTCACAAGTTGAAACATTTCATAATTATTTTTGTAAAATATACAATATATGTATTAATTTAAATAAATTTTAAAAAATGAAAATTTGAAGTAAAACTACGAGCAATTTTTTAAAAGCTAGATAATATATGTGGTTCAGAATTTACATAACTGAAAATAATTTTAATATGTCTGTTGACAAAATGTTTTTTAATTGCTAAAATTTTAGTTGTTAGATTACAAAATCCGATATAATAGTTTACATAACTGTTTAAAAGAATTGAGGGAATTTAAGTGGATAAGTATGCTATATACGGGAGTTGTTTGATAACAAAAAACATTTTATGGAGGATTTTAAACAATGACAATATTAATTTTGATGGCAATGATTAGGGTTGGGACTGGAGGTTCACCAGAACCTACACAGCCAGTACCAGGAGAGCTTTAATCTTGGAAATTTTAAATAACAAAAAACATTTTATGGAGGATTTTAAACAATGACAATATTAATTTTGATGGCAATAATTAGAGCTGGTGGTACAGGTTCACCAGAACCTACACAGCCAGTACCAGGAGAGCTTTAATCTTGGAAATTTTAAATAACAAAAACATTTTATGGAGGATTTTAAACAATGACAATATTAATTTTGATGGCAATAATTAGGGTTGGTGGTGGAGGTCAAACAGAACCTACACAGCCAGTACCGTGGGAGTAGTCTATGAAAAAATTAAAAATAAGAGAGGAAATGGATGTAAATTACCAATGGAATTTATCTGATATTTATACATCAGATGAAGATTGGAAAATATCCTACAATGAAATTTTAATCAAATTAGATGATTTTTCTAAGCATAAAGGCAAACTCGCTACAAGTGGTGAATATTTTTTAAAAGTATTGAAAAAAGTATCTAGTCTAATAGAAAAAGTAGTGCAACTTTATGTATATGCAAATATGAAACATCATCAAGATACTAAAAATGTTTCTTATCAAGGATTACAAAATAAAGCATTAGAATTATTTACAAAAGCTAATACCGCTAAAAGTTTTATTGACCCAGAAATTTTAGAAATAGGAAAAGAAACAATAGATAGCTTTTTAGAAAGTACACCAGAATTACAAATATATAAACATGATTTATATGATGTTTTTCACAGAGCTAAACATACTCTACCAAAAGAACAAGAAGAATTACTTGCTAAGTCTTTATCTTTTGCAAATTTTTCGAATGAAATTTTCGGTATTATAAATAATAACAAAGCAGTATTTGAACCAGTGTTAGATAAAAACGGCAATAAAATAGAAGTTACACATGGTTCTTTTTCGAAATATATTTCTTCTAACGATAGAGTATTACGTGAAAATATTTATAATTCATACCTTAATTATTTTATTTCACGAAAAGATGAATTAGCTGGTTTGTATAAATATTATATCCGAAAAGAGACTTTTTATTCTAAAGCTAGAAACTATAGCTCTTCCATCGAAGGTTCTCTTTTCCAAAATAACATCCCAATAGAAGTTTACAGCACACTTTTGAATACTGTAAATAGCAGATTGGATTTATTACACAAATACATAAGTATACGTAAAAATGTACTTGGATTAGAGAAATTAAAACCTTTCGATTTTTCTGTTCCTATAGTGGAAGGTGTAGATTATAAAGTAACATATGAAGAAGCAAAAGATATAATTTTGAAATCTCTTGCTCCAATGGGTGAAGAATACGTAGGAATAGTTAAAAAAATATTATCTTCTAAATGGATAGATGTGTACGAAAACAAATACAAACTTCCAGGTGCTTATAGTGGTGGTACTTATGGAACACCACCATATATACTTATGAATTATATGGATGATATACGTTCTTTGTTTACTCTAACACACGAGTTAGGGCATTCTGCACACAGCTATTATACAAGAAATAATCAACCTTTTGTATATGGAAATTACACTGCATTTTTAGCAGAAGCAGCTTCAACAATACACGAGAGCTTGCTTATAGATTATCTTGTAAAAACTGCGGAAGATAGTAAGTTTAAAAAATATATAATCAATAAATATCTAACTAATTTTTACATTACATTTTTCAAGCAAACAATGTTTGCAGAATTTGAAAAAGATGCACATAAATTAGTAGAAAATACAACATTAATTGATAGTAGTGAAGAATTTAGTTCAATCTACAAAGAGCTACTAGAAAAATACTTTGGTCCAGATTTTGAATTAGATGATAAAATAATTTATGAATGGGTTAGGATACCTCATTTCTATAGAAGTTTTTATGTATACCAATATGCAACTGGATTTGCATCTTCTGTAGCTATAGGAAAAGCTATTTTAGAAAACAAGCAAGGAGCATTAGAAGGATATATAGAGATGCTAAAAAGTGGCTCTAGTGATTATTCCATACCGCTTTTAAAAAAAGCTGGTGTAGATATGACCACAAGTAAACCTATTTTAGACGCTCTAGATGTTTTTGAAGAACTTTTAAATAAGTTCGAAAATGATTAATTAAGAAAGTTGATTAATCTATAAAAAAACAAAAAAACCACTTGACATAATAAACAAAATAAGATATATTAGTAATTGGTTTTTCATAAATTCCATGTTGGAACTCACCAACCCAACAAGGAATAAAGCCCACCTATTTTTTTAATAGGTGGGCTTTTAAAGTTTATTTAGATTTTTGAATTAATCGCTTTCAAATTTATTTAAAAGCTCTTCAAAAAAATCTAAAGCGTCTAAAGTAAGCAAGTCTATTGATTTATATTGTCATCAAAGTTATTAATATCATTATTTAAAATCCTCCTCAAAAGGTATTTATGGTTTGTTTACATTTATACCTAGCATATTTATGTAATTGTAACTTCTATCAAAAGCATTATAAACACACTTTATAAATATGTTCCATTATATCTTATTATATATACTTATGTTAAATAATTTTTTCAATTTATCTAATTAATTGTGTATTTATTTTATCTATTCTATTTCATATAATCATCTAATTATAGTAGATTGGTATATATATTTTATTTTGAAAATTTATTGAAAAAAATAGTTGACAAATTATACAATACATTGTATAATAATAGTGTCTTGGAAATAAAAAAGTCAGAAATAAAAAAGTCAGAAATAAAAAAGAAATATTTTATGATTTTATTTGTCATGAAATATTTCTTGCAAAAGTTAAAACAAGTTGTAAAAAGTATTCGAAGTAACAGAGCAATATATTAAAAATAATTAAAGTTACACTTTGGAGCAATATATGGAAAATATATTCAAATATTTGAAGTATGTAAGTAACGATTCGGAGTTTTATCAAAAACCAAGTAAAAACATAATCGATTTTGAAGTAAACGGATTAGATAACAATTGGTTTGTAGATACAAATGATGATTTTTGGATTTTTTATAGCTTTTTTAGAGAAGATACTATTCAAGGTTGGAAGATACATATAAGCACACCAATCGAAAACGCAGAAGAAACACTAAATATAGTATCTAAAATATTAATAGATTTAAAAGTTTCTTTTAAACACGTTAGAAGCAAACGCAATCTATTTGAAATGTATTCGAAACACGGTAATAGAATAAGTTCGGGCAAGTTTATAACCATATATCCTAACAAAGATATATTTACCCATTTAATGAATACATTGCATGATGCTCTAAAAAATATCCCAAAAGGTCCTTACATACTGTCAGATAAACGTTGGAAAGATGGCAATGTTTATTTTAGATATGGAGCATTTAAAAGTATAAAAAACAAAGATGGAGTTCTTTGTATATACGACAACAACGGAAATTTAATAGAAGATGTAAGAAAACCAAATTTTCATTTGCCTAGTTTTGTAGAAATGCCAAAAGAAATAATAGATACTGAAAAAGATTTTTTTAAATCTAATATCAAAACAGAAAATAGATTAAAATTGTACACTATAGAAAAAGTAATACGATTTTCAAATTCTGGTGGTATATATGTTGCAAATAGAAAATCAGATGGTAAAAAAGTTATTATAAAAGAGGCTAGATATAATATAGGTATAGATGGAACTGGTAAAAATGCAATGCAGCGTTTGGAAAACGAATATAATTCTCTTGTAAAGCTGCAAAAAGTCGATGAAGTTATAAATGTTTTAGATTATTTTAAAGTTTGGGAAAATCAATTTCTTGTAATAGATTTTGCAGATGGGGTATCTTTGTATACGTGGATAGCTAGTAATTATCCATATATTGAAACTGAAAATACAGATGACTATTTTAAAAAAGTAAAAATTATTACAGAAAATTTAGAAAATATAATAACTAAAATGCATCTTGAAAATGTAGCTATGTGTGATTTGCAACATCAAAATATATTTATAGATGAAGATAACAATCTTAAAATTACGCTTATAGATTTTGAAGGTGCAGAACCATCAGAAAATGAGAGTATACCATCTTTGGCAACTAGAGGTTTTTCAGATGCAAATATAATAATAGCAAAAGAAAGAGATTGGTATTCACTAAACCGTATTGTGCAGTTTTGTTTACTACCTATAGGGGCTGTGTACGATATGGATATGTCTATAAACGAAAAACATTGCTTGTGGATATATAAAAATTTTGGAAAAGAAGCATATGAATATTTTTATAATTTTCAAATGCGAAATAATTCTAAAATCTCAATATCAAACGAGATATTTAAAGATACGTATAGTAAAGCAAATACAAAAATAAAATCTTTAAATGAAGATATAAATAAAATAAATATCGATTCGATGTTAGAAAAACTTGTATTTAGTTTAAATGAAAATTTGAATGAAAATACTGAAAGTTTGATAAATGGAGATATAAGACAATTTGAAACAGATTTAGGTATGTTAAATATTCAAAATGGGGGTTTTGGGGTAGCCTTAGCATTGTTTAGAATAGGCAAAGTTTCACAGAACATTTATAATTGGATAGAAAAACAAATAAAGAACTTTGAAAACAACCATTACAATAATGGACTTTTGACGGGTATAAGTGGTATATCTTGCGTTTTATATGAACTTGGATATATAAAAGAAGCAAAGAAATTGCTTGAAAAAGTATCTCGCTATGAAGAAAGTTTAAAAGATTTATCTTTACGCAGTGGATTATCTGGTATAGGTATTGCTATGTTATCTTTTTACGATAACACAAAAGACGATTTGTATTTAGCTGAAGCAAAGAAAATAGCAGATTTGATTATAAATTCATACGACTCTAATATAGAAAGAACAAATCTTGACTGGGAAAGTGCAGGCATTGGCTTATTAGATGGAGATTCTGGTATATCATTGTTTTTATCTTTGTTTTACAAAATAACAGATAATAAATATTATTTAGAAAATTCTCTAAAATTTTTGAAAAGAGATATAGATTCTTTAAAAATAAATGAAATAAACGAAATGATACAATTGTACAATGAAAATTTAAAAAGAAGTTTTTCGTTTTTAAACTCTGGTAGTATAGGTGTATATATTGCTATACATATGTTAAACAAAATTTGTAAAGCAAATTATTTTGAAAAAGAAATACAAGGTATATTAAAAATATCTGAAACACGAATTACTATGGAAGCCAATTTATATGATGGCTTATGTAGCTTTATGTTCCTTAATTGCATAAATGGTATAGATGATAATTTTTTAAACAGAACATTAGAAAAATTAGATATGTTTTTAATACCAAAAAGGGATGGTTTAATTATGCCTGGTAAAAGTTTTTATAAATTTTCTTTAGATTTTCATACTGGAAATTCAGGTGCAATATTGTCAATTTTGTCTGCTAAAAATAAAAATCCACTATTGTGGCTACCTTTATCAAAAGGACTTTTAAATATTTTGTAACAAACATAGACATGGGAGGGTGGCAGGGTCTATGAAAAATAAGGAGGTAATAAAAATGGATAACTACAGAGATGAAGTTTTAGAACTTCAACTACTAGAAGCAGAAGAGCAAGAAATAGAAGCACATTCTATATCTTCTCCATTTTGTGTAGGTCTTACTATTACTATAGTAACAACCTTAACAGGAATCTAACCAACTTGCTTTATGGGAAATGATACAAGTTGGCTAGACTAAGTTTAGAGTTGAAATTCATTTATGCATAAATGAATTTCAACGATTTAAGCATTATACATTATATTAAAAAATAAAACAAGGAGGAATAAATTATGTATAATTATCAAGATGAAGTTTTAGAACTTCAAGCATTAGAAACAGATGAATACACTCAAATAGAAGCTTTCTTTTCATCAACACCAGCTTTTTCAGCTGGAGTAGCAGCAGGATATTATATAACTAATGCAATACAAACATGGTTTCGTCCGTAATGAAAGATATTAAAAATAAAAAGTATTTTAAAAAATCAATATTAATAGATATTTTTGCTATATTACTATCTATCTATTTAATATTTACTGCAATCTCAAATTGGTCAATTTGGAATTAATATTATGAAAGAAGGTATGGTATGAAAGAAAACAGAAAAGACTTATTAAAATTATCAGTTCTATATATTATTTTTACATTAATACTTGTTTATTTTGTAAATACGTTTCTATATACAGATATTATAACTGCTATATTTACTAGTTCTATAGTTGTAGCTGGGATACTTCTTTTAGCTTTATTTGGAACTCTAAATACAAATTCACTTATAAAGGATAAAAATCTTAAAGCTACAGCAATTTATGTTACTTTAATATCCATACCTTCTATTAGTTTATTACATGAAATAGTAAGAGATGGATTAATTAATTTTACATTTATGTCTATTATACCTATTATATTTATGACACTTACTGTTTATTGGATGAAAAAAAGTCAATATCTTATACAAAAAGAATTTGCATTGAAAAAAGAAAAATAAAATACTAAAGGAGAATATGAAATGTACGATTATCAAGATGAAGTTTTAGAATTACAAGTACTTGAAGTAGAAGATGTAGAGATTAATGCACATATTTCTAGTTCGTTTATAATAATACCTGTGCTTACATTAACTGGTTTAGTTGGTTGTCAAGGCTAGTAATATAACAAATAAATTTTAACTATGTAGAAATTATTTTTATAATTTCTACATAGTTTTATTATGTTAGAACAAATTTTATGGAGGTTTATATTTATGAAAATTAAAATCTTGCCAATTATTATTTTAGCATCTATTTGTCAGATAACAAAAGTTATTATTTATAATTTTTTTATGGATGCAGAATTTACAATCATACCCCGTGTTTTCTATTTCACAACTACTTTTAATACATATCGAGGATATATAGCAAGTCTACTTGGCATTACTATTCCTGCATATCTATCAATAATATTTGTTACTATTTTTGCATTACTTTTTTTTATAGTTACAAAATACTTATTTTATTATATGCAGGTTTCTAATCTTAATAAATATACACATTTATTAAATTTAAGTTTAACTTTTATGATGGCCGCATTTTTATCTAGGGTTGCAGATTCTATTTTTTGGCCCGGGGTTTTAGACTTTGTTTTAATGTTTGATTGGTTCATTTTTGATATTACAGATGTTTATGCTCAAATAATAAAATTGATATTTATATTTCTTGGTGTATACATTGAAACTAATTATTATAAATTACCAAAAACAGAACGAAAACAATTAAAAAAACAAACAAACTTTTTAAATTGGCTTAAACTGGGTATGCCAACATAAATCAAACAGGAAAGACACAACATGAAAAAATACTTGCATATTTTAATAAAACGTAAAAAAACACTTTCCTTTTATGCCATATTATCGATATTGTCATCTATAGTAGCTATAATATCGATATATTATTCTGGTATTTTTATAGATATACTAATATCTACTACAGAAATAAACGATATTATCCTTTTTTGCTTGATTATACTCGCTATATCTATAGTAAATTTAGTAATACGCTATTTTGTTATTAGTATATTAGGTCCTTTAAAAGAAAATGTTGTATACGATTTTAAATTTTATATACTAAATCATATCCGAAAAATATCAATTTTAGATTATAAAAAATACAATCCATCATATTTATCGAAAAGAATAGAAGAAGATAGTAGGCAAATCACCAATTTTTTTATAGATAATTATACAACGGTATTTGTAAAAACTATAGAAATTTTTGTTGTTAGTTTTTTAGTTTTTAATATTAATCTGGGTATTGGACTTACCATGCTTTTAATTTTGCCTGCTTATTTTTATCTTTATAAAATTTTTCAAAAACATATATTTGAAAAAAGTTTATTAGTAAGAGAAAGTTCTGCAAATTTTTTTAGAGATTATACTTATCAATTGGAAGATATGGAAGATACCATAATTAAAGCAAACGATAAAAAGTCTAATGAATTTGTAGAAGATAGTTTTAATACATTTTGGAGTAAATATAGAAATTATACTTTAGTAAATGCCAATTTGAATATTTCACAAGGCTTCATTATATCACTTATGCAGATAATTATATTTTTTGTAGGTGGAATAAGTGTGTTAAACGGAAATACGACAGTTGGTATGCTTTCTATTTTGATGATATATTTTAATCAAGTTTTGAACAATATATCGTATTATTTAGATTTGGCTAAAAAATATCAGGTATCAAAATCAGCATTGCATAGAATAGATGAAATAATCGATATACCAGTTGTATTGGACGGCTATGCTATAATAGAAAATTTGGATAAATTGCATGCAAATTTAACTTATAGTATAGGTAATAAGGTGTTATTTTCTGGTCTAGAAATAGAGGCAAGAAAAGGTGAATTAATATGTATAAAAGGGAAAAATGGCTCTGGTAAAAGCACACTTTTAAAGCTATTAATAGGAATTATTAATAACGAAAATTCAAATATTATTTTTAATGGTAAACACGATATAAAAGATATAGATAGCTTTAAATTTAGAAATAAATTAATTTCGTATGTTCCTCAAAAAATATTTTTTAGAGATATTGTTGTAAAAGAAATATTTAGTGAAATTTTAGAGTTTGAAAATTTTGATGATTTGGTTACACTTTTAAATAGTAAAAATGTTTTGGTAAATAAAGACTATTATAATTCGAATAGAGAACATAATTATGCGATTAAGGAGCATAACAGTGCTAACTCGAATATCTGTGATTTTTTATTTGAAGTTTGGGATAAAAATATAAATAATTTATCAGGAGGAGATAAACAGTTAATTTCCATTTTGTGTGGGTCATTAAAAGAAAGCGATTTATTTATTTTGGACGAGCCAACTTCAAATTTGGATACAAAAAGAATAGAATGGTTTAATGATATGCTTAATTCTATAAAAAAAGATAAAATAATTTTTATAGTGAGCCATGATACAGATAACGATTTAATATATGATAAAATAATATACCTTGAATAATAGAATTATTAAACAAAAAACAACCCTGCGATTCTATATATAAATCACAGGGATTATTTTTTTTAAACTTTATTTACTTATCATTAATAAATTGTGTTCTAAATTTTTAATTATTTTATTTGCTCTGCATCTAATAATTTTATATGGTAGTAGCTATCTCCTCTTAAATTTTCGGAAGGACTTTGTAAATATCTTAACCTAACATCTCCTAGCCAAGCAAAAAAATTAGTAAAAGCTAAGTTACCTTCTGGTCTTGTTTGTGTAATAGCACCTTGACCTATTGCACGTACATTATAAACATAACCAATATTTGGTTCATAGCTCCCTTCAGGGATTTGTATTAAAAAATTCCTTTGATTAGTAGGTGCATCTGGTAATCTTGCAAGTAAAAAATTACTATTACCTATTCCACTTACATTTAGTTCAAAAACTTCTGACACAATAAGAGCTGGTATTGTAATTGTTCTATCCTGATAATCTCCACCATTAGCTCTAGTAGGGCTGTTTATATTGCGTACAAACTCCACCATATTTACTTCTCTATATGTATTTAATACTCTAGGAAGAACAGTAATCGTTATTAATACAAAACCAACAACCATTAGTAGCATAAACATAAAACCTGCTATGTTTTTACCTTTTTTTAATTTCTTTTGTTTAAATATATTTTGCAATTTAATAATTAAATCTTTATGTTCATCTTTGTGATAGTACAAATGAACTTTATAAGTTCCAGATACATCTGGTATTTTTCCAACTATTTTTAGTCCTTTTACAAAGCTTACTTTTAAAATAGTATAGGATTTTATTAAATTAAAAGGTAGGAATGTATGACTTGTTATTACAGTTTCTTTCTTTTTAAATTCATTCTTTTCTTTTTTAGTATTTAATAAAATCAAACTTTCATCTGTTACTATGTAAGCAACATCAGTTGTACTAGTATCAATTGTAGTGATAAAGCGACCTGTAAATATACCTATTATTATGCCTATAACATTTGCAAAAATATTTTTACCTATAGAAATCCTATCTCTAAATATAAAGCTGGCATCTGTAGAAAATCCTAAACTTTTACTAGAAATATCTACATTTTTATCTTCCTCATATTTTAGTATTGCATTTTTAAAATCTTCCTGTTCTTTGAATTTCACTTTATATGGCTCCTTTTATTTTTAATTTCGGTTAGTGTTTTATTTAATTAAGTGGATACATAACCCAAGGGCTTTCTTTATCTGTAATTAATATTTTTATCCTAAGAAACATAAATTCATGACTTCCATTATTTCCGCACCAAAGTATTCTACCTAGCATAAATCCTTTTGCAAATTCGTCCCAAGATTTATAATTTTCTTTTGCTTTTTTGTAAGCATATTCTATATAGTTCCATGCTGTTTCTTTACTTATATAGTTTTGCATATAACACCACCTAGCGACATTTACTATTCTGCCTATATCCCAAGCTACTGCTTTTATGTTATGCAAGTCTTTCAATTCTTTTATAACTTTTTCTTCTTTCAAGAGATTTATAGAATTTTTTAAATTATTTCTATACTGTAAAAATCTATTGAAATAACTTCCATCTGGGTTATATTGTAAAAGCTTTTCTCTAGCTATTTCTTTATAAATATCATTTTCTGGATGTGCGAAGAAAGTAAAATTTTTATCCATAAAAATAAATTCATATATAAAATTTTGACCTTCATTTTTTAGCCAATCTAAAGTATCTATTGCTGTATCTGTATCATTAATACCCCACATATATTCGAGGTTTTTAGCTTCGACTTCTTTAATTTGCTTTTCTTTTTTTTCTGGATACATTTCAAGACTATTAACATATTCACGGTTCCAACTAGATAAAATGAGACCAGTAGATAAAGCTTTTATTTTATCTTTAGAAATATGTATTTCTTTGTTTTTGCGATAGATATTTTTTTTACCAAAAGTAAGAACCCAAATAATAATTAATATACCTATTCCAAGCAAGCTAAATGCGAATATTCTAATATAAAAATTAATAATAGCCCCTGCTGCCAAAACTAATACTACAGTGAAATATATAGTTAAAGCTAATTTTGCTTTGTTATCTTTATTCATAAATTTAAGTACCTCAAAAATTATTTATTGTATTGCTCCAATACGTCTTTTTTTTTTCATAATGATTAGACAGCAAATTATATAATTTTTCATCTATTTTAGTAAGATTTTTAAAATTTTCAAAGTATAAACTACCGGCGGCCTGTACTTCATCGTTCTCTAATTCAATAAATTCATCATTAACAATTATATAAGGATTACTTTCTTTAAAAGAATCTAAAGTTTTTTCATGTACAAATAGTCCACAGTTATCACTAATTATTTCTCCATTTTCGAGTATTATATATAAACCAGTTTTTTTACGATAATCTTTAGTAAAAATAGCTATAATATCTACTGTTTTAACTGGTCTTATGAATACTTCATTAAAATACCAATTTTCTGTAATATAAGACCCTTTACGATATAGAATATTATGATATAAAGAGTAAATGCCGTTTCCTTTAATTTTTTTTATACCATATGAAATATCACTAAATTTAACTCTGCTTTCAAAAAATTCTTTACAAAATTCCATAAGTTGTTCATCTACATTCCCATGATTACGTTTTATACGTTCTAAGTCATTTTTAAATTCTTCTAACATTTTTTTGCCAGATATCAAAAGAAATAAAAAATTTATAAAGAATAAAGCTCCCACAATAAAAAAAACTGTACCAACTCTAATATCAAAACCAAAACGTCGATAATGTCTATAATAAAAATGAAATAGATGTCTGTCCCAAACTAAATTAAGAAAATTATCATAGTCAAATATAAATTTTGATATAATTGGCATAAGAATAATTATGGTACCAAGTATTCCGTATATGTATTTTTGTTTTTTAGTACGTTGCTCATATCCTTTTATTTTATTGAAAAGTTTTTGTTCTGCTTTTTTCATTTTTAAATCACCTCCAAATTAAATTCCAATCGGATTATATCAAAAATATTTATATTTAAACATTGTGTTTTTGGAACATTTTTTATATTATATTTACCAATATTTTTCACTTGAAAATAATTTGTACAAGATGTATACTTAATCATAGCTTTGTATTTTGGGTTTTATTCATGTAACCCCTTTCTAACAAAACCTCTTTCTAATACTCATGGAAAGAGGTTTTGTTTTTTACATATTACAATGGATAACATATCGTCCATCGCTTCTAAAATTTATTTTAATATTTTTCAAAAAAACTATTGTCAAAAAATATAATATATGTTACTATAGGTAAGCCCGTATTTTGAGCGTTGTTTTTGCTAAAAATCTGTAAAATACAAACTTAAATACAAAGCTATGAAGCAAGAGGTTGCCATTTGTGTTTTTATGCATATGTGGGTTTTCTTGTGGAGCTAGTCTGTTTGAAACAAGGCGTTTGGGCTGTATATAAATATTTAGTTTGTTTTTGTTTTGAATTATGACACACTAGAGAACGTTGTACAGTCTAACTTTAAGCCTAAGTGCATAATAAGGAGGACTTTTTTTATGGCTCAAAAAATTAGAATAAATTTAAAAGCCTACGACCATCAGTTAATAGATAGGTCTGTTTCTTTGATTATAGATACAGCTAGAAAAACTGGTTCTAAGGTATCTGGACCAATTCCACTACCTACTAAAAGAGAAGTAATAACAATACTTAGGTCTGTTCACAAACACAAAGATAGCCGTGAACAATTTGAAATGCGAACGCATAAGCGTCTTATAGACATAATATCGCCAACGCAAAAAACTGCAGATGCTCTAACAAGGTTAGATTTGCCTGAAGGCGTTGACATAACTTTGAAAGTTGTGCAATAATTTTGTAATAAAATATCAGGTTTTCTTTTTTAGAAAACCGACATTATGATTAAAATTTTTATTAATTTTAATCCGCTAATTGGAGGAATAAAATGAAAAAAGCTATATTGGCTAAAAAATTAGGAATGACACAGATTTTTTTAGAAACTGGAGAGCTTATAGCTGTTACAGTTCTTTCAGCTGGTCCTTGTGTTGTTGTTCAAAAAAAGACAATAGAAAATGATGGATACAATGCTTTAAAAGTAGGTTTTGGAGATGTGAAAATCAAAAATGCTATAAAGCCTTTAATCGGTCAATTTAAAAAAATTGGTGCAGAACCTAAAAAAGTTTTAAAAGAATTTAAACTGGAAGATATATCTGGATACGAAGTCGGAGCAGAAATAAAAGCTGATGTTTTTGCTGCAGGAGATAAAGTAGACATAAGTGGTATATCTAAAGGGAAGGGTACTCAAGGTCCCATAAAAAGACATAATCAAAGTCGTGGTCCTATGAGTCATGGTTCTAAATATCATCGTGGTACTGGTTCTATGGGTGCTGCTACTAGCCCGGGTCGTGTTATGAAAGGTAAGAAAATGGCAGGACACATGGGTGCCGAAAAAGTAACAGTGCAAAATCTTGAAGTTGTACGTGTAGATGTAGATAAAAACTTAATTCTTATAAAAGGCTCTGTTCCTGGTCCTAAAAACAATGTTTTGTTTATCAAGGATACTGTTAAATCTTAATACTAAGGATAGAAAGGAGAAAATATGACTGTAGATGTTTTCAAAAAAGATGGAAGTAAAGTTTCAGTGATAGAACTTAATGATTCTGTTTTTGGTATAGAACCAAACGAACACGTTGTGCATATGGCTGTCGTTCAATATTTGGCAAATAACAGGCAGGGAACAAAAGGAACTAAAACTAGAGCTGAAGTTCGTGGTGGTGGTAGAAAACCTTGGAGACAAAAAGGAACTGGTCGTGCTCGTCAAGGTTCTATTAGAGCTCCGCAATGGCGTGGTGGTGGTGTTGTTTTTGCTCCAAAAACTCGTGATTTTTCTTTCAAGTTAAACAAAAAAGTAAAAAGACTTGCTCTTAAATCTGTTCTAAGCTCTAGAGTTGCAAATGGAAAAATATTAGTTTTGGAAGACTTGTCTTTTGAGCAAATAAAAACTAAACAAATGCAAAATGTTTTAAATGCTTTTAATCTAAAAAAAGCACTTTTTGTTACAGTTGATTTGGATAAAAATCTTGTTCTTTCTGCAAATAATATTCCGGGTATAAAAACAGCTCAAGTAAATACTATTAGTCCATACGAAATATTGAAATATGATACTTTCGTTGCAACGGTAGATGCTGTTAATAAAATACAGGAGGTTTATAACTAATGGCTAATTTAGCTTATTATGACATTATAAAAAAACCAGTAGTTACAGAACGTAGTATGAATGATATGGGAAATAAAAAATATCATTTTTACGTACACCCAGAAGCCACAAAAATACAAATAAGACAAGCTGTAGAATCTATGTTTGATGGTGTAAAAGTAAAATATGTAAATACCTTAAACTTAAAAGGCAAAACTGTAAGGCGTGGCAAAACTGAAGGTAAAAAAGCGGACAGAAAAAAGGCAATAGTACAGCTTACAGAAGCAAGTAAAGAAATAGAATTATTCCAAGGCATGTAAGTGCTATGATTAAACGATTATTGAAACGCTTGTTAATTGATTTATTGAAAGATAAGAGAGTGCATAGGTTTTTTAGTCGTCTTTTATCATCTTATCGTTGGAAAAAATAATTTTTAAAGGAGGACAAATATGGCTATAAAGCGTTATAAACCTTATACACCTTCCAGAAGAAATATGACTTCTTCTGATTTTAGTGAAATCACAAAGGATAAGCCAGAAAAAAGTCTTGTTGTTCACATTAAAAAACACAGTGGTAGAAATAATCAAGGTAAAATAACTATTCGTCATCGTGGTGGTGGTGGTAAAAAGAAATATCGTCTAGTCGATTTTAAAAGAAAAAAAGATGGTGTTCCTGCTAAAGTTTCTTCTATAGAATACGACCCAAACCGTACAGCTAATATTGCGCTTATTGTATATGCTGATGGTGAAAAAAGTTATATTTTAGCTCCAAATGGCTTAAAAGTTGGCGACAAAATTATGAATGGCGAAAATGCAGAAATAAGAATTGGTAATACTCTTGCAATGCGTGATATGCCTATAGGTACTACTATTCACAATATAGAAATGCGTCCGGGTCAAGGTGGAAAATTAGTAAGAAGTGCAGGTAATGCAGCACAGTTAATGGCAAAAGAAGGTGCATATGCAACACTTAGACTCCCATCGGGTGAAATGCGTATGGTTCCTATAGAATGTCGTGCCACTATTGGACAGGTTGGAAATACAGACCACGAGCTTATAAAAATAGGTAAAGCAGGTCGTAATAGAAGAAAAGGTATAAGACCTACTGTTCGTGGTTCTGTTATGAATCCTAATGATCACCCGCATGGTGGTGGTGAAGGTAGAGCTCCAATTGGTCGTAGTGGTCCTAGTACTCCTTGGGGTAAACCTGCTCTTGGTTACAAAACTCGTAAAGGGAACAAAGCAAGTAACAAATATATTGTTAGAAGACGTAACAAAAAATAATTTGTTTTTAGATTTCAAAAAAGTAGTCTAAAACTAAAATGTGAAAGGAGTCATACATGGCACGTTCCTTAAAAAAAGGTCCTTTTGTAGATGATCATTTAATAAAGAAGATAGACTTGCAAAATAAAAATAATACAAAAGATATTGTTAAAACATGGTCTAGAAGGTCTACCATTTTCCCTGAAATGATAGGTCATACTATAGCTGTTCACGACGGTAGAAAACATGTACCAGTATATATAACAGAAGATATGGTAGGACACAAGCTTGGGGAATTTGCTCAGACACGTAGCTATCGTGGACATGGAAAAGATGCAGAAAAACGTTCTAAAGTTAGATAGAGTAAAGGAGGTAAAATTTTATGAAACAAAATCGTGGTAAATACAAGGCTACAGTACGTAATATCCAAAAAGACACAAGACCTAAAGCCCATGCAAAATTTGTTCGTGTTTCTGACCTTAAAGCTCGTGTACTTTTAGAACAAATAAAAAATAAAGATGTAAATACAGCTATGGCTATTTTAACTTATTCTCCAAGAGGAGCCGCAGTTATTGTTAAAGATGTGCTTAAAAGTGCAATTGCAAACGCAGCAGAAAACCATCATTTAGATGCAGAAGAGCTATATGTAGAAGAAGCTATAGCAAATCAAGGGCCTACAATGAAGCGTATTCGTCCAAAAGCAAAAGGTAAAGCATACCCTATACTTAAACGTTCGAGTCATATTTCTATTTATTTAAATGAGAAATCTAAAAAGCAACAAAAGCAACAAAAGAAAAAAAGTTAGGAGGAGCATATGGGACAAAAGGTAAATCCCCACGGACTACGAGTTGGTATAATAAAAGATTGGGATTCTGTTTGGTATGCAGAAAAAGACTTTAGTAAATTTTTGGTTGAAGACGACAAGCTTAGAAAATTTATAAAAAAAGAGCTTTATAACGAAACAAAAAACGCAAAAGTTCCTAGAATAACTATTCACCGTACTTCTGAGCGTGTAAAAATAACAATATATACAGCTGCACCGGGTATCGTTATCGGTAGAAATGGTGATTCAATACAGAAGTTAACCGCAAAAATACAAAAACTTACAGATAAAAAAGTGCTTGTAAACATAGAAGAAATTAAGCGTCCAGAATTAAGTGCACAGTTAGTAGCAGAAGATATAGCAAATCAATTAGAGCAACGTGTAAGCTTTAGACGTGCTATGAAACAAGCAATGTCACGTACGATGAAAACAGGAGCTTTAGGTATAAAAACTAGTGTTTCTGGTCGTTTGGGTGGTGCTGAAATGGCAAGAACAGAGCATTATAGTGAGGGAACTGTTCCTCTTCACACATTACGTGCGGATATAGACTATGGATTTGCAGAAGCAAACACAACTTACGGAAAAATAGGTGTTAAGGCATTAATTTATAAAGGTGAAATTCTTCCTATTAAAGAACCTCGAAAAGAAACAGTTGGAGAATCTAAAAAAAGCTCAGAAAAAGAAACATCTAAAGCTTAAATTTGTAAGAATTTTTAAATTTGAAAATTTGAGTTTTAAAAATTGTAATAAGAAAGGAAACACAAATATGTTAATGCCAAAGCGTGTAAAAAGGCGTAAGCAGTTTAGAGGTCGTATGACTGGTAGAGCTCTTAGGGGTAATACAATAACTTATGGTGAATATGGTCTTGTTGCTACAGAGGTAAATTGGGTTACATCTAACCAAATAGAATCTGCTCGTATAGCTATGACACGTTATATTAAACGTGGTGGTAAGGTTTGGATAAAAATATTTCCGGATAAACCAGTAACAAAAAAACCAGCAGAAACTCGTATGGGTAGTGGTAAAGGTTCACTCGACCATTGGGTAGCTGTTGTTAAACCCGGTAGAGTAATGTTCGAGCTTAGTGGTGTTGCAGAAGAAGTTGCTCGTGAAGCTCTTAGACTAGCAGCTCACAAGTTACCATTAAAATGTAAAATCATTTCTAAAGCAGATCAAGAAAAGGCTCTTGCTAAAGAAGATGGCCAAGTATAATTAGGTGGTGAGGTTAATGAAAGCGAAATCGTATCTTGAAGATTTAAATAAAAAAGACCAACTACAGCTTAAAGAAGAGCTTACGACGGCTAAAAAGGAATTGTTTAACCTAAGATTTCAAAATGCTACTAATCAGTTAGACAATACATCTAGAATAAAAGAAGTAAGGAAAAATATCGCCCGTATACAAACGATTATTACAATAAAGGCGAAAGAACTGGCATAAGGGAGGCTATATGCGAGCTAATCGTAAAACAAGAATAGGCCAAGTAGTTAGTGACAAAATGGATAAGACTATAGTTGTTGCAGTTGTTAATAATGTTAGGCATCCTCTTTACAAAAAAATAGTAAAAAGAACTTACAAACTTAAAGCTCATGATGAGAACAACGAATGTAACATTGGCGACAGAGTTAAAGTAATGGAAACAAGACCACTTTCGAAAGATAAAAGATGGAGACTTGTATCTATTTTAGAAAAAGCTAAGTAATAAAAATCTAACAACCTAAAATATTTTGGTTTTAGAAAGTTTTAAAGGAGGTTTTACTATGGTACAACAAGAAAGTAGGCTTGTTGCTGCTGATAATTCTGGTGCAAAAGAACTTTTGTGTATTAGAGTTTTGGGTGGTTCTATAAGGCGATATGGAAATGTTGGAGATGTAATAGTTGCGTCTGTAAAAGATGCCACACCAGGAGGGGTTGTTAAAAAAGGTGATGTTGTAAAAGCTGTTATAGTTCGTACAACAAAAGGTGTAAACCGCCCAGATGGTAGTCTTATTCGTTTCGATGACAATGCTGCTGTTATAATAAAAGAAGATAAAAACCCAAGAGGAACACGTATTTTCGGACCAGTTGCTAGGGAACTTAGAGAAAAACAATATATGAAAATTTTGTCCTTAGCTCCAGAAGTTCTGTAGGAGGGGTATATGAAAATTAAAAAAGGCGATTTTGTACAAGTAATCGCAGGCAAAGACAAAGGTAAAAAAGGAAATATTTTACAAGTTGATAGAGCGAAAAATAGAGTTATTGTAGAGGGCGTAAAGATTGCTACAAAGCATCAAAAACCAAATGCAGCAAACCAAAATGGTGGAATTGTAAAAACAGAGCTTTCTATCCATGCTTCTAATGTTATGTATGTTCACAAAGACAAACCTACAAGACTTGGTTACAAAATTGAAGAAAAAGAAATAGAAAAAGACGGAAAAACAAAAAAAGTTAGAATTAAAAAACGTATTGCTAAGTCTACTGGTGAAGTTATTGACTAGGATTTTTAATCTAGATTACATTGGCAAAAACTAATGGAAGAAAACCTAGAAATTGGAGGCAAAATGAACAGATACAAAGAACTGTATAACAATGAAATTGTGGATGCCATGATGAAAAAATTTTCATACAAAAACAAAATGGAAGTTCCTAAATTAGTTAAAATTGTTATAAATATGGGTCTTGGTGAAGCAAAAGATAATGCAAAAGTAATAGAATCTGCAACAAAAGAAATGGCTATTATTGCAGGTCAAAAACCAATTGTAACAAAAGCTAGAAAATCTATAGCTGCTTTTAAAATAAGAGAAGGCATGAGTATAGGTTGTAAAGTAACATTACGTGGCGACAGAATGTATTCTTTTGCAGATAGATTAATAAATGTTGCATTACCACGTGTTCGTGATTTCCGTGGTATAAATGGAGAATCTTTCGATGGTCGTGGAAATTATACCATGGGTATAAAAGAGCAACTTATTTTTCCAGAAATACATTATGACCAAATAGATAAAATTCGTGGTATGGATGTTGTTTTTGTTACAACTGCAAAAACAGATGAAGAAGCAAAAGAGCTTCTAACATTGTTTGGTATGCCATTTATAAAGAGATAATGAGCATAGTTTAGGAGGTGTTTTATGGCTAAAACTGCTATGAAAGTAAAGCAAAAAAGAAAACCTAAGTTTGCAGTAAGAGCGTATACAAGATGTGAAATTTGTGGTCGCCCTCATTCTGTGCTTAGAAAATTTGGTATTTGTCGTATTTGCTTTAGAAATTTAGCTTACAAAGGTCAAATACCCGGAGTTAAAAAAGCTAGCTGGTAATTTTTAATTTTGAAATACAAAAAATTAGAGTTTTAAAAAATAAAAAAGGATTTGCCTTTTGGCATTTCAGTTGACTAAAGGGTTATTCCCGATAGGCAGTAAGGAGGACTCACTATGATGACTGATCCTATTGCAGATATGCTTACAAGGATTAGAAATGCAAACAGTGCAAAACATGACACTGTAGATGTTCCATCTTCAAGAGTTAAAAATCAAATAGCTGATATACTTTTAAAAGAGGGATATATTTCTGGTTACGAAATAATAGAAGATGGCATTAAACAAACAATGCGTATAAAACTAAAGCAAGGCGACAAAAACTCAAGAGCAATATCTGGTCTTAAACGTGTTTCTAAGCCGGGTCTTAGAGTTTATGCTAAAAGTGATAATTTACCAAGAGTTTTGAACGGTTTAGGATGTGCTATCGTTTCTACAAACATTGGTATAGTATCAGATAAAGAAGCTCGTAAAAATAAAGTAGGCGGCGAAGTATTGGCATTTATATGGTAGGAGGCGGCTTATGTCACGTATAGGTAAACAACCTGTTGTTATCCCGGGTGGTGTTACAGTAAATTTAGAAGAAAATAATCTTTTAAGTGTAAAAGGACCAAAAGGTGAATTGGTTAGAAGGCTTGTATCAGAAATAAATATTTCTGTAGAAGAAAATCAAATAGTTGTTAGCCGTCCATCTGATTTAAAAAGGTTTAGAGCTTTGCACGGTCTTACTAGAACTTTAATTTTTAATATGGTTGAAGGTGTAACAACTGGTTATTCTAAAACGTTAGAAATAAATGGTGTTGGTTATAGAGCAGCAAAAGCAGGAAACAAATTAAACTTAACTTTGGGATATTCTCACCCTATAGAAATGATAGACCCAGAGGGGATACTTACAACTGTAGAAGGAACAAATAAGATAATTGTTTCTGGAATAGATAAAGAAAAAGTAGGCCAGTATGCAGCAACAATAAGAACAAAACGTCCACCAGAACCTTATAAAGGTAAGGGTATAAAATATTCTGATGAAAAGATAAGACGTAAAGCTGGTAAGTCTGGTAAAAAATAATCAATTTAATAATTAGAGATATTAGACTATAAGGGAAGTGAAGAATTATGATAAAAAATATGGCACGTAATGCCACTAGAAAAAAAAGACATAGGCGTTTACGTAATTCTATTTCTGGTACAAATCTTAAACCAAGGCTAAATGTTTTTAGGTCTAACAAGCATATATATGCACAAGTTATAGATGATGTAGCAGGCAAAACATTGGTTTCTGCTTCCACCAAAGACAAGGTGCTTAGTGAATCTATAAAATCTACAGCAGATGTAGAGGCTGCAAAAGCTGTTGGTATCGCTGTTGGAAAAAGAGCGCTTGGTTTGGGTATAGAAACAGTAGTTTTTGACCGTGGTGGATATTTGTATCATGGAAGAGTAGCAGCACTAGCAGAAGGTGCAAGAGAAGCAGGACTTAAATTTTAATATAGATTTTGTATATTCTCTTACTATCTCAAGTGAATTGAAACAAACAATAGGAGGTTATTTTGAAAAAGATAGACGCAGAAGCCTTAGAACTAAAAGACAAGGTTGTATCTATAAACCGTGTTACAAAAGTTGTTAAAGGTGGTAGAACTTTTCGTTTTGCAGCTATTGTTGTTGTTGGAGATGAGGCTGGCCATGTTGGTGTAGGCCTTGGAAAAGCAGCAGAAATACCAGAAGCTATACGAAAAGGAAAAGAAGATGCCAAGAAAAATATGATTTATATAGAAAGAAATAATTCTGATAGCCTTTATCACCCTGTAATGGGTCATTTTGGAGCTGCACAAGTATTATTAAAACCTGCAGCAGAGGGTACTGGTGTTATAGCAGGTGGTCCTGTTCGTGCAGTAATGGAACTTGCTGGCATACGTAATATACGTACTAAATCTCTTGGTAGTAATAATAAAAGAAACGTTGTAAGTGCAGCAATAGCTGGTCTTTCAGAAGTAAAAACGCCAAAACAAGTTGCAGCTTTAAGGGGTAAAAAAGTAGAAGAATTTTATGTTCGCTAGTAAATAAAAATACTAATATAAGATTGAGAGGTTTTTATGAGCGAGTTGAAAATAACACTTGTGAAATCAACCATAGGTGCTAAACCTAAGCACAAAAAGACTGTTCAAGCACTAGGATTAGGAAAGTTGAATAGTAGTGTAGTACAAAAAGATAATCCAGCAACACGTGGTATGATACATCAAGTTGTACATTTATTAAAAGTAGAAGAAGTATAGGAGTAAGTTATGGAATTGAATAATCTAAGCCCTGCCTATGGTTCAACGAAAAAGAAGTATAGAGTTGGAAGAGGACACGGTTCTGGTAATGGAAAAACTTCTGGTAGAGGACATAAAGGTCAAAAAGCTAGAAGTGGTGGTGGAGTTAGACCAGGTTTTGAAGGTGGTCAGATGCCACTTTATAGAAGACTTCCTAAAAGGGGTTTTACTAATAGAAATGAAAAGCATATTATAGCTATAAATATTTCTCATTTAAATGTTTTTGAAAATGGAGATGTTGTAGATATAGCAGCCTTAAAATCTAAAGGTCTTTTAAGTAATCCAAGAGATGGTGTTAAAATTCTTGGTAACGGCGAATTAGAGAAAAAATTAATTGTAAAAGTTAATTACTTTAGCCAATCAGCAAGCCAAAAAATTAAAGCAGCTGGAGGAGAGGCAGAGGTGATATAGTGTCTAATGTTTTCGCTAATGTCTGGAAAGTTCAGGACTTACGCAAAAAGGTATTATATGTACTTTTGATTTTGTTTGTATATAGAATCGGTGCAAATATTCCTTTGCCGGGTGTTAATATACAAAGTTGGATAATATTAAGAACAGGTTTTACAGGTCAAACACTAATAGCAACCATTACTGGTGGTGGTTTTGGTACATTGTTTGCAATGGGTATAGGACCGTATATTACTGCTTCTATTATTATGCAGCTTTTAACAGTTGCCGTACCTAGCCTCGAGCAATTAAAAAAAGAGGGTGAAACTGGCAACAAAAAAATAGAAAAAATAACACGATATTTAGGTCTTGTTATGGCTTTTTTTCAATCTGTAGGTATGATTTTTGCTTTTAACAATGCTGGTTTGTTTTTGTATCCTAATATGTTAACTTATAGTATTGCAGTTATTTCTATGGTTGCAGGTACCATGTTTGTAATGTGGCTTGGAGAATTAATAACAGAAAAAGGTATTGGGAATGGTATCTCTTTTATGATATTTGCAAATATTCTTTCTGGTGTTCCAGGTGGAGTTATGGGTCTTTATCATGAAGCTAGGTTTGGAAATATTGTAACAGTTATATTTGTTGTAGCACTTGTAATACTTTTTATAGCTCTTATTGTTTTTGCTGTTCTTGTAAATGCTGGTGAACGACGTATACCAGTACAAAATTCAAAAAAAATGATAGGTTCTGGTGGTGCATATCAAAATTCAGGAGGAAACACAAGTTATATACCATTAAAAGTAAATATTGCAGGTGTTATGAGTATAATATTTGCACTTAGCCTTTTGCAATTTCCGACTCTAATGCAAACAGTTTTCCAAAACAATAATACACTTAACACGGTGGTAGACCATTTACAAATAACCATGCCAGTTGGTGCCATTTTGTATGTTATTTTGATAATCGCTTTTACATTTTTCTATACATCTTTTGCTATAAACCCTACAGAAATGGCAGAAAACATGAAGAAAAATGGTGGGTTTATACCGGGCATAAGACCAGGAAAACCAACAAGTGATTATATATCAAAAACTGTTCATAGACTTAGTTGGATAGGTGCTATTTTCTATGTTGCTCTTGCTATGATACCGGTTATTTTTCAGTGGATAAGTGGTATAGAAGTAGGTTTTGGTGGAACAACTCTTTTAATTGTTACTGGTGTTGCTTTAGAAATTGTTAAAAATTTAGAAAGTCAATTAATTACAAGGCATTACAAAGGCTTTTTACAATAGGCAAGATAAATAAAATATTTTAAGTTTAAAAATTAAATTCCATTTTTGTTAGAGAGGGGTAGGAATATATTATGAATTTAGTGATAATGGGACCAATCGGTAGTGGCAAGGGAACACAAGCAGGTATTATTTCTAAAAAGCTTGGTATACCGCACATTTCTACAGGTGATATAATGCGTAAGCATATAAAAGATGAAACTGATATTGGTCTTAAAATAAAACAAAAACTAGAAACTGGAAGTTATGTTGATGATACTCTTACATCTGAAATTTTAAAGTCTAGAATTTTTAAGGACGATGTTAAAAATGGTTTTATTTTAGATGGTTTCCCAAGAACTATAAATCAAGCAAACATTTTATCAGAAATGGTAGCTATAGATAAAGTTATATTTTTGAATGTAGATAACGATATTGTAATAGATAGAATTAGCTCTAGACTAACCTGCGAAGAATGCGGTGCTATGTATTCCAAATCTTCAGCTATACAAAAATGTGAAAAATGTGGTGGGAATTTATCACAGAGAAAAGACGACAAAAAAGAAGTTGTTGAAAATAGACTTGAAATATTTGAAAAAGAAACTTTACCTATTTTAAATTTTTATAAATCTTTGAATCTTCTTGTAGAGATAAATGGTATGCTTGAAATAGATGTTGTTACAGATATTATTTTGAAAGAACTTGTAATATAAATTATTAAAGGGTGCGTTATTAAATCAATAGTTATAAAATCAAAAGACCAAATAGAAGCAATGCGAAAGTCTGGCAATATTGTTAGAGCTACTCTTGAGTTAATCGAAAAATATTTAAAAGTAGGCATAACTACAGACGAGCTGAATACTATTGCACACGAATTTATCACAAGTAAAAATGCACAGCCTTCTTTTTTGGGCTATAGAGGATATACCAAGTCTATTACAACTTCTATAAATGAAGTAATAGTACATGGTATACCAGGTTTAAGAAAGTTAAAAAATGGAGATATTATAGGCATTGATGTTGGTGTTTATTTTAATGGTTTTCATGGGGATGCTGCTAGAACTTTTGGTATAGGTAGCATTTCTGAAGAAAATAAATTATTAATTGAAGTAACGAAGAATGCTTTTTTTGAAAGCATAAAATATGCAAAGCCTAAGTATCACTTAAACCAAGTGTGTAAAACAATAGAAGATTTTGCGAAATCATATAATTTTCATGTTACATCAGAGTTTATAGGACACGGTGTAGGAAAAGAATTACATGAGGCACCAGATATACCAAACTTTGATATGAAAAAAAGAGGTCCGAGGCTTTGTGCTGGAATGGCACTTGCTATAGAACCAATGATAAATGTTGGGACATCTGATTCTATTATTTTAGAAGATGGTTGGACAGCTGTAACAAAAGATAGAAAAAATTCGGCTCACTATGAAAATACTGTAGTAATTACAGATGGAGAGCCAGAAATACTTACCATTTAAGTGCTAAATAAATACTTATTTTAGTATGGAATGTTTACTTTAGTAAGTAAGGATATTAAAATGCAAATAGGGCAAATAGTATATTCTAAAAAAGGAAGAGACAAAGCATTACCTTTTGTTGTTTGTAAAATAGAGGATGAATATTTGTATCTTTCAGATGGAAAATTACGAAAAATTGAAAACCCAAAAAAAAAGAAAATTATGCACGTTTCAAAAACAAATTATGTAGATAGTAATCTTTCTACTCAACTTGAAAATTTTGAAACAACTCAAAAAAAAGTAAAAAATAGTGATATAATGTCAGCAATTAAAGTGTTTTTAAATAAGGGGGTCTAACTTGTCCAAAAGCGACATGATAGAAGTAGAGGGCGTTGTTACAGAAAAGCTTCCCAGTGCAACTTTTAATGTGGAGCTTTCTAATGGTCATAAAATAGTTGCCCATTTGTCTGGTAAATTAAGAATGAACTTCATTAAAATAATACCCGGGGATAAAGTTCTTATAGAAATGTCTCCCTACGATTTAACAAAAGGCAGAATAATTTGGCGAGATAAGTAATTATTTTGTTATAGTCAGGAGGTACACATCATGAAAGTTAGGCCGTCTGTTAAGCCTATGTGTGAAAAGTGTAAAGTTATTAAACGAAAAGGTATCGTAAGGGTTATTTGTGAAAACCCGAAACATAAGCAAAAACAAGGATAGGAGATATTTATGGCACGTATATCAGGTATAGATTTGCCAAGAGAAAAAAGAGTAGAAATAGCTCTTACCTATATTTTTGGTATAGGTAGGCAAAATAGTATAAAAATACTAAAAGCTACTGGTGTTAATGAAAATACACGTGTTAGAGACCTTACAGAAGAT
This sequence comes from Defluviitaleaceae bacterium, assembly GCA_009787355.1. Taxonomy (GTDB): domain Bacteria; phylum Bacillota; class Clostridia; order Lachnospirales; family UBA5962; genus WRGD01. Next base: position 31,356 of record WRGD01000151.1, on the reverse strand, counting down.
GAACTTAATAAACTTAGAGATTTTATTGATAAAAATCATAAAGTTGAAGGGGATTTGAGACGTGAAGTTGCATTAAATATTAAACGTCTTGTAGAAATAAGCTGTTACAGAGGTATACGTCATAGAAAAGGTTTACCAGTAAGAGGTCAAAAAACTAAGACTAATGCAAGAACAAGAAAAGGTCCAAGACGTACTGTAGCTAATAAGAAGAAATAAGGGAGTGTGAAAAAAGCATGGCAGTGAAAAAAGCTCCAAAAAAAGTAGGTCAGGTTCGTAGACGTAAAGATAGAAAACAAGTTGACAGAGGTATGGCACATATTCAGTCTACTTTTAATAATACCATAGTAACAATAACAGATTCAGTAGGAAATGCACTTTCTTGGGCTAGTGCAGGTGAACTTGGCTTTAAAGGTTCTAGAAAATCTACTCCATATGCAGCACAAATGGCAGCAGATAAGGCTGCAGTTGCAGCAAAAGAATTTGGATTACGTACTGTAGAAGTTTTTGTAAAAGGACCAGGTAGTGGACGTGAAGCAGCTATAAGAGCTCTTCAGGCTGCTGGTTTAGATATAACTATGATAAAAGATGTTACTCCTGTACCTCATAATGGTTGTAGACCACCAAAAAGAAGAAGAGTTTAATAAGGAGGAAGAGACATGGCAATAGATAGAACGCCAGTTTTGAAAAGATGTAGAGCCCTTGGTATTGAACCTCAGGTTTTGGGTATAAACAAAAAATCTAGAAGAGAAGTATCAAATTCTAAAAAGAAAATAAGTGAATACGGTCTACAGCTTAGAGAAAAGCAAAAAGCAAAATTTATTTATGGTGTATTAGAAAAACAATTTAGAAATTATTTTAAAGAAGCATCTAATTCAGAAGGTATTAGTGGTGAAAATCTTTTAAGAACTTTAGAATCTAGATTAGATAATGTTATTTTTAGGCTTGGTCTTGCAAGAACGAGAAGAGAAGCAAGACAAATAGTTGGTCACAAACTTGTAACAGTAAATGGTAAGCCAGTAAACATTCCATCTTATAGGTTAAAAGCTGGCGATAAAATACAAGTAAAAGAAAAAGGAACAGAATCTGTAAGATTTAAAGATATTATAAATTTAACAGAAAGTCGTTTAACACCAGCTTGGTTAAATAGAGACCTTGGTTCTCTTAGTGGTTCTGTTTTGAACTTGCCAAACCGTGAAAATATAGATGTACCTATTAACGAAATATTAATAGTTGAATATTACTCAAAAAGAATGTAGTTTAAAAAATGACATCATTATTGTAAAAATTATTGTTTTTGGTATGTTATAAATTATTGTTTTTTAGATAATGAGAATCACAGATAGCTTATGGGAGGTAATATTGTTAGATTTTGTAAAACCTCGAATAGAAATTACAGATAAGTCTGCCGATGGTAATTATTCTCGTTTTGTTGTTGAACCTTTGGAAAGAGGTTTTGGTACAACTCTTGGAAATTCGTTAAGAAGAATACTTCTTTCCTCGCTTCCCGGATGTGCTGTTACAGGTATATCTGTAGATGGTGTTGTACATGAATTTAGTACATTGCCCCATGTAAAAGAGGATATAATAGAAATAATTCTTAATATTAAAGATTTAGCAATAAAAAACACAAGCGAATTGGATGAGCCCAAAAAAGCATATATAGATGTTACTGGTGAAGGCGTTGTACTTGCAAAAGATATACAGCTTGATAGTGATTTGCAAGTAATGAATCCAAACCTCCATATTGCTACGCTTAGTGGTGGCGAAAATAGCAGACTATTTATAGAACTTACTATAAAAAAAGGAAGAGGCTATGTAGGTGTAGACAAAGATAAGGCTATAGAAAATCAGCAAATAGGACTTATAGCCGTAGATTCTATTTTTACTCCTGTTCGTCGTGTTAATTTTTTAGTTGAAGATACAAGAGTTGGTCAAACAACAGATTTTGATAAACTAATATTAGAAGTATGGACAAACGGTACAATTTCTCCTGAAGATGCAGTGAGTTTGGGTTCTGAAATTTTGACAAACCATCTTAACCTTTTTGTAAATTTGCAAGAAAATACAATAAGAAGAGAAGAAGAAGGTATTAAAAGCTTTACTAAAAGAGAGAAAATTTTAGACCTGACTATAGAAGAATTAGACCTTTCTGTTCGTTCTTATAATTGCCTAAAACGTGCAGGCATAAATTATGTAGAAGATTTAGCAAATAAAAGCGAAGAAGACATGATGAAAGTTAGAAACCTTGGTCGTAAATCTTTTGAAGAAGTGCTTAACAAAATGGCCGAACTAGGTTTAGCATTAGTATCTGGTGAGGGTGAATAGGAGGAATATAATTGGCTACTTATAGAAAGCTGAATCGTGCGACTACACAACGTAAAGCTATGCTACGTAACCTTGCAACAAATTTACTATACCATGGTAAAATTGTTACAACAGATACGAGAGCAAAAGAAACACGTCGTATTGCTGAAAAATTAATTAGTCTTGCTATAAAAGAAAAAAACAACTTTGAAGAAGTAACAGTTATGTCAAAGGTAGCAAGAAAAGATAACACAGGTAAACGTGTAAAAGAAGAAGTAAATGGTAAACGTATTACTGTTTACGATGAAGTAGAAAAAACAATAAAAAAAGACAAACCATCTAGGTTAGTAGCTCGTCGTAAAATATTAAGTGTTTTATATCCTGTTACAGCAGTTCCTGTAGATGGTCGTAAAAAAAGGCAGAATACTGTAAAAGTAGATATGGCAAAAAAACTTTTTGAAGAAATTGCTCCAAAATATGAGGGTAGAAACGGTGGTTATACTCGTATTATTAAAATTGGACCGAGAAAAGGAGACGGCTCTCCTCAGGTTATCATAGAACTGGTTTAATACAAAACAGCTTGCAAGTTTTAAAACTTGCAAGCTGTTTTTATTGTATTTCACTAAAAATATTCAAAAAATTAACATTAACTTAACATATGTTTGCACATAATGTGTTATTATGATACAATAAATCATTGTATTTTATGCATTACTAACAAAATAAAAGAAGAGGTTTTTAAATGTTTACAAAAAAAGTATTATTACGGATAAAAAGAGCTTTATCGTTAACTATTTCTACAGTTTTTTTAGTCCCACAAAATGTTGTTTTACTTGCAAATACAAATACATATTTACCTAATGTAAATACAATTGTAGAGTCAATATCTACTTTATCTACCATGGGGAGTAATTTGCGTAATTTTAATATGACTCCTGGAGCAGTAGTATCCGAAATGCGTTTTACATGGCATAGTGGTCATGAAAATATGCAGCTTAATATTACAGCTCCAAATGGAGAAGTAAGAAATATTACATCTACTGGGAGAGAATTATTAGCACACGCAGGCATTGGAGCTATGGGTGTTACAAACAATTTAATTCCTACACGTGAAGGATTTGTTTATTTTGTACACCAAGTAGCAGTATATGATTTAACACCAGATACTACTTACACATATCAAATATTAGCAAATGGTTTTACATCAAATATAAATACTTTTCGTACTGGTGGACGTAATAACTTCAGTTTTATAATAGCTGGAGACCCACAAATAGGTACAGGAGATGGTCTAGATGCTACAGGAACTGTAGAAGCTACAATAGATGGTATGAGATGGCAAAGTGCTTTGAACTTGGCTGTAAATTCTGTACCTCATGCCGATTTTATTTTAAGTATGGGAGACCAAGTACAAACATCGGCTGTAAACAATAGTAATATAAATCAACATGTCCATATTTCTCAATATAGGCATGACCGTATGTTTTCACCATCAGTTTTTTCAAATATTCCTTTATTACCTATAGTTGGAAATCACGACGGTTGGACACAGCCACAACCATATTTAAATAATAATGCGAATACTCGTTTGTGGAATATGCACTATAATCTACCCGCTTCAAATACTCCTGGTCAAATATCTGGCAGATTTTCAAATATTTTTAGACATTCAGATTCTCTATATACTCAATTCGATTATTGGGTACGTTGGGGGGACGTTTTCTTTTATATATACGATAGTAATGGAAGTAATGGAACACCACGTACTATGAGTGGTGCAAGACTTGATTTTTTAGAAAATGCAGTTAGCCAAAACAGTGATGCAAAGTGGTTTGTTGCTTTATGGCACCACCCTGCATATTCTGTATACCGTATGCCGGGTATTCCAGAAAAACAACAGCTTATAAATAATGTTGTACCACATTTTGAAAGACTCGGATTTGATATTATTTTAAACGGTCATGCACATAGTTATAGTCGCACGCATCATATGCAGGGTACAAATACTGTTCTATCACAAAGATGGTTAGATAGTAATGCAAACATAATGTATGGTGAAGAACCTACAAATGCCGTATTAGACCCTATTGGTATTGTTCATATAGATTTTAATTCTATGTCTGGTTCTGGTTTTTACAATGTTGCAGCTATGCCACGACGTGAAATATCTGTATACAACCAAAATTTTCTTAGAAATTTTAGTGTTGTAGATGTAACAGATGATACTTTTAGCGTTCGCACATATCAAATAAACAATGACTATAGTCGTACACTTGTTGATATTTATACAATAGTTCGTTCCCAAAATGGTTCTGTACCATCTTCTGTTACTAGTTTACCACAAATGGGCTATCAAATTTTTCAACGTATTACAATCCCAGAAGAAATAATAACGACTGTTACAGACATTTTTGAAGATTTACCAGAAACGGTTGGAATAGAGACAAATTTATTTAACAATGTAGATGGAGATACAAGACAAGTAAGACCACCAAATGCTGCCGCAGCACCGTATAGCTACGGACTTGTTGTTCGTACACCACGTGCATATGTAGAATGGGATATAGAGGGTTCGGATTTCGACCCAGAATATACTGGTATACAAGATATAACTATAATCGGTAATGTAACAGAGCTACCGAACAATATTTTAAATATATCTAATATACCACAAACAACTACTATAAATATTAGAGTAATGCCTGCAGATTTTGTAATGCCGGGATATATAGCTAGGTTTATGCAGTATGCTGGAACCCCTCCAAATCCAGACCCTTCCTTTGGGCTAGAAGCATATTTTCATTGGCAAGCGGGTGGTAGAACAAATAATGCAACGGCAGCACAGTTAGCAGCTGTACGAGTCCCATATTTGCCGGTAACATATGGAAATGCAGAGCCCATACGTTTTTTAGTCGGTGGTGTACCACGCATGTTCAACTGGAATTCTGGAGCTCCTACAATTATAAATGCAGCTAGTACTGCTATGGGTGGTCTAAATAATTTAACACAACCTGCATATTGGACTACATCTTTTTCGACACTTGGTAGAGCTGCTATAGAAGTAGAATTTAATTTCAGGTCCGATCCCGCAGGTACTGGAGCTAATAATAATGGTCCACGTGATTGGCAATTCGAAATGTCTTTAGATGGTATAAACTATTTACCAGTTGGGCTACCTATAACTCTTACAGGGTTTTGGAATAACAATATTGTTAGACAATTACCAGAACTTGCAAACGACCAAGAAGTAGTATACGTAAGATGGAGAAAAACAAGTCAAATAGCCGTTGGTGGCGGTGAAATATCTGCCACAGCACGTAATCACATGAGAGATATACGAATACGTTCTACAAGACCATTAATAGATGATGGTAGTTTTGACAGTGCACAGCGTATAGATGTACTTATGTTTAACGATTTTCATGGTCATGTAGAAACAGGTGAACCAGTTCCAGAAAATCCAGGTGCTGCACGTTTAGCTGCGTTCATTCAATATCAACGTTATCAAAATCCAAATCCAAACAATGTTATAGTTGTTACAGGTGGGGATGAATTTCATGGATATGCTGTATCTACTTTAACACAGGGAAATCCCAGCCTTGCACTTATGGGATATTTGGCAGAAAATAGCCCAGCACAAAGAGAAAGCGGTATACACACAGCACTTGGTAACCACGAGTTTAGTTTTGGACCACAAAGAGCAAGAGATTTTGGAAACGACCCACGAGTAACACTCCTTGCAGCCGACCTTTTCAATGCTCCAAATGTACCGGGGGAACGCCCAGACTTTGTAAGACCTTACGACATTGTATCTTTTCCAGACCACGATATAACAGTTGCATTAGTAGGACTTATGACTTCAAATATGCAAAGTGTTGTAAGCGGTTGGGGTACACTTGGTTTTGAAGCAAGAACTCCTGCACCAAATAATCCAAGAGAATATACGGTAGCAATGCAAAACCTCATAAGCTATTTAAGAGAAGAACGAGGTGTAGGTGCTGTTATAGGTGTAACACATATGGGTGGTAATAGTGCATCTATGACATATATTGCTCAAAATTTAGATTTTGATGGTATAGTAGGTGGTCATGTCCATGTTAGAGTGCATAGAAATGTGGCTGATACACCTATAATAGAGGCACAACATCACGGTCGTGCATTGGGTCGTTTTAGCCTTATCTTTGATGAAAATGGTGATTTAACTCGAGTAGATAGCTGGCTTTCAGAAGTTGGAGCTATAGAAAATTTTACACGTAATGCTGCTGTAGTTTTTGGTGTAGAACATCACTACGACAATGTTACAAATTTAATTATGCCGTATATAAACCAAACTTATACAGAACTAAGAGGTCCACGTGGCCCACATGGTATATATTTTAGTAACCGTGCAGAACGTGATGTTTGGTCTTCTAGGCTGGTTTTAGACTATGTAACTCGCTGGGCAGAAGTAAATGGATACCAAAATGAAAGTTTTGTAGCTATATCCAACGGAGGTGGCTGGCGTAATACTGGATTTTGGCCACGTTCGGCAAATCAAAATACAAATATGGCAGAATTATTGAGTACAATGCCGTTTGATAATAATATATTGATATTTAGAATGCATGGTGTAGATTTACTATCTCTTATAAATATTTCAGGGCTTACAGGACATCAAGTAAGAGCAGGATTATATCATTACGACGGTAATTGGTACGTAACAGATACTAATGAAAGAATAAGAGCTGACCGTAGTCAAGTATTCAATGTAATTGCTAATAATTTTATATTTGGTGGTATAGGAGAAGTAGGTGGAGATAATTATCCATTACCCGGAAATCAAAGAGGAAACCAGTTAGGTATGCAGGTATTAGACCCAAATGGTCCACGTGTTGTAATGCAAAATGGTATGCCTTCTATTTCTTGGACAGAACTTTTAGAAATGTCTACAGCTTCTGTAGATTGGGAAGAACTTGGAGTATCTATGATACGTACAGCATTATTAGCAAGTACAGAATATAGGCAAATAACTCCAAACAATGTGTGGCAAGCAGAGCTTAGAGTTTCGAGTACAAATGGAGGAACGGCAGCCATAAGCTCACCATTTGCTCCAAACGACAGAACCCGAAATACAAATATAATACCGCAATGGGTTACAGTAAATGCTACACCACAACAAGGATATGAATTTGTTGGCTGGTTTAATCATACAGACACAGAACGTGAAAATCCTGTGTCTACAGAGGTAAATTTTGGTTTTGTTATAAGAGAAAATACTCATATAGTTGCACATTTTGAAAACGCTGAAACAATGAACAATTATATAAGTGTTAGCGAAGCAAGAGCAACAAACATAGGAGAAACGGTAACAGTTCGTGGTATTGCTACAGCCGTTTATTCTACAAATGCTACAAATAACAACTCTTTTTTCTTACAAGATGCTACAGGTGAAACTAATACCGATGGTATTTTAGTTATGCTTACAGCTACAAATACTGCAGCTAATCCATCTGCAAATAATTTTATAGGACATTATGTAGAAGTTACAGGTGTTAGACAATTGCCAACAAATCTTGCAAATGGTTTTAATGGTGTCGACAATATAAATACCGGAATTGATGGTAGTGTAAGAATTATAGAAGAAAATGTTTCATTACCAAGTCCAGTAGTTGTAAATAATTTATCAGATTTGGTAGTTTTAAACGGTACTTCTCGTCCATTTAGTTCCATGATTGTGTCTATAAATGAACCTGTACAAATATATAGTTTAACTACAACAGGACCTGGAAATACACCAATACGTGCAGAATCTTGGTCAGAACAAGGTAGTGGAGCAATGAATGGAAATAATCCATTGGGACCACCAAGATTTAATACTAATAGTGCCATAATAAATGCGACAAATATAAGCGATTTTGGTTTACAGTCTGGAGACTGGGTATATATAGACCGTGCAGTTGTACACTGGTGGAATGCTAGAAATGAAATACAATTAAGATTACTGCCAAATGATACTACAGCAATAAGAAGGCATACACCAGAAGTAATTCCTCCAAATATAGAGCTACTAACAATTAGCGAAGCAAATTCAAGACCTGCTTCAGATGATATTATAAAACTTCGTGGATATGTAACGAATGTTCAAGCTGGAAATCTTACAAATCGTGTTTTCTTACAAGATTCTCAGGAGCTAAATTCTGCTATTATGCTTTTTGCTACAGATAATGTGCGAAGTGGTGATTTAGCACAATTTGTAGGACAATGGGTAGAAGTTACAGGTTTCCGAACTACTTGGACAACACATTCTATACAACCACAGTTTACAGTACAAACTATAAATGTATTAGAAAATCAGCCTAATCCTATTCTACCTATGCCTATTACAGACGTATTGCAGCTAAGAAATACTGGTATGCAAGGTATGTACGTTAGCTTTGAAAATGTATTACTTGCAAGTACAAATGCTACAGTTGGACTCAATAACAATATTTTAGGTATAGAAAATTCAAATGTGCATTTAAGGTTCAATTTGAATGGTATAGCTAACTCAGGAGATTATTTAAATATTTCACGTGCAGCTGTGCATTGGCGTGGTAATAATTATACTGGAAATTTTGAAGTGTGGATAATAGCAAATAGCACAGATATAACTATAAATAAGCCAATAGAGCCAGAAATTCCTGAAGTTATAGAACCTATAGAGCCAGAAGTTCCTGAAGTTATAGAACCTATAGAGCCAGAAGTTCCTGAAGTTATAGAACCTGTAGAACCAGAAGTTCCTGAAGTTATAGAACCTATAAATCCAGAAGTTCCTGAAGTTATAGAACCTGTAGAACCAGAAATTCCTGAAGTTATAGAACCTGTAGAACCAGAAGTTCCTGAAGTTATAGAACCTATAAATCCAGAAGTTCCTGAAGTTATAGAACCTATAGAACCAGAAGTTCCTATTGTTATACCCCCCGTTACAACGAACCCGCCAACTTCAACACCACAAATACCAGTAACACCATCTTTACCACAAGCAACACAAAATACACAAGTAGTTCAAACAGAACAAGAACAAACAGAATATCCTGAATCACTAATACTAACAGGAGAAGAAATAAGAAATCTTATTTCTTTAGAAAATCGAATAGAGCTACAACATGAAAATATAATAGTAATTATCTCAAGTGAATATATAGAATATCTTCTACAAGTCTATAACGAAAATTTCGAAATAGAAATAAAAATTATAGAAAGTGATTATATACTCAGCTTTGAAGTAAACATATATTCAAATGGGGAAACAATAAGAATAACAAAGCCTTTTACAATAATTGCAAATATAGAAATACCTATGGGAATAAACACTTATAGATTAGTGGCTATGCAAAATATAAGTTATACTCGTTATAATAGATTCACGTATAAATATAGAAATCTTTTAGGAGGTAGATACGAAAATGGTTTATTTAGATTAGAAACAACAGCTCTGGGACGCTACGATATAGAATATGTAGAAAATCTTAATAGGGTTATGCTATCTATAAATAATATAACTATGATAGATTTAGCACAAAATAATCGTATAAATAGCGATATAGCACCTATTATAGTAAATAATCTTACACATATTCCTTTAAGAGCTTTATCTGATATGTTAGGTATTGATATAAATTGGAATGCAGATACTGGTAAAGTAAGTTTACTAAATTTAAGTTTCATTCCAGATTTAATAATAGAAGATAGAACTATGGTACCTCTACGCTTTGCAAGTGAAAGTTTAGGAGCAATTGTTACTTGGTTTCCTGAAACTGCTCAAGTAGAAGTAATATATATCGGTCAAGTAAGGTAAATAATCTAAGGGTCTCCCCCTAGGGGGAGACCCTTCCTATGAGTTAACTCATAGGATTTTTAAAATTACTTACTTCTTTTTCTTTAGACCTTGCCATAAGTAAAGGTAAATTTAAATCGAGTAATAGTTCATTTAAATTAAGTAGACGTTTTCTGCCTCTTACACCACGTAATTCATTTTCTAGCATATACATAATTATAACATCATTGGGAAAAGATTTAGAAAGTACATAACCAGCTTTTGATAATGCTTTTTGTATATCTTCCAAATCTAAATCCATTCCTATTTCGTATATGTTATCTATTGTTATTGCTCTATAAAATTTATCATCCAAGTAGTCTTGTCTATACTCAATTTTTAATAAAGCATTGTAAACTTCCTCTGTTACTATTACATCTAAAATTTCATTGTTTAGATTGCGAAATGATACTGTATATTCGCTATCTATTATTTGCATTTTGTAATCATTCATTTTTTAAAATAATTCGAACTAAATTAAATCTATGGTAGTAAATTTATATGCTTAGCTTAGCTTATATTATTTTTTTAGATGTTTTTTCATTTCCTTTTTTATCTAGTTTTTTCAATTTAGCTTCTATATAATCGTCAAGACTAAAAAGAGATGAATTGCTCCTGTAGTGTTCTAAAAATTGGTCTATTGTAAAAGATACTTTAAATAATGATATACCAGAAACTACATAATCATATAAATCAAAATTTTTGTATTTTTTAATTTTTATAAATTTTCCTTTTGTTAAGCTATATGCGTCGTTTTTCATTACTTTATTTCCTTTTCTTTTTTATTGAAAATAAATTGTCATTAAAAAAACTTTTTTGCTTTTTACAAAAGAATTTTATCATAATATTTTTAAAAAAAAGTGTGGTTTTATTTGAATTAAAAAAAACCATCATTTTGAACGATATTAGTCCAAAATGACGGTTTAAATTTGTCATTAAATATTTGTCATTAAATATAATAAAATTTTATTACTCTCCAAACAATTCTCCAAAAGGTTTAAAAAAAGAATACCCTACAATTATATAATATACAAGAAATGCCATTATTCTTTTTCTCTCCTTTCAAATTTAATTATTTTTTTTCTCATTCTTACCAATTCTTTAATTGTAGCCATTACAAAACCTAATTCTACAGAATTAAGATTCATTGCCATAGCATTAAATTCGTTTATTTCTTGTGTATTCTTATATGAGTACGGTATACTTTCATCTACACCATATATAAGTGCATCGGTTGTTACTCCTAAAATTTCTGAAAATTTAGATAAGTGATATATACTAACAACTTTATCGCCCTTTTCTATACGAAATAAAAAAGAATAACTGACACCAATTGCCCTTGCTAAATCACTTAGGGATATATTTCTAGCTTCACGATGATATTTGATATTTTTACCAATTATATATTTTAATTTTGCTTCTGTTGTAGGAAATTTAATATATGATTTATATTTATCTACATCAGTTACAAGCATTTTATATTGATGTTCATTTCCTTTTTCTTTAGTAAGATTTAAACCTTTGTTTATAAGCTCCATATCTTCTAAGAAAATACCTTTTCTTGCTAAATTTACTCCTTTAGCAGCATCAAAAAAATCTTCACGATTACATATTGCAAGTGCTGTGTCTATATGTGTCAAAAATTCATTTTTCAATTCTTCATAAGAATTTTCTACATCATCAAAATATTTTGCTCTTATTATCCTATAAGCGGTATTTGCATGGATAGCCATTTTTAAACGAAAATATCCTTTATAACTAGTATATTTTTGTAGGTTTTTTAATAATTTTTTACCAATCAAAATAGATTGAACATAAGTTGGCACATGAGCAAGTGTCAATGTTATAATTCTAATATCGGTTAAATCTAATTCATTTGGGTTATTAGCTTCTCTTTCAATTATTGGTAATAGAGTTTTACAAGCTTCTTCAAAATCATTAAATTCTAATTCCAATTTAAACGCAGTACACAAAAGCAAAACATCTTCAATTTGTCTATCGTAACCGTTTTTTTGCCTATATTCTTTTAATTCTTCTTCAATCCTTGGAAGTAAGTCTGGTCTGCTATTTCCTTTCATATTAAAAAAGGCATTTAGCAAATTTTCTTTGGTATCTGGTTCTATCATTAATTCACCCCTAGCTCTATTTAATTAAATTTTTAATAAATTTATGCATAGAACATCAAAAAACTATAAAATCTTATATTAATGTAAAATGCAATTATTAATAACATTATTTTACTATTTATTATATTTTTTGTCAAGAGTTTTTTAAAAAAAATTTTTTTGTTTTTTATGAATATTAAATATGGGTAACAAAAAAAGGACTAGTCGTTAGACAGTCCTTTTTTTGCTCATTATTATAGCTTAAATTTTTAGTTTAAAATTATATCTAAAATATGAAAAACATCACCAAATGTCATAGGTTCTGTTGGTTCAATATTTTGTACTCTAAAGAATCCGAGGGCTTCAGCTTTTAGCAAATTTTCCAAAAATGTAGGGTTTGCTGTATTTATATTCGATATAGAGCTTTGAGCTACACCTGGGAAGAATGTTACAGGGCTACCTTCTCTTACTTCAAAAAGCCTTACAAGAGAAGATATACCTGCCTCTTGTGATACATTATTGCCACTAACAAGCATACCCGAACGCCCTAGGCTTTGTATATTAGTAGAATTTAATGCTGTGTTTATAGAAACACTATCATTGCCACGTGCAATTGCATAAACCAATTGGTTAAACTGGTTTGCGTGTATTACTTGATTTTCATCGTAGTTTGCCAAATCTGTAATACGAATATTTGTACTTACACGGTGCATAGCTTCGAGAGTTTGCTGTCCTGCTATACCCACAGCAGGTGCTGTACTAATAGCTGTATACGCTCCTAACTCTCTTGTATTAAATACAATATTTCCTCTTTGCATATCTAAAGTTGGAACATTTGGTGTAGCAAGTGGTGCATTAAATATACTAGGCATTCTACTCCATCCACCACTATTTGGATTGTTTATATATGCAGAAAGGTTGAAAGAATTTACATTATGAGCCTGTGGAATAGCAAGGCTTACTTCTATTGGTCTTTCAAACTCAGAAATATTTACAGCATTAGGGCCACGACCAAACGAAACAGTTAAATTTTGTGGTGTTGTAAATAAACCATTTTCAGCTCCTGTAGGTGTAATATTATCTTCGCTAAGATTTATTAATGTTGGAGTAAATCTATTAATATTTGGCATATTTAAAACTTCATCTGTTACAATACTATTATATGGTATAGTAAGAGATAAACTTCCAGCATTTATATTTAAGTCTATCTGTCTTTCATTGAAAGCCTCTATAACTCCAAAAGGTATTTCTACAACACGATTTCTTATAGGAAAAGGTCCATTCCAACTACTCACATCTACATCAAAATTAAATACACGATTTGTTACAAGTCTAGATATAAATCTTTGGTCTACTTGATTATCTCTATTTCCATCTGCTCCTATTTCATTTCCACGAATACGGAAAGTAAGTGTAAAATTATTACCGGGATTTGGTCCTATATAGTAAAAATCTTGGTCTGGCAATGGAAATAAATCTGGATTTACATCACTATCAAATTCTGTGTCGGTCATTTGTGTCCAAAATGGATATACAACATTCCAATCACCTGTTATTACAAGCACTTCACCTGGTACATTTGCTGTATGTGTTGGTGTTGGTAATATTATACTTACAGCATCTAGAAAATTTGGATTATCCGATATTTGTAATTCATAACTATATTCCCATACAATATTTGTTCCTTGCCTGAAAACTGTAAGTAGTGTTCTAGCTCTTACATAGTGTCGTCTGTTCGCTACCAATCCCCTGAAATTCACAAGATGAGTAGAATTAGGTAAACCACTAGAAGTAAGCCAATTAGCTCTATCATTTGGCGATGACTGGTATGCTGTTCTAGCTGGTCCCGGGACAGTGTTTACTATATCGGCATGGATACGACCAAATTCCAAAATCATATTATATGGCCCTTGTTCTATCTCCGAAGAATTTTGCAAATTATAAATGTTAAGACTAGTAGCAGATGCAAAATTTATTGCTGTAGGTGGTGGAGGTGGTTGTAAAGTTAATGTTGTACCAGTTGCTGGGTTAGACCAACCAGAATATACATCCTCTGAGTTAAATGCTCTTATCCAAAAATGATAAGTTGTATTTGGAAAAAGACCACTTACTGTTAAATATATATTCTCTCCTACTTGCTGTGCATTTTGTGCTATATATTCTGGAGTAATAGCTACTCTACCACCACCAGTTGGATAATCTACAAGTAACATAGAGTGAAAAAGTTCATACCTAAAATCTTCAAGGCTTCCGTTCCACCTTAGTCTAATACTGCTATCTGTTGTTTCAACAACACTTAATATTGGAGATGTTGGAGTAGGTACTAAACCTGGTCTTGTAATAATAGTAGTACCTGAAACATATGACGGCCCCATAGCTGGACCATTTGTATTAACTGCTCTAAAAAATATAGCGTACGTTGTATTTGGCTGTAATTCTGTTAAAACATGATACCTATGATTTGCAGGATTTCCACTATTCTCCACTTCACTACCTTGACCCGGTATAGCTGTCCAAGGTGCATCGTTCGTTTGAATTGTTCTTATATATTCTTCTGGATTTTCTCCAATACTCGTAAAAGGTGTTACATGAAATTGAAAACTAGCAGGCATACCTCTATTTACATCTATCTGTCTAATTACAAGATTTGCACCAGGGTCTGTACCAAGTGCTGATATTATAGCATTACGTGCTACATCGTATGGCTGTAGAGCTATAGAATTTTCCCATAAATTAATTGCATTTGGCACATTACCAAAAACTAAATTACCATTTTGTATACCTATTTTATCGTACCAATTGTTTGTAATAGGATTGAATGCTTCATACCATACAAAATTCCATTCTATACCTATAGAATTATGAGTTATATTAGGCTCTCCATTTATCGTTTGTATTCTTACTGGTACATCATTTGGAGCTGTAGTTACTGGGTCTGTAGGTGGTACAAAAATACCAATCTCACCAGCTTGTGAAACTTGCAAAGACCTTTCTCCATTTATAACTCTTCTGGCAAGAATACCTATATAATAAACATTGTTTGCAACAATAGGCATATTCTGTCCTTGCGTAGAATTGAAAAATGTACTTATTTGTTGAGTTGCATTTGAAAATCTATTAACACCAGACGCTGAAGTTGGAGGTACTGCCAAAGGGCCAGGTATTGTTGGCATATTTGCTACAGTAGAAGAACTTATTATAAGATTGGCTTCTTCTGGTGTTATAATATTTTCTTTTGCAAATTCTATCATTTCTCGTAAATGTTCTAAATTGTCTGTAACGAAAAACTCATATTCCATAACACGGTCTATTATGTATCCGTTGTTATGACTTGCAAGATTTTGCTCTTCTTCTGTAAAAGCTCTACGTACAAATGAATCCCATGCTAATTGTATAGTAGGCTGACCATTTGAATGTATTTCGTAATCTCTTATCATCGGTCTATATGCAATAAAATCGTTGAAATTTGGGTCGAAGAACACCAAATTTGAAACCATATGTGGAGAAGGTGGCGGATTCTGTGGTCCAATATTAACTGGCTGTCCACCAACAGGCATAATATACCTTATAATAAACCATGTCGGTACCGTTGGTCTTCTCATTACATGAAAACTTGCAAGTTCTGATGCTGGAGTATTAACCCAAGATGTTTCTAGTCTTCCCGGTGGTAATATAGAAAAATCAAACACTTCTTCTGTAGAACTCCAAAGCTCTATACGACCATTTTGACTATTTACAGATAAAGGAACATCCCAATTTAAAGATATATAATCACTACCTATAGGAACAAGACTAAGAGATGGGGCAAGGTGGATACCTTCTACTATAAACTCTCTACCTATACCAAAAGCAAGTTGATATTCTATACCATCTATACTAATCCATTGACCAGAGTTAAAATATCCTTCACCAGTAAAAGAATTAGTAACAATTCTATTACTGTGCATTGGCTCTATTCTAAAATCGTAGTTTGTACCTACTGTTAGTATATTTTCAATTGTTAAAGTAGGTATTTCAAATTGCCAAAATGAACGACCACCTCGGCTTACTACTGTTACACCAAAACTGTTTTGATTTATTCTTGTTAACTCTGTAAAATTTGGACTACCACTACTTCTAAAGCTAATTCTATAACCATCAAAAACTTGCATACCATCAAATGTTGGATTATGCCATTCTATTGTAATGCCTGGTTCATTTGTGTTTATTTCTGTAACAACTATATCTGTCATATACAGTCTTTGTGGAGACCTACCTGTTAAATTGTTTACAGCCAAAACTTGTTCTGTTGTAGGTCTAACCGGAATCATTGCAATCCCTGCTGGATTTTCAACAGTTGGGGGAACATTTACCCAATGTGAATGTTCCGGAACAACTATATAAGAAAATATACTACCCTGTGTTACGACTGTATTTGGTATACTCGGAACATCTGCAGTATGTGTAACTATATCTGTTCTAGGCACGGACACAAGAGGGTCAGAATTAATAGTTGCACCCGTAAAAGGACCCGCCGTTGTAGCATTTCTAACATGTATATTAAAACGTTCTGGTGGATGAATATCAGCTGGATTTTGACCTGCAGCTGCATCTCTATCTTGCAACCATTGCCATGTTAATCTTGGATTCCACGCACCACTAGAACCAGTGGCTGCGGTATCTTCAATAGAAAGAAAATCTGAGTTAATAGGATTTTGCGGATTTGCCAAAACTGTAAAAGGCATATAAACAGCAAAAATAGTCATAGCCAAAAATACAGCAATGACTTTTTTTATTTTGGGTATTCTCATTTTTTAGTAACACCTCCGTTTTATATTTTAATATTTATTAATTTAGTAAAATAGAAGTGAAAATGTGAGGATTTCACTTCTATATTTACTTTATGATTTTTTCAAATACCGTACTTAATTTTTATAGACCAATAAGTCTATCTAAATTTGTAAGTACATCTAAAAGTTCTCCTATTGATATAGAGGCATTCGGTTGTAAGTCTGTTTCTCTATAAAGCCCTATTTCTATAGCTGCCCTAAACGAAGTAGCAAAAGCAGGGTTTAAAGTTAAACCATTTGTAGGTGCAAAATTTGTAATACGTATGTTTTCTACTGGTGTATTAAGCCTTTCAGAATATACAAGCATAATCATGTGCAATGCTTCTCCAGTAGATATTGGCATATTTGCATTACCCGGTGGAAGAGATATACCATTATTTCTTAACCAAGTATTCGCATTTGTACCTCTAGTAGCCCCTAACATACGAGCTACAGATTCTACAAGCATACCTCTTGTTGCAGTGTCGTTTATATTTATGACACCATCAGCACCATTAAAAAACTCATCTAATCCATGTCTTGCAACTATACCCATCGTATTTGCTGCACCTGACCCAACACCAGGTATATTTATCTCTCTACCAGTAAAAACAAAAGAACCTGGATGAGCGGCAAATACAGAGCTACCATTGTTAAAGCTAGTTGCAACTCTTGCCCACATATTGTTTACAAAATGGAAAGGTTCTACAGCAGATAATGTACCGCCACTATTGTTTACGCTTAACATAAGAGGAGAATCGAATACAACAGGAAGTTGTGGTCTATTAGCACGTATACTATTAAAGCTATTTCTAACTGTATCTACAAATTCTCTCTCAGCATATTCTATTATATTTAAAGTGTGTCTTTGAAGTACAAAATTGTCGGCATCATTTCTTATTGCCTCTATTATATTATTTACATACATTTCTAGCGAAGATAAATCATCTATCCTATCTGCTAAATATTCTATAGTATACTGTTCCCAAATACCAAGATTTTCGTCTACAGAAACAAGGGTAAATAATATATCAGCAACTGGTGTAATAGTATCTAAACCATGTATTTGTGGCATTATACTCCAGTTTATATTTACTCTTACTAAATAATCTTCTATTTGATTTGCACGTAATGCTTGTACTGCATTTATTATAGCTCCATTGTTATTTATATCTATTGCATTATGTGGTATTACAATCTGCATATGATTACCTTGTATAACAAAACTAAGTTCATTATTTACAAAAGTAATAAAACTGGAAGCAGGTATATAATAACTAGTTTGAGTTGCCATATTAAAAGGTAATACAATTTGACCACCTACAGCACTATTTACCATTTCTGCAAACAAGCTAGGTCTTAAAACAACATGGAAAGCCCCGTTATCATCTCTCATACGTAAATATGGACTACGCAATAATTTGTAAAGCTCTTCACGAAGATGGTCTAGCCAATCACCTGTTATACGGTCTTCTTCATTTTGAGCTGTATCTGTATCTGCAAGCCATACACCAGTATTAGACCAAATAGAATAACTTCTACCTTCGTTTAATGTTTGTACCATACGTACACGTACATTGTGTAATCTTCCTGGCTCTATCCCAGCTCTAATATGGTATAAAAACCAATGATGATAACTTTCTTCACCATTTATTGTTATTTCTCGTCTTTCGTTATTTCCCGACGCAAGTAAAAAATTAGAATCTAAATATTGTGGTTCTCCCCATTCTCCATTATCTATTTGGATTTGGTATTGAAAGCGTATATTATTATTTCTTATATTTTCTAAAGTAGCAACTGGAGCAACAAAACTTATCATTACTTCTCGTTGTCTATCAAACTCCCTGCCACCCTCTATGACTAAATTGATAGGAGCACCAGATATAGTAGTTGTAACAGTATTATTTGCAAATATAGAATTTAATCGTCTTACCTCTGTACCGTTAAAATATATTACTCGTACAGCTCTTAAATAGTAAAAATAAGCTGTGTTAGATGCTAAACCATTATCTCTTACAGAAACAACACCAACACCCGTATTAGGGTTATACGTTGTTTCAGATGTATAATTTACTGTAGCAGGAGCATTTGACCAATTAGAACCATCAAATGCTTGTATGGTTCTGCTAGCATCATTTGAATTTATCATTCTAAAAGCTGTTAAACTAGCAGGGATTGGTGCGTGCTGCGGATAAAGTAATTGCCATATTGCAGATAAATCAGCTCTATTGTTCATAAAATTAACTGTAGGCTGTGGTGCTCTTACTCTTATAAGCTCGTATTCTATTCTTTCTGCATATCCATCAGTCATACTAGGTGTATAAGGTATGCGGTCCCATTCTAAAATAGCATAATCCATCCCATAATCTTCTACTCGTAAATTTGGTGCTGATGGATATTGGTTTGCTCCGTCTGGCAATTGCAAAGTACCATCTGTTATTATAGATGAAAGATTAGAAAAAACAGAAGCATTTGCAACATATAAAGGTACTTGATTGTTATTATCTATTGCACTACCTCTTTGTCTTATAATCGTATCTAAAACTACAAAATATTCTTGATTTTCATCTAATCCGTCTAATGTAAGAGTTATATTTACAGGTTCTAAATTTGTGTCTAATAAAATATCTTGTAAATCGCTACGCTCTACATTTATACCTGTTATTGCAACTATATTTCCATTACGTAGTGCATCTCTTAAATTGCCTTGTGGATATTGCCCTATAGGTACTGTCATACCAATATCATCACCCAAATTTGAAAAATACATATGATGCTTATAATCTTGTATATAGCCTATAAATGGAACTCTTACAAGACCCGAAAATCTATGTCTTGGTAATAAATTTACATTAGGATTTAAAATTTGATTATTTGCATCATCCCAATCACCACCAGAAGTATTTGCTACTAAATCTCTTAATATGGCTTCATTTTCAGATATATATAATGATATATCTATTTGTATATCATCTACCATGTTATTAAAAATAAGCCCATGTGAATTAGTAACAAAGTTTCGTATAGAATCTACAGCTATACCAAAGTTTACATCAAAAGAAACTCTGTCTACCTCTTGACCAACATGGGTATGTGATGTAACAGGGTTACCCGTTCTTAAATTTTGCGGAGGTGGTACTTGCATTCCATCATGGTCAGATATTGTAATAGAAGAAAAATCACTTGGAAATTCTACAGGCAAAGATTGTAAAGTTCCATTTGCTAAAGAATGTCTAACTGGTGTAATTCTAAGAAAATACGTATATGGAAATTGAAAAGGTCTTTGATGAGGGCCTAAACCTATAGAACCTGCCCTTATTGTGTCTACATTTAATACAATATTAGACACAAAACTTCTCTGACCAGCTCTTATTCCACCCGGCAAAGCTCTTCTAAAAATATTATTATTATTTTCTGCAAGTGGTCCTCTAAAATCTGGGTGTATCTCAAGTGCAGGTGATGTACCTTGTTCTGGTCTTATATACGGATTTGGTAAAACAGCACCCGCATTATTCACAAGAAAGTATTCTACTTGAAACGGTAAACTTGCAACAATTTCTGGTGTAACTACCATAGGAAGAGTTACAGTATTAGGTATTCTCAAAACTGCTCGTATTGTAGTTAAAGTTCCCGTTGCTGTCATGTTTTCTATAGATTCATATATCTGACTTGGACTAAAGCCCCAAATAACATCGTAATCTAAACTAATTTCATGAAAATTACCAACTTCTACAGAGTACCTATTAAATAATCTCGCTATATCTAATTCTGAACCCATATCCCAAGCTAGATTTAAAACATAATTTCCACGTGTAGCTAATACATCTCCAGGGATTCTTTCGTGCGTACCCTCTGCTTCAAAAAACAATGGTGTTTCTATATAAGCAGCCTCTGGGTCTGTAGAGATTAAAATCCTTTGGCTAGATATTATATTTGCTCCGGGTGCTCTTCTAAATTGTATATAGTAAAAATAATTTTCAACAGGGTCTGTAATTGCAAAAGTTGTACTATTTGTCCATGGCACTTGACCGGGTGTTTGTGCATGACCTGCCGCCTGCATTTCATCACCTACTACAACGTTTCTAAGTAGTCTATACTGGGGGTTAAATCCTGCTGGAACATCATAAGGAGATATAATTGTAATAGTGTAACCTGCAGGAGTTCTATTAACACGATAATTTAAAAATGTATGCACATCTTCTACTTGTGCTGTTCTTACTACTGTGGAAACAACAGTAAAAGGCAATGGAGAAGAAAACCACATATCAGAATTAGGAAGATAAAAACCAGCTGGAATATCATCAACTCTAACAAGTATATAATCATCGTTCATTTTATGAGCTCTTACTAATCTTGTTTCCCCACCTACTGAAACAGTACTCGGATTAGCACTTAAAATATCCTCTATTTCTACTCTAGGAAATTCTAAATTTATATTTAAAGGAATAATATTACCTGCAACTCTAGTTGGGTTTGTAAATCTAGGTAACGGTATTTGAAAAATAATTCCAGAGCCATTATCTTGTTGAGTAGGAGGATTACCTATAAGTCTACTACCTGCATCTTCTTCACCAGGCCATATATTTTCAAAAGTATTATAACCATGTCTTCTATCTATCGGTTCCCTATTAAGTCTCGGCCAAGTAGAGGGCATACTATTGTTTAATGTAGTAAGGCTAACAAATGGCTCACTACTAATTGCAGGATTGTTGTTTGGCCAAGGTGGTGTTATTTCGTTGTAGTTTTGTTGTAAAATTGTTCTATTACCATTCGCAAAAGGTATAATATTTACATTTGCCACATCTAAATCAGAAACAACATTTAATGTTCTAATATGGGTTCCATTTCTCTCAAGTTCTATTTCATATATATACCCAGGTTCGAAACCACTAGTTGCAAAATGCAAAGTATTGTTTTGTAATACTACGTGTATTTCTCTATTTGCAAACCTAAAAGAAAAACCATTTTGAAATTCGCCAGAACCGTCTATTCTAAAAGCAGGATAATCGATATTAGTACCACTTCTGTCAGATACAATAACACCCTGACTAGGGATTTCTGGAAATTGGTGGTCTGCTGGAGGGTCATTTGGATTTAGTGGATGTGCTGGATTTTCGAAATTTCCAGTATTTATATGCAAATTTGGATGTCTATCTAAAAATGTATTTGCTGCTGCAGGTGGAAGAACATTTAAAAAGTCCTCTTCTGTATTACTAAAAACAGAAAAATTAGCAAAAGGAATAGGATTGCCATTTTGATTAAATACTCTATACCTAAAATCTAGAATATTTGCATTTCGCACCATTTCTATTTGTATACGTTGATAACCTGTTGTTGCTGCATCTGCCGTTGGCATCCAAAAAGATAAAGTATACAAATTTGGAGTAGCACTAGAATCAGATAGTGGTACGGTAAAATACATTTGGTCTACAGGAACAGTATTTATAACAGATGGAGACAAAGTAGCTGTACCACCAACTTGCATACCGTCATCTCTATTATGTATAACAACTGGATCTTGTGCAAAAACATAAAAAATATTAAAAATAGGTATTATATACCCGACAAAAAAAATAGTTACTAAAAGTTTAGCTAAAAAACTTTTCATAAACCCCCCTATTATAAGATTTATTTTTATAAAAAAATAAAATAGCTTAATAAAAAATCGAACCCTGTTTGGTACGATTTATTTTTTCGTTAAAGATTGTTATAAATTTTTATCGTATTTTTTGTTAAATAACTAAACAATAAATTTTGAAAATTTTATGTATTTAAATATGCAAGGGTCTGTATTAAAATATTTGTTTCTGAAATTTTGATACATGACCAATTTACTAATTCATATTGACATTTTTTGTTTTTTTATTTACTATGTATAAAATATTACATATTTTTAATCACAATTTATAACAAAAAAAGGAAAGCAACAAAGAAAAAAATCAAAAAAATTCTTTGTTGCTACTTCGTTATAAATAATTTTTTGGAGGAAATTATGCAGGAAAGAGAAAAATTTAGTTCAAGATTATCTTTTATAATCGTATCTGTAAGTTGTGCTGTTGGTCTAGGCAATATATGGCTTATGCCTTATCGTGCTGGTGCTTATGGTGGTGCAATATATATTGCACTTGTTATAGCTTTTATATTTTTGTTTGCAATACCTATATTAGTTACCGAATTTGCAATTGGTCGTGCTAGTGGTAAATCTGTTGCAAACCATTTTCAAATTTTAGAGCCAAAAAATTCAAAATGGCATTTATCTAGTTATTTTATGATATCGGGTAATTATATACTAATGATGTTTTACACTATTATTTGTGGGTTTACCATTTATTATTTTTGGCAAGCTATAACGGGTAATCTTGCTATGGATTCTTCTGTTGCCTATTCACAGCAAGCATTTGAAAGCCTTACACAAAATCCTATAGCAACTTATATTACATCTTTAATTGTACTTATTATTTGTTTTTTGGTTTGTTTTCTAGGCTTAAAAAATGGTGTAGAAAAAATAACAAAATATATGATGATTATATTTTTTGCACTACTTTTAGTCCTTATAGTTAGAAGTTTAACTTTACCCGGTGCTATGTATGGAATTAGATTTTTGTTTATTCCAAATATAGAAGCATTTTTAGAAAATAATCCTATAAGAGTATTGCATATGGCACTCGGTCAAGCTGTTTTTTCTGTTTCTGTTGGAATGGGTTCTATGGCTGTTTTTGGTAGCTATATAAATAAAGAAAAAAGACTCTTTAAAGATGCTTTTACAGTTGGATTTATCGATATATCAACATCCATACTTTGTCTATTAATGATACTACCTGCTGCTATTGCCCTCGGAATAAATCCAGGAGCTGGAGAAGGATTGCTTTTTGTTACTATGCCAAACTTGTTTTATCATATGCCATTTTCTACATTTTTTTCAATAATCTTTTATACTGGACTTATGTTTGTTGCAATATCTACAGCTATAGCAGTAATAGAAAATATTGTAGCTATTGGAGTAGACAAATTAGGTTTTAGCCGAAAAAAATCTATTATAATAAATTTTGTATTAATGTGTATTTTGATATTACCTGCTTCTTTTGGTAGAAATATATGGTCATCTTTTAACGTTACAGGTTTCCCACATATAGGTTCATTTTTTACATTTATTGTAATGGAGATAATTCTTCCTTTGGGTTCATTAATATATGTGCTATTCTGTACTAGTAAGAGAGGCTTCGGATGGAAAAAATTTAAAGAAGAAGTAAATACAGGTGTAGATGGTTGGGAAATTTCAGAAAGTTTCAAATTCTATCTTTCGTGGATAGTACCAATAGCAATGATATTTATATTTGGATTTGGTATGCTTCAAAGGTTTACGAATTTAATATAATAAAAAAGCGTATTCTCATAAAATATTTGGGAATACGCTTTTTATTATTATGTTATTATATCTATTTTGCTAAAATCATTTATTTTTTTACCTAATGTACTCTGTTTTATTGGGTTAAAAATTTCGTCTAAAACTCCATATGTTATACTATTTATATTTGTTTTATTTGTTAACATTTCGATATTTTGTTTTATTAGATTTTCTATCTTTTTATTTTCTGTTTTAAACTGTATATTTATTTTATCATCTATTTTTTGTACATAAGTTTCTATTTTTCCTATATTAGCTGTATTTAATAGTAGCAAAGCACTGCTGTTTTTTCCTGTTTTTTTTGTTTTTTTATCTTTAAATACGTATAATTCACTTTCTGTTTTTTGATTTTTTATTATAATAGGTATTGGTATATAAATTATATCTTGCAAATTTGTAGAAAAATCTATAGTTCTAGATATCTGAGTAAGTATTTCTTTTGTATCTGTATAAGTATTTGGGATTTTTTCAAGTATTTCTGATATATTACTATTAATATTTTGTAAAATGTCGTCTATAACAGCAGCTTCTCCATCAAAATTTATATTATATTTTTGTATTATTTTATCAAATATTTCTTTCTCAGATAAAATTGGTGCAGTTGAAATTGATTTGTCCAATTGTAAATTGTCAATTGTATTTTTTATGTTTTCTATATTTTTTCCATCATTAATAATAGATTTATCGATTTTTTCATTATCTTTTACAAATTCTTGTATTTCTAAAACAGGTTTTTCGATATTATTTTCTAAAGGTATAATATTTTTTTTCAAATCATTTGTATTTATTTCTTCTTTGTTTATATTAAAATTATTTGGTATCTCCAAATTTTCGGGTATATTTAAATTTTGAATATTTTCAAAATTGGTAACCTTTACGGTCATATTTTTATTTTCAACAACATTTTGTTCATTTTTCAACAATGAATTTTGTTCACCCAAATTATTTTGATTATTTTGTATATCTTTAGTAAAATTGTCTAATATAAAATTTTGAATATGTGGATTATCTATTTTTAAAATAGCATTTGCAAGTTTTTCAAACATACTATTAAAATTCAAGTTCGATATTTCAAAATTATTTACTATATTAGATGTAGCTTTATTTATGATTAGGTTGTTTTTTAGTACAAATGCCGTTTTTTCTATATTGCTATTAGGATTGTTATTAGAAGTATTAGGAATATTAGAAGCCTTTTCACCTATGTTTGTATTATCTTTTTGCATTTCTATATTATTTTGTTGGTTTTGATGTTGATGATTACTATTTTCATCCCTAGAAATTATATTAAAAAGCTGCATTTGTTGTTTGCCTTTTTGTAAATTTTCTTTTGTAAGGGGTATATTTTCTCCTACAAATGCCTTTAACATTTCTAAAATTTCGTCGTTTACTGGTAGATTAAATTCTTTTAAAATATTTTTTAATAAATTTTCAGTAGAAATATTTTCGTTTACATTTTGCAAGGTTGTATTTTGTATGTTTTCTAAATTTTCTAAAATAATGGCTTCTTTTAAATTCTCAGGTAGCTCTGTAGAAATTAAATTTTTATTTTTTTTTGCCATATTCACGTACGATTGATTTTTTTTTATTTCTAAATTTATGTCCATATTTGTTTAATAAATAAAAACGATTTAATTTTTATTTATGATTTTTCAAAGCGACTTTCCTTGAAAAAAACATCCTTTCTATAATTTTATTCCCTTACTTATTTAATCGACATAAGTGCATGTATATTTTTAATTTTTTTTTAACAAAAAAGATTTTGATGGAACAACCATACAATATAAAAATACTCCTAGTATAACAATTATTTCGTTACACTGGGAGTTTAACTTTTTGTTTTATTCAAGTAGCATTAAAACATTATTTGCCGAATTATTTGCTTGTGCAAGTAAAGTTATACCTGCCTGCTTCAGTACATCTGCCTTTGTTAAATTCATCATTTCTCTTGCCATATCTGCATCTCTTATACGGCTATTTGCTGCTGATTGATTTTCACTAGATACACGCAAACGTTCGATTGTATGTTCCATCCTATTTTGCCATGCACCAAGATTTGCTCTTTCTCTGGACAATCTATTAATACCTTCATCTAATGTGTTTAACATAGATGATAAATGTTTTCCATCGCCAAATAAACTATTATTTAAAAAATCATCGGAAAATGTACGTAAACCCAAGAACATTCGGTCAATTGCAGGTATTTTTATTGTAAAACCTTGCATAGCATTTGCACCTGATTGTATCCAAAAATCATTACCTGCATATTCACGTTCGTACTGGCGTATTGGGTTTGCTCTGTCATATGTACCATCTATAAAAACTTGTTGAGAATTACGGTCTGATGCTTGCCTATCTGCATTACTCAATTGATTTATTCTAGCAAGACTTCCAAAACCTAATTTTTCTAAAAGTTCGTTAAAATCAATACCAGAGCTAACCCGATTACCAAAAACACCTGTATTTGGTGTAATTGTATCAAAACTTTGACCATCGCCCCCATATATAGTATTTACTATTAATTGTCCATTTTCCTGTGAAATAGTAAGCCCAGCCCTGTTAAAGTTCCCTGCATTTGCATTAATAAAATCATCGATATTTGTATAATATCCCGGTGTAAGAGTTACATTTCTATGTATTCCATCGTCAGATGGAAAATCTATCGTTGTATGACCATTTTGACCCCTTGCAGTTCCTCTACGGTTAACAAACATAGGTTTGTCTGACATACGCTCTTCAATCCTTACATGAAACATTCTTTCTGCAGCTTGTATTACTAAATTACCATTATTATCTATACTAGCTCTACCTATAGGAAAATTTGTTGCATCGTACCCTTGATTTCCGCCGTTTGTATGATGAAATTTTGGAAATTCTCTTAATGGTAAAGGCCCTTCGTTTAATCTCATTGTTATGTATTCTGCCATTGCATGCTCATTTGTAGGAAATCTACTGGGTACCATACTAAGCAGATTTAAAAATTCTGGTGTTTTATTTGCAAAATCTATTTCTACAAATCTATCTTCGGTAAAATTAGGCTGACCATTTGTAGAGCCACCAGATATATTTACTCTAAATATACCATTGTCCGATACTTTAGCTGGAAAATTACTAATTACATTTGGCACTGAATTGACCCCTGATGGTACGTGTATACTCGAACCGCCAATCAATGATTGTGCATGTGCATTTGAACCTCCAATACTACCAAATCTACGCCCCCCCCCACTCAAATTTCGTCCCAAAGTAGCACTTCTTTGTATACCTGCTACAATATTACCATCTCTATCTACATTAGAAGAACCGAGACTAAATGTCATTCTACTAAAGTTTCCAGCATGACCAAGCTCGGTTCTAATACTATTTAGCCTCTCACTTGCAGATTCAAGTGTTAATGGTGGATTTGCAGATGCTCCTTGTCTTATTTGTCCTAGTGTAACCGTAGTTGTATGAACTCTTTGCCAATTACCCCCATTAATACTAGCATTTTCATAATTTAAATGAAAACCAGAAATATTGCCTTGTTGTACAAAAACATCAAAAGATAAGGAAAAACTATCTGGCAAACTTGCAAAAAATATCGGACAATTAGAAATTTGGGTTTGCATAAAAGCAAGTGCTTCTCTATTTATTTCTACCTGTGTTAATTGTCTTCCATCTGGAACTGTAATTAATGTATGTTGATTTTGTGGTGTTATAGGCTGTACATTATGAGGATACAAAGGAAAACCACTTAAAGTTGGATGTGCCTGTCTAGCAGATATCCAATCATTTAAAGGCATTCCAGTAACACCAGATTGCCCAGCTCCGGGGAAGTTAGTCGATATACCACCGGAATTTACAGCTCCAAGTATAGCAGAATTTGCAAGCTGTGTTGTAGGAGTTATTTGAGTTATAGTAGTATCTTTTGGCCATGTATTATTTCTTGATAATTGTATTATTTCAGGGCTACGGCCATTTTCATCAAAAATAACACCGCCATCAATAACAAATTGAGGTGTAGCAGTAAGCCCAACAGTAACATGGGTACCAGAACCACCAAGATTATTAGGTTGTACAAGTAATTTGCCACCTTCTGTATTTATAGTAACACCATTGCCTTTAGGTGTAGTAGTTGCTGGTCTGAATGCTTCATCAAAAAGATTTTGAAAAAATGCTTCAAAATTTTCACGTGTCATATTTCCATTTATATTTTCTTTTTCAAAATCCAAAACAAAATCATGTGTACCGGGATTTAATTCATTATGGGGGTCTGTTACACGTATTATAAAGAGACCTTCTTTTGGAAAGTTATTGCCCAAAAGCTCCAAATGGGAATTTGGAATATTTGAACTATTATGTGATGAAGCAGGAAAAAATTGTGTTGGTACAGTTCCATTTGGTATCCTTATAGGATTTTGTTCACTTGCTGTAAAAGGATAATAAGCTCTTATTTCTGCTCTTATAGGTGCAGGTATCAAAGCTTTTAATTCATATTTAAAATCACCCCGAAAAATTTTTATTTCATTAAATTCTGCATTAGCTGTAATCCTATCTATTTCTTCTAATAGATTGTCTACTTCTCTCCATATTTTTACACGGTCATCTGGAGTATATGTATCGTTCGAAGCTTGGGCTGTTAATTCTCGTATACGCTCAGCCATTCTATGTACTTCTTCAAGTGTACCATCTGCCGTTTGCACAAGAGATATACCGTCCTGAGTATTTCTGGTAGCTTGGTCTAATCCTCTTATTTGGTTACGCATTTTTTCGGATATTGAAAGCCCAGCAGCGTCATCCGCTGCTCCATTTATACGCAATCCAGACGATAAACGTCTCTGTGCCTGATTTTGTTTAGAAAAAATAGATTGTAAAGACCTATGAGTATTTATAGCACCTATGTTGGTATTTATTGTTGTATTCATACGAAATCACTCTTTCTATATTAGCTTAATCAATTATAATTAAAATATCGTAATTGATAATAAAAAATTTAATCGCAAAAGCTATACAAAAATTTATTTTTATGGTATATATAATGTTGTAAGTAAAATTTACAAATTTTAAGATATATAAAAATAAAAAAATTGGGAGGTGATACTATGATTGACAGCGATTTTCCTAAGAAAAATAGAATATACCAAATATTAAATAAATGGAGGAAATAAATAATGGAAAAAAACAATTTAAGACACACGATACTTAAATACATCAACGAAAAAAATATGAATGCTCTAAAAGATGTTCTATCCAAAGCAGAAGAAATAGAAATACTACAGGCTTTTAATAGATTATCTTCTAAAAATCAAGTTATAGCATTTAGGCTATTATCAAAAAAAGTTGCACTTGATATTTTTGAAAATCTAAATTCTACTATGCAGGCAAATTTAATCAATTCTTTTACAGATGAAAATATAAAAGAATTAATAGATGAAATGAACCCAGACGACAGAGTTAGACTTTTTGATGAATTACCAGCTATAGTTGTAAAAAAACTTTTAAATTCTTTATCACCAGAAGAAAGAAAAGTTACAAACCTACTGATGGGCTATAAACCAGAAACAGCAGGTAGGATAATGACAACAGAGTACATATCTTTAAAAAAAGATATGACTGTTAAAGCTGCACTAGAAAAAATAAAAAAAGAAGCACACGACAAAGAAACAATATATACTTTGTATGTTACAGATTCTCATAAAAAACTTGAAGGTGTTTTATCTCTAAAAGAAATTCTTACAACCGAAGAAGAAAAAGTTATAGAAGATATAATGGTAAAACAAGTTGTACGTGTAGAAACTGATACAGACCAAGAAATCGTTTCTAACCTATTGCAAGATTTAAACCTTTTATCTGTACCAGTAGTAGATGCTGAATATAGATTAGTTGGTATCGTTACAGTAGACGATGCACTAGATATAATACGAGATGAAACAACAGAAGATATGTACAAATCTGCTGGTCTTAGCTCTGTAAAAGAAAAAGAAACCCTTAGAAGTGATACTCTTGTAAACGGTAGTTTTCTTGCTATTTGGAAAATAAGAATACCTATATTACTTATGGTTTTAGCTGGTGGTTTTTTAGCTGGGCTTATAGTAGAAGGATTTGAAAAAACGCTAGAAGCTGCAACAATGATAGCTTTTTTTATACCTCTTATTATGGACATGGGTGGTAGTGTTGGTGGACAATCCACAACTTTATTTGCACGTGCTTTTGTTCTTGGGCAAATAAAACCGGGGCATTTTTTAAAACAGCTTGGAAAAGAAGCAATGGTTGGTCTTTCTATAGGTGCTGTTATAGGTTTTTTTGCATATTTTGGTGTTGGTTTTTGGCTCGGAAATTGGAATTTGGCAATTGCCGTTTCCCTTGCACTTGCAGTTAACTGTTTAATAGCATCTTCTGCTGGTTTTTTAGTACCAAACTTTCTTATAAAAATTGGTGCAGACCAAGCGGCTGGTTCGGGACCTATTATAACTAGTATAAAAGATATAACTGGTCTTTTGGTATATTTTTTGCTAATTATGTTATTTTTAGATATAGAATCAATGTCTGCTATAACTCCATACGAAGCTGTACACCATGCAATAGAAGCACTAGGAGCATTAGAAAATTATGCATACAAACAATTGCCGAACGCTGCAAGAGAAGCTATGTATACACTACAAAATATACTAGAGGGTATGTACTAATTTAATCGCTATAAGTAATTATTTATAATTATAATTTTAGCAGGTACAAAATTATAGTTATTTATAATTATTTATATACCAAAAAGCGAAAACATCTTTGCAAAAACAAAAAAATGCAATATATTTTTATGTATATTGCATTTTTTGTGTGTGCCGTGCATGGTACAAATCTAGGTGGTGCAAGTCCACTGTAGGGGCTTGTCGTAGCCAACTACTAGCGAAAGGCAAGAGCGTC
>WRGD01000150.1 GCA_009787355.1 Defluviitaleaceae bacterium | reverse complement strand
AAATTAGTTCTTTGTAATTTATTAATTTACATATTGACATTTTTAATAATTTTTTAACCCCCTTATCTTTTTTAACAATCCTTTCCCCTCCGTTTGCCTACCCCTCTAACGGAGGGGCTTTTTGTTTTTATATAGCGTTTACAATATCCAAAAACTCATCTTTAAGACTAGCACCACCAATAAGCCCACCGTCTATATTTTCCATTTCGAAAATTTCTTTTGCATTTGCTCCATTTACGCTACCACCATACAAAATAGATATATCTTTTAATTCATTTCCATATAAATCAATTAAAAAATTTCTTATAAAAGCACAAATTTCTTCAGCTTGTTCTTTTGTTGCTGTTTTTCCTGTACCTATTGCCCATACTGGCTCATATGCTATTACAATATTTTTTACATCGTCTATATTTATATTTTGTAATGCAATTTTTAATTGATTAGATATTATATCTTTTGTAGTATTATTTTCTCGTTCTGTAAGTTTCTCGCCAACACATAATATAGGTACTAAATTTTTATTTAATGCTGATTTTAATTTTTTGTTTATTATCTCGTCGGTCTCTCCGTATATTTCTCTTCTTTCGCTATGCCCTATTATAACATATCTTATTCCAATATCTACAATCATATCAGCACTTACTTCGCCTGTATATGCACCTTTTTCATTCTCATTTAAGTTTTGTGCGCCTATTTTAAAATCTGTATTTTGTACAGCAGCTACAGCACTAAAAGCATTTAAAAAAGGTACACAAAAAACAACTTCATTATTTTTAAGCTTTTCAATTGAAGTACCTTGCATTATTTTATTTTTAAAATTTTCAATAAACTTAAATGTTTCCGATGGTAATATATTCATTTTCCAATTTGCGGCTATTATTTTTTTCCTCATTTTTATACCTTGTCATTTGCGGCTACTACACCTGGCAATTCTTTACCTTCCAAAAATTCTAGTGAAGCACCACCACCAGTAGAGATATGACTCATTTTATTTCCGTATCCTGCAATATTTACAGCAGCTGCAGAATCCCCACCACCTATAATAGTTGTAACATCTGTTAGCTCTGACAATGCTTTTGCTATCGCATTTGTACCTTTTGCAAAGTTTTCAAATTCAAAAACACCCATTGGTCCATTCCAAACTACTGTTTTTGCATTTTTTATTTCATTTGCAAACAAATCTCTTGTTTTTTCTCCAATATCTAGCCCTTGCCAACCGTCTTCTATATTAGAAGAGTCTACAGTTTTGTACTCTGCATCTTTAGAAAATTCTTTTGCAACTACAGTATCTATAGGGATAAGTAGTTTTACACCTTTTTCCTCTGCTTTTTTAAACATTTCTTTTGCATATTCTATTTTATCTTTTTCTAATAAAGAATCGCCAACACCATAACCTTTAGCAGCCATAAAAGTATATGCCATACCACCACCTATTATTAGAGTATCTACTTTTTCTAATAGATTGTTTATAACATTTAGTTTATCACTAACTTTTGCACCACCTAATATAGAAACGAATGGTCTTACTGGATTATTAACAGCATTACCTAAAAATTGTATTTCTTTTTCCATTAAGTAACCTACAGCACTTTCATCTACAAATTTTGTAACACCAACTGTAGAACAATGAGCTCTGTGTGCTGCACCAAAAGCGTCGTTTATAAATATATCTGCTAAATCTCCTAGCTCTTTAGAAAAATTATCTTCGTTTTTTGTTTCTTCTTTTCTAAATCTCGTATTTTGAAGTAATAATACTTCTCCACTTTTTAAGTTTTTTGCTATTTTAATAGTATCTGGGCCTGTTACTTCTGGGTCATTTAAAAATTTTACATCTAAATTTAAATGTTTAGATAAGTTTGTAGCTACTGGAGCTAATGAAAATTTTTCTTCTCTTTCTTTTGGTTTTCCCATATGGGAGCATAAAATAATTTTCGCATTTTCGGATAACAATTTTTTTATAGTTGGTAATGCTGCTGTTATTCTATTTTCGTCTGTTATTTTTCCATCTTGAATAGGAACATTAAAATCACATCTTACAAGAACTGTTTTATTTTCTAAATTTAAATCATCAATATTTTTTTTGTTTAGCATCGTATACCTCTATACATGAATTTTTTCTTTACTATATAATTATATAGATACATAGAGTAAGTAGTCAAGTGGGTGTAAACATTTTTAAAAACGAAAAACTATACTAAATAAGGTTATTGATAAAAAAATCAAAATAACTCCATACATATCACTTATGTGAGATACCTCTATTAAGGTGTCTAAAAATAAGCCACTAAAATATGTAGAAAAAATAGTTAGTTATAGAAGTAATTATATTCATTATGAAGATAGTTATTAAAACACCTTTTCTTTTCATAAAAATGTACAGATATTTTTTCACTTATCTACCATCTTAAATTTATATTAAAATCACTGACTTCATGAAATTCTAACTTAAAAGAAATTCTACCTGCCACAAAATCACTCATATCAATATTGCCTTCAAAATTACTTACATTAATTATTTTTTCATTTTCTCCTTGGGATAAACTTAAATATATTTCCCCAGCAAAACTACTACTTGTGAGAGTTACATTTTCTAAATCATACAAATTTAAATTTAAATTACGTGTACGAGAACCATTTCCACTCCTAGCAGACCAAACCCATGTATTACCTGTTGTTGTTTGCACAGAATTCATAAAAATACTTGTTTGTCCACTAACAATAAGCGGTATAATATATATAGATATGCCAACAATAAATATAATAACAACAGCAATAATTCCTATAATAGTGTTCCTAGACATTTTCTTTTACCATCCTCACTATAAAAATATTTTATCAATCAATTGTTATTTTTTAACAATTGATTCTACAAAAAACTACTTAATAAGTTTACAATAGTTTTTATATTTTGTAAATACTTATTTACTAAAAAATAAATATTTGCTATACTATCCTCCAAAGTTGTCAAATTTGTATTTTTGAAAATTTAAATTTAAAAATTATTTTGCATAATATTACAGATTGTTTCAAATAATAGGTTTGTAAATAATTTTTTTAATTAAAAAAATCAAAAAGGAGCAAAAAATGGCTGATAGATTAAATAATTTAACAACAGAACAAGCAGTGATAAAAGGTAGCATGGAACAAAAAGTTGATACAGCAAGAAAATTGTTAAAAGAGGGTCATAGCTGTGAGCAAGTAGCAGAATATACAGGACTCAAATTAGAAGCTGTAGAAAATTTAGAATAATTATTTTTGAAATATCAAAATAAAATGAAGCTTACTTCATTTTATTTTGTATTTCGCTATAAAGCAAAAAATAACAAAGGAAATTTGAATAT
Source organism: Defluviitaleaceae bacterium (assembly GCA_009787355.1). GTDB lineage: Bacteria > Bacillota > Clostridia > Lachnospirales > UBA5962 > WRGD01. Next base: position 56,638 of record WRGD01000150.1, on the reverse strand, counting down.
GGAAGACACAGATAAATATATTTTATGGTTAAATAATATACAAGGTATTACATACAAAATATTCAAACACTTAATGAGACATTTTAAAGATACTAAAAACATTTATAAATCATCATATTCTAGTTTAGCTAAAACAAAAATAAAAGAAGAGCTAATAAATGCCATTTTGAAATCTCAGAGTATAGAATTAAACTACTATGTTAATATTTTAGCAGAAAAAAATATAAATTTTATAAGCATTCTTAATGAAAATTATCCAAAAGATTTAAAAGAATTAGATAATCCGCCACTTGGAATTTATATAAAAGGAACAGATAATATAGACAAATTTATAAATATATCTATAGTAGGAGCTAGGAAATGTTCAGAATACGGAATTTTAACAACTCTTAGATTTAGTAAATATTTAGCCGAAAAAGGTATAAATATAATTAGTGGTATGGCAAAAGGCATAGACTATTTTGCACACAAGGGTGCACTTGAGGCAAATGGTATTACTACTGCTGTTTTAGGCTCTGGTATAAATATTTGTTATCCAAAAGAAAATATAGATATTTACAATAAAATAAATGAAAAAGGAATATTTATAAGTGAATACTTTCTAAATACACACCCAAAACCATATTTTTTTCCTATGCGAAATCGTATAATTAGTAGTATTAGTTTAGCAACTATAGTTGTAGAAGCTGGGGATAGAAGTGGTTCTTTAATTACTGCAGATAATGCTCTTGAAAATGGAAAAGATGTTTTCTCGGTGCCGGGAAATATTACAAGTAAGCTAAGTTATGGTACAAATAATCTTATAAAACAAGGAGCATACCCTATAACAGACCCTTCAGAAGTTTTAGAAATATTAGGAATAAAAGAAACCAAAGTACCAGAAAAAATTCAAAAAACACAAACAAAAAAAGTAATTGATATTAATTTACTTGCAAGCGACGAAAAATTAATATATGATTGTATAAATTTTGAACCAATAACTATAGACTATATTTGTAATAAACTTTCAAAAAACTTGGAACAAATAAACTATAATCTTGTAATTTTAGAATTAAAGGGACTAATAAAAAGGCTTCCCGGTGGTCGTTATGTATTAAGTTAGTTTTTATATTTAAAATAAACCCAAGGAGGTATAAAAATTTTTAATGAATTTACTTATCGTAGAATCTCCTGCCAAAGCAAAGACTTTAAAAAAATTTTTAGGAAAAACGTATAAAATAGAAGCAAGTATAGGACATATAAAAGATTTGCCAAAAAGTAAACTTGGTATAGATTTTGAAAATGACTATGAACCAAGTTATATAACAATTAGAGGAAAAGGTGATATTTTATCAAAATTAAAAAAAGAAGCAAAAGTAGCAGATAAAATATACTTAGCAACAGACCCCGACCGTGAGGGTGAGGCTATAAGCTGGCATTTAAAAAATGCACTTTCTGTAGATGAGAAAAAAATATTTCGTGTAACATTTAATCAAATAACAAAAGATGCTGTAAAAAATGCGATAAAAGAAGCAAGAGATATAAATATGAATCTCGTAGACGCACAGCAAGCAAGAAGAATTTTAGATAGAGTAGTTGGATATAAAATAAGTCCCTTACTATGGAAAAAAATAAAGAAAAAGGGACTAAGTGCTGGACGTGTACAATCTGTTGCTCTTAGAATGATATGCGATAGAGAAGAAGAAATAGAAAATTTTATACCTATAGAATATTGGGAAGTAGATACAGATTTAAAGACTGAAAAAGGAAAATTTAATGCAAAATTATTTTCCATAAAAAAAGATGGCAAAATAATAAAAATGTCAGATAAAATTGTAAATAGTGAAAAAGATGTAGACGTTATATTAAAAGAACTTAAAAAATCAGATTTTTATTTACAAGATTTACAAATAACAAAGAAAAGTAGAAAACCAAATCCAACATTTACAACATCTACGCTACAACAAGAGGCAAGTAAAGTTTTTGGTTTCCCCACAAACAAAACAATGTTACTTGCACAACAACTATACGAAGGTGTAGATATAAAAGGAAAAGGTAACATAGGTCTTTTAACATATGTGAGAACAGATTCTACAAGAATAGCAAATGAAGCATTTGAAAGTGTAAAAAAATATTTAAACGAAAATTTTGGAGATAAATACACACCTGAAAAAGTAAGAAATTACAAAAACAAATCTTCTGCACAAGATGCACATGAGGGAATAAGACCAACTTTTACGGACATAGCCCCAAATGATATCATAGATTCACTTTCAAAAGACCAACAAAAAATATATAGATTAATATGGCAAAGATTTGTAGCAAGCCAAATGCCAGACGCTATATATGAAACGACTACTGCTAAAATATCTGTAAAAGATTACGAATTTAGAGCTAGCGATACTAAATTAGTTTTCGATGGTTTTACAAAAATCTATGAAGAAAAACAAGAAAATGAAGAAAAAAATGCAAAATTACCACCTTTAGAAAAAAATCAAAAATTTGAAGTATTAAAAATAAACAAACATAAACATTTTACACAACCACCAGCTAGATATAACGATGCAAGTTTAGTAAAAACATTAGAAGAAAAAGGAATTGGTAGACCAAGTACTTATTCATCTATTATTACAACTCTTACAGCTAGAAATTATATTATAAAAGAAGCTAAAGTTTTTTATTCTACAGAACTTGGTGAAATAATAAACGAAATTTTGACAAATAATTTTGAACAAATAGTAGATATAGATTTTACAGCAAAAATGGAAACTAGTTTAGACCGCATAGAAGGTGGCGAAATTTTTTGGAAAGAAATACTTAGAGATTTTTGTCCTAATTTCGAAATTAAAGTACAAGAAGCAGAAAAAAATATAGAAGAAATAACGATAGAAGATGAAAAAACTGATGTATTATGTGATAAATGTGAAAGTAATATGGTTATTAAATTTGGTAAATTCGGAAAATTTTTAGCATGTCCAAGTTTCCCAGATTGCAAAAATACAAAACCTTTTCTTAAAGAAATAGATACTTCTTGCCCAATATGTGGTGGAAAAGTTTTTATACGTACTAGTAAAAAAGGTAGAAAATTTTTTTCTTGTGAACACAATCCAGATGATTGTGATTTTATATCTTGGAACAAACCAACAGGTGATAATTGTCCAAAATGTAATTCATTTTTAGTAGAAAAAGGAACGAAAAAAGTAAATATTGTATGTTCAAACGATAAATGTGATTTTAAAGAAGAATTAAAAGAAAGGTCTACAACTTGAAAAGAAAAGCAGTATTAATAGTAAACCTTGGAACACCAGATGCTCCAACTTCAGAAAAAGTAAAAGAATATCTTAGTGTTTTTTTATCAGATAAACGAGTAATAAACAAGCCAGATATTGTATGGAAACCAATATTAAATGGTATTATCCTAAAAAAACGCCCACCAAAGGTAGCAAAAGAGTACGAAAAAATTTGGACTTCGGAAGGTTCACCACTTCGTGTATATACTCAAGCACAAAGAAAAAATTTAGCTGATATCTTGGGAGATGAATATACAGTAGCTTTTGCAATGAGTTACAGTCATCCCCGTGTTGCCGAAACAATAGAACAGCTTTTAAAACTTGGTATAGAAAGTTTAACAGTAGTTCCTCTTTACCCACAGTATAGTGGAACTACTGTTGGTTCTATATACGACGATGTTTCAGGAGTTTTTACAAAAACAGAAAAAATAATAGATATACGATTCATTTCCCGTTTCTATAAACATCCCCTTTATGTATCGTATTACAACAAAAAAATAAAAAATCAGATTGCAAAAAAAGATGTAGATGCAATATTGTTTAGCTATCACAATATACCACAGGAATATGCAGATAATGGAGACCCATATCCAAAAGAATGTGAAGAAACAACGCATTTAATTATGAATGGTATTGATAAACCTTTTTTTACAGCATATCAATCCATATTTGGAAAAGACCCGTGGATGAAACCACAAACAGATATAACAATAAAAGAATTGCCAACCAAAGGAATTAAAAAATTATTAGTTGTAGCTCCTGGTTTTGTTAGTGATTGTCTCGAAACTTTAATAGAGTTAGATGTAGAAAATAGAGAGTATTTTTTAGAAGCAGGAGGTAGTGAATTTACATACCTGCCAGCTTTTAATAATGATATAGAAATTGCAAATATTATAGCCGATATTGTGAAAAATAATTAAAAGCAAAATCCCCTTTCTGAAATATTAAGAAAGGGGATTTAATTTAGTCGGAGGTAAAAAAACCATGGAAGACTAAATCAACAAAAGAAGAATTTACTTTTTTATTAATAGGTAGGATTAAACTATACACTTTATTTAAATAAAATACAACCAGTAAATATTGTCAATTTTGTTTAAATATTATTTATTATTTTCTATAACTTTTAATGCTCTGTCTACAACATTTTCTACTGTAAAACCGAATTTTTTAAAAACAGAAGAAGCTTCACCAGAATCTCCAAAACTCTCTATAGAAATTATATCTCCATCAAGACCAATATATTTACCCCAACCATAAGAAGTACCAGCTTCCACAGCTAATCTAGCTCTTATATTCTTTGGAAATATATTTTCTTTATATTCGTTTGATTGAATTTCAAACAATTCAAAAGATGGCATACTAACAACTCTTGGTTTTTGTCCTTTTTCCACAAGAATATCGAATGCTTTATATATAAGTTCTACTTCAGAACCTGTTGCTATAAGTATTATATTTGGCTCTTCAAAATCACGAAGTATATAAGCACCTTTTAATGCTTCTTTTCCTGTTTCTTTTAGTAAAGTGGTTTTTTGCCTAGTTAAAATAATAGCAGTTGGATTTTTAGAATTTAAAGCAGATAGCCATGCCGCTGCAACTTCTTTAGTATCACAAGGACGTATAACTGTAAAATTTGGTATACTTCTAAGAGATGCTAATTGTTCTATTGGTTGATGAGTTGGTCCATCTTCTCCGACTCCTATAGAATCATGTGTAAAGATATTTATTATAGGTAACCCCATAATAGCAGAAAGTCTAATAGCTGCTTTTTGGTAATCACTAAAAACAAAAAAACCAGAAACATAAGGTATAACTCCACCATATAAATACATACCATTAGCTATAGCACTCATTGCGTGTTCTCGAACACCAAAATGAAAATTAGAACCTTTATAATTTTCGCTACTAAAACTCTCACGTTTCTTCATTATAGTTTTTGTAGATGGAGAAAGGTCAGCAGAACCACCAACAAGATTTGGTAATATATCTGCAATTTTATTTAATACGATTTCAGAAGATTGTCTTGTTGCTAAAGATTCTGTATAATTCCAAAAATCTTCTTTATCTAAATTGGGTATCTCTTTAGCAATATATTTTTTCAAATTTTCATAATCTGATGGATATTTTTCTTTGTATACCGAAATTAGAGCATTATGCTCTTCTTCACATTCTTTTAATTTATTTATTATATTTTTCAAATATTCTTTTACGTCTTCATCTACATGGAAATGCTTTTCTGTATCAAATTCAAAATATTTTTTTGTTTGTAGTATACCATCAGCTCCCAGAGGTTCCCCATGTACTTTGGAACTACCAGCATTCGGTGAACCATATCCGATTTTTGTTTTTATTTCTATTATAGATGGCATATCTTTTTCATTTTTTGCATTTTGTATAGCTTCATCTATATCATTTATATTATTTCCATCTTTTACAAATTGAGTATGCCAACCATATGCTTTAAATCTATCCAAAACATTTTCGGTAAAAGTAATTTTTGTATCACCTTCTATTGTAATATTATTGGAATCGTATAAAAGTATTAGTTTACCAAGTTTTAGATTACCTGCCAAAGATACAGCCTCAGCAGAAACACCTTCTTGTAAACAACCATCACCACAAACAACGTAGGTAAAATTGTTTATTATGTCAAAATCATCTTTATTAAAAATAGAAGATAAATGAGCTTCACTAATTGCCATACCAACAGCATTTGCAATACCTTGACCTAGTGGTCCGGTTGTAACTTCTATACCTTGTGTATGACCGTATTCTGGATGTCCCGGAGTTTTACTACCTATTTTTCTGAATTTTTTTAAATCTTCCATAGATAAATTGTAATTCCACAAATGAAGCAAAGAATACAATAAAGATGAACCATGCCCAGCTGAAAGCACAAATCTATCACGACCTATCCAATTCGGATTTTGCGGGTTCTGTCTTATATGTTTAGACCAAAGAGTAAATGCAGCAGGTGCAAATCCAAGTGGTAGCCCAGGGTGTCCAGATTTCGAATTTTCTATTATATCTGCAGACAAAAGCCTAATAGTGTTTATGACTTTTTGTTCTATTTTCATATATCCTCCAAAATTATATTTTGTGTTTTTATTTTTTAAAATATTAAAAAAATTTTTTAGTGAAATTAAGCAATTAAAACATTTACCGTAAATTATGTATGTTTGTTTAAAAGTTTAAAAGCTAACCACTCTTGTACTCTTAGATTATATAGCAAATTGATATGTAAAGCAAATTGATGTTTTAGTCGCTTGATTATCTATATGAATGTACAATTTTTTGTTAAAATTATATAGGATAGTTATTTTATTGTTAAAATAACTATCCTATATTTATCACATAACCGATATATTTGGGTTTAAAAACTGCATAACCAATAGACCATGTCTAATTTTTAATGTTTCTATGTCATTTTGAATTTTTGATATTTCTAAATTATTTTTTTGTATATCTATATTCAAAATTTCTCCTACTTCAAACTTTGCATTTAATATTTCTGATTGCCTTATAAAATCTTCCAAAGTAATATACAAACTATCTATATCTCTTTCAAGTTCCATGATATTATGGTAAGTTTCTGTTATATGTTCTTCAACTCTTCTTCTTGCATTTATAACTTCTCTAGATGCCTGATTAAGCGTAGCAATAAGTTCTGTGCTTGTTACAGCTCCAGGTATAGCAAGACCTGTTACTTGATCTATAGGAGTTACATAATTATTTAACCTAAAACGATGAATATTTTCAGCTGCCTCTGCTTGTAATACAGTAAAATGATTTCTAGTTTGATGGTTCAAATGACCTGTAAAATTTACTACATTTAATTTTTCAAAAGGAATGTCAAAAATAAGATTATGAACTCTATCTGTAGGAGTTCCTATAAGCCTATTTAAATTAATATGAGCCTCATTAATTTCGTTTACAAGTGTAGTTCGATTATGTCTAATAGAATTTAGATTTAGATTAGCCATATCGTATTCTATTCTACTTGCCATACCCACATTTAACATATTTCTTAAAACATTTATTTCTCTTTCTATAAATAATATATTTTGGTCGTAAATGGTAAGCTCATTAGTAGCAATAACTATATCCGAAAAGTAACTTGCAACTAAAAAACCAAGTGTATCTCGTAAGGAATCCATATTTTGTGTAATGGAATTTCTTTCATTTGTCAAATTCATTAAAGCAATTTGAGAATCTAAAACTTCTGAAAGACTATTGAAAAACATAGAACTAGACATCATATTGTTTCTTCTATTTGTAACAGAATTTAAATTTTCTCTCATAGTATTCATATCTGCATTTGTTTGTATTGCACGATTTGTAGCTTGTGTAAGAGTAAGAGTAAAACCATCTATAGAATTTGAAGCTAAGATATTTTTAGTACCTATAAATATTAATAAAAAAGTTAGTAAAATAAATCTAATTTTCATAATCACCTCTCATAAATTATTTTTGGTGATAAAATTTTACACATTTCTTTTCCATATTTTTTGCAAGATACAAGAACCATCGTTGCTTCTGTATCTATGTAAGAATGTACAAATTTTATTTTTTTTGGTTCTAAATTATATTTTTTTAATGTTACTATTATTTCTGTAAGTCTATTTGGTCTGTGTATAAAATAAAAACTCCCACCATGATTTAAAACATAAGAAGCTGCTTCTACTATATTTTCAAAATTGCAAAAAACTTCATGTCTTGCAGCTGCTATATCCAAATCTTCATTTAAAATTCCACCACCACTATTCATATATGGAGGATTGGAAACTACTATATCGAATTTTTTTCCTTTAAAAATTTCTTTAACATTTTTTATATCACCATTTATAATACAAATATCGTTTGAAATATTATTAAAAAACATATTTCTTTTTGCCAAAAATGTATTTTCTTTAGATATTTCAATACCTGTTATTTTATTTTTCTTCCTCGAATATAAAAGTAGTGGTATTATACCATTTCCTGTGCCTAAGTCTAATATTTTTTCATCTTTATTTTTTTTTAAATCTACAAAATCGCTAATAAGAACAGCGTCTACTCCAAAACAAAATTTAGTTTTATCTTGTATTATGAAATATCCATTTTGTAAGTCATCTATTCTTTCATTTTTATTCATAATCATAATTTGTTAAATTCAAATTTTCGTTTTTTTTATAACAAAAATTTCACTACTGTCATAATATTGACGACACAAAGTATCGTCTTTTCTTCTTATTCTAACGTTAACAATTCCTTGTAATAAATTTAAAGATGAAACAATACCTATACCATCTGGAGTATTTACAACATCCCCTTTTTTTGGTAAAATTTTCGATAAATCTTCATATGTTTTTTCTTCATATTTTAAACAACACATAAGTCTACCACAAATACCTGATATTCTAGATGGATTTAATAATAATCCTTGTTCTTTTGCCATTTTTATAGAAACAGGTCTAAAATTATCTAAAAAAGTAGAACAACATAGAGAACGACCACACATACCAATAGAATTTATAAATTTTGTCTCATCTCTAAATCCTACTTGCCTAAGTTCTATACGAATTTTAAAAATAGCAGCAAGCTCCTTTACTAGCTCTCTGAAATCAATCCTGTTTTCCGATTTAAAATAAAAAGTAATTTTACTATTGTCGAAAGTAATTTCTACTTCTATTAATTTTATATCTAGCTTATGATATTTTATTTTGTCCAAAAAAATAAAATATGCTTGTTCTTCTTTTTTCTTGTTTTTTAAATTTTGTATTTTGTCATTTTCTGTTGCAATTCGAATAATTTTATTTTCACAAATCTCAGAAAAATCTAAATCTGTTTCTGGATTTTCTATTTCAACTTTTCCATATTTAAGACCATTTATATTTTCAGTTATTACACTTTCTCCTCTTTTTAGTTTTAAATCACTATATGAGAAAATTGATATTTTACCTGCTTTTTTGAATCTTACACCAACATATCTGCTCATGAAAACCTCTAACTTTGCCTTATCCTAATAAGCATTACTTCTATTGCCATTTGAAAATTTGCATTTTTAGAAAGTACATCTATTGTAAAATTTATAGCATCATTTCTTTTTATTATTTGTTCTATAGTTAAATTTCTAGCATAAGATGAAATTATATTTATATTGTCGTATTGTATTATATAATCGTGTGCATCATTTTTAAAATTACTAGAAATTAAAATAAGACAATCTCTAAAAAAAATTTGCATAATACTTAAAATTTCATTTATTTTATCTCTTCTTTCCTCTAAATTTTTAAATAAATCAAAAACTGAATCTAAAGACGCATTTTCTAAATTTAACAAAAAATCTATAGTAAAATTTCTTAAATTTTTAAAATCTTCGTCTGATGAAATTTTAATTAAAGTACCTATATTTCCAGCTGCATAATTTATATAAAACCGATTTTCATGTATATTGTTTTTTTTCGCATATAGCATAACATCTTCATCAGGTAAAGGGAGCATATTTATTATAGTACATCTAGATAAAAGAGTTACAAGCAAATTATTTTTTGATATACCAAGTAACATTATTATTAAATATTTTGGTGGTTCTTCTAATGTTTTTAAAAGTGAATTTTGAGCTGCTACTGTCATAATATCAACATTGTCTATTAACAATATTTTTTTATTTCCATTTGGTGGTATAATTATATCTTTTATAACATCTCTTATTATTTCTACACCTATTGTTTTACTATATGTAGAAATTTTAATAAAATCCGGATTGTTATAATTGTCAAAAACTCTGCAAGAAGAACATATTCCACAAGGAGGATATTCTTCTTCACAGAGTATAGATTTTGCAAAAGTATAAGATAACAGTGTTTTACCTATTCCAGATGGTCCTAAAAATAGATATGCATGAGATAAAGTAGAATTTTGTAAAGATTTTTTTAAATTTTCTATAAGTTGTTTATTTCCAAAAATATCTGAAAAGGAATACATTATGCTATCAAATCTAATAAAAGACCTTGTATTTGTCCAGTTTTTTCTAAAATATTTAAACCATTTTTTTCACTTTTTAAAAGTTCTGTAGCTAAATTGTCTAGCTCTTCATTTACAAGCCTTACAATACCATATACTCTATGACGACCACGTCTATCTAAAAAGTTTTCACGATTAAAGTGATGAGAATGAGTAACAACTTCATTTACAAAATTAGAAATAAGAGCTCTGTAATGTTTTACATCGCTTACATCCATATATCTATTTATTCTTTCACCTTGAGCACTTATAGCATCTATCAAATTTTCTAAACGTTCTTTTAAACCATCTTCACTTAGTTTTGATAATGTAAAACTAAATTCTTCGTGTTTAGGAGCATTCTTTACTGTATTAACTTCGCTTATATTTTTAAGAAGTATTTCAGAAACTCTTAAATCCATATTTCCTCCAATTCTGAGTACAAACAAATCAAAACACTTTAATTTAATTTGTTTGTACATTTTTTCAGGCTCAGTGCTTTTGTTACGCAAAAGTTGCTTACGTAACTGAAATTATTTTCTGCACATATTTTTCCTAAAAATTATTCTTTATATTTAAAATCTTATAAATTTATCTACATCTAAAACGAATATTGTAGCACCACCAAGTGTTATTTTAACAGGAGCTTGTAGTGCTTCGAAAAAACTAGGAGTAGATGGTGCTATTTGTGTACGGCTACTACCATTTTCTTTTATTATTTTCAATAACTCTTCTAATCTTTCTTCTTCTACACCAGAAAGAATAGTTGTATTACCAATACGTAAAAAACCACCAGAAGAGGCAAGTTTTGTTACACTAAAACCAGACTCTCTAAGATTATCCATTATTACACCAGCATCGTCGTCGTGTACAATTGCTATCACTAATTTTAATATCTTAATCTCTTCTTTACTTGTATCTGACATACTTACCTCCAATTCTTTTATTAAATTTAAGTTTTTGAATTTTCAAATATTTAGAAATTCCAAATAAGAAATTATATTTCTATGTATTTCCTCTATTTTTTTTGTTCCATCTATAGTTACTATACGTTTATTTTCTTTTGATAAATTTTTATATGCATCTCTTACTTTTTCTTTAAAAAATTTATTTTCTAGCTCTATCCTATCTTTTATTTGTGAACTTTCGAAATTTCTTATCTTTAATCTTTTTTCAGATAATTCTATAGGTATATCTATAAAAAATGTTATATTTGGGCATATGTCAGAAACTGCATACTTGTTTATTTCTCTTATTATATCTGTACCAATACCTCTTGCAACACCTTGATAAGCAATACTAGAATCTAAAAATCTATCACAAATAACGATATTTCCATTTTCAAGAGCAGGTTTTATAACAGCTTCTACAAGCTCCGACCTAGAGGTAGCATAAAGATACGCCTCTGTAATTTTATTTACATTATATATCGGATTTTTTATTATTTCACGTAACATTTCACCAAGAGGAGTTGCTCCGGGTTCTCTCAAATGTATACTTTTTTTATTTATTTTTTTTAAATATTCTTGTAAAAGTCTACATTGTGTTGATTTGCCAGAGCCATCAACACCCTCCATAGTTATAAAAAATCCGCTCAAAATATAATCTCCTTACTTTATTTCAATCTACGCAACCTGTAAGAATACGACAAAAATTTATTCTTCAAAACATTTATAATGGTAATTTTTATATCGTCAATATTTAAAATTTTATTATGAATTTTTATTATAACATTATTTCAAAAATTTTTCTATAAACTCTTCTTCATTTATAATTTCTATATTCAATTTGTTTGCAGTTTTATTTTTAGATGAGCTACTAGTTTTATCATTATTTATTAAATAAGTTGTTTTACTAGTAACAGAATTGCTTAATTTTCCACCTTTTTTTTCTATTATATCTTGTAATTGTTTTCTATTTATAAATTTTTCTAAATTTCCTGTTACAACAAATGTAAAATCTTTTAATGAATTATTTGTTTCATTTTCTGAAATTAAATTTAAAGAGCTATAAATATAATCTAACGTTTTGACATTTTCTTTATCTGAAAAATAATTAACAACATTATCAGCCATTATTTTACCAAAGCCATTTATATTTATCAGGTCATCTACTTTGCAATTTTTTATTTTTTCTATATCATTATCAAAGTGATTACAAAGTAATTTTGCATAAGAAAGGCCTATATTAAATATACCAAGACCATAAATAAATTGATATAAATAGCAATTTTTAGATTTCTCTATAGAATTTAAAATATTAACAACAGATTTTTCTCCAAATCCTTCTATTTTCTTTATTTCATCTTTATATTTTTCCAAATTGTATAGTGATGAAAGGTCAGTTAAAAAACCTTTTTCAAAAAATTTTGTTATGGTCGCCTCGCTTAAACCATCTATATTCATTGCATTTCTGCTACTATAATGGGTTAAAAATTTTATAAGCTGAGCTTTACAACTCGTATTAATGCAATTAAGTGTTTTTACTCCATTTTTATTTCGTATCTCTATATTTCCATTACAAATATTACAAAATTTTGGGATTTCTAAATTGCCAGACCTCGTGAGATTTTTTGAAATTTGAGGAATTATCATATTTGCTTTGTATACAAGCACAGTATCTCCAATCCCTATTTCTAAATCCTCTACAATACTCAAATTATGAAGACTAGCTTTTTTTACTTCTGTTCCCTCCAAATCTACAGGTGAAAATATAGCTATGGGATTTATAAGACCTGTTCTAGATGTATTCCATTCTATATCTAAAATTATTGTCTCTTTTTCTTCATCTTGCCATTTAAACGCCATAGAATCTTTTGGGAATTTCGAAGTTTCACCCAAATTCTTGCTATATTCTATGTTATCGTATGTTAAAACAAGTCCATCTGTAGGCATATCTAAATTTTTCACCATATCTTTAAGATTTTCAATATCATTTTCTAATGTAGTATTATCTACTATTTGAAAATTTACAATATCAAAATACAAAGAGTCTAAAAAAAATAAAGCTTTACTTTTTTTCTCTAATTTTTTTCCTTCAAAAACTCCACCTTCTATTATAGAAAAGGCAAAAAACATTACTTTTCTTTTAGAAAAAATTGAACTGTCTAATTGTCTAACTGTACCACTACACAAATTTCTAGGATTTTTATATTGTTCTTCTGGTAAAAGTTTTGAATTTATTTCTTCAAAATCACTGTATGTTATTACAGCTTCGCCACGAACTACAAGCCTATCTTTATAATGTATTTTTATAGGTATATTTTTAAAATGTTTTACATTATGTGTTACATCTTCTCCGACTATTCCATTTCCACGTGTTACAGCTTGTAACAATTCTCCGTTTTCATAAGTAAGCAAAATTGTAAGACCATCTAATTTTAAGGATAAAACTCCCTCCTGATTTCCTAAAAATTCTTTTATTTTTGAAATATCTTTAGTTTTATCTAAAGAAAGTAATTTTGTATTATGAGATACTTTATTTAAAGATTCTAATACATCGTATCCAACATTTTTTGTTGGACTATTAGAAAGTTGAATCCCCGTAATTTCTTCAAGTTTTAATAATTCGTCATACAATTTGTCGTATTCAAAATTAGAAATAATTTCTCTGTTTTCTTCATAATATGACTTATTTGCTTCATTTAGTTTTTTTATTAAGTCCTGCATTTCATTTGTCATAATATATCCTTTATTATTTTAATTTCATATTCTCATAATTTAATAGCCTATTTCGAAAATGAAATAGGCTATATTTGAGCTTGTTTACAATTTACTATTATTTGTTTATAGAAATTGAGGTAATCGTTTATTAAATATAGAGGAGCATACAGCATAGTAACCACATTGGGGGATTGTGAAAAGTAAACAAGCCTTAATTTAATATATGGTCATTTTTAAAAATTGTTACTCAGTATCTAAATTTTTTTTAATATCTTCACTTTCTTTTTTTAAAGATAAAAGTAATTTCTCTGCTGTAGACAAATTACTTGCAAGGGGTATATTGTGCATATCACATAGTCTTAGTACAGAATTTATATCTGGTTCATAAGACCTTTCTCTTAATGGATCTCTTAGAAATATAACCAAATCTATATTATTATCCGCTATTTGTGCTCCTAGTTGATATTCTCCTCCTAGTTTTCCAGATAAATATTTTGTTACGTGTAACCCAGAAGATTCTTCTATAATACTACCAGTTGTACCAGTTGCAAACAAATTATGTTTTATTAAGATATGTCTATATGCTATACACAAGTTTTCCATAAGTTTCTTTTTACTATCATGTGCAATAAATGCAATATTCATTTTATATATCCTCAAAAATTGGTCTAGCTTTATTTATATGAATGTTCATAACAATACCCATAGCAGCCATAAGAGCCCACATAGAGCTACCACCATAACTAATAAATGGAAGTGTGATGCCAGTATTCGGAAGAATATCTGTAACAACTCCAACATGTACAAATGTTTGAAAAAAAAGCATAGCACAAACACCAGCGGCAATGAGTTTTCCTACAAAAGTATCAGCAAAATGTGCAATTAAAAGACATTTTATTATTAAAAGAAAAATTACAAATAATACTATATTTGCACCAATAAAGCCAAATTCTTCACCTATTACTGCAAATATAAAATCATTATGTGCCTCTGGCAATGTGTTTGTTTGATTTATTATACCATTGTAAAGGCCATGACCTGTAAGCTGACCACTACCTAAAGAGCTAACAGATTGCTGTGTTTGAAAATGACTACTATCTGCAAAAAAATCGTATAATCTTTGTATTTGAAAAGCTCCCAAAAAATTGTGTATAAAAAAATGGTTTCCGGGACCATTAGCAACATCCAAAAATATAAGCACACCAGCAGGAACAACTGCAGAAATAAGAGTTATAACATATTTATAACTTATACCACCTAAAAATAACATTGTAAGCGATATAAGAAGTACTACCATACTAGCAGATAAAGATGGTTGTCTATATACTAAAAATACTGGGAATGCAATTAAGGTAACTAGGGAAAGTAGAGTAAAACCATTATTTATTTTTTCTTTATATTTTTCTATAAAACCAGCTAGAAAAATTATCATAAATAATTTTGCATATTGTGATGCTTGTATTCCAAATCTAGCTCCCCCTATGGATATACTTAATCCTCTTGTAACTCCTGTACCAGTTTGATGACCAAATAGCATAACAGAAAGTAAAAGTAGTATGTTGAAAATATATATAAGCCAGAAAAATTTTGCAATAAATTTATAATCAATAAAGCTAACTATAAAAAATATTATAAACCCAGTCGCAACATTGAATTGTTGTTGTGCCTGAAGAGAGTTATTCGGATTTATATTAACATTTGTTACACTACCTATTACAATAATACCAAATAAACATAATGCAAAAACAACAATAAGTATAAAGTAATCTAAAGAAATTAAAGTTTTCTTTAAATTTTCTAGTATATACAAGTCAAGTCCTCCTTTAACTAAGTTTAACGTAATTTTTTTAAATAAAATTATATGCTATTATTTAACTAAGCTCTAAATTTGACATTCTTTATAGGAACTTGTGCATTTATTATAGGGCTTTCTTCTTTTTCAGAATTTATAATTTCTATTTCAAAAGCATTTTCATCTATCTCTAAATAATTGGAGATAGTTTTAAGTACATCATTTTTCAAATTTATAAACATTTGGTCATTACAATTTATTCTATCACTAACAAGGACAAGTTTAAGCCTATCTTTTGCAACTGATTTTGAAGATTTTTTTTTGCCAAATATCAAACTTAAATTTTCCATAATTCACCTATTTTATTCTAGCTAAACGCCTTTTTCAACTTATCAAATAAATTTTCTTTTGTGTTAAGGTCCATAAAAGGAACATCTTCTCCAGATATTCTAGCAGATATATCTCTAAAAGCTTGTCCAGCCCTAGATTTAATATCTAAAACTGCTGGTTCTCCACGATTTGTAGATATTATTACACTTTCATCGTCTGGGACAACACCTAGAACATCTATGGCAAGTATTTCCGTAATATCTTCTAATGTCATCATATCACCACGATTTACCATATCCATTCTTATTCTATTTAAGATAAGCTTTGGATTAGATAAATTATTGGCTTCTAAAAGACCTATTATTCTATCTGCATCTCTTACAGCACTAACTTCTGGAGTAGTTATAACAATTGCTTTATCTGCTCCAGATATTGCATTTTTAAAGCCTCTCTCAATACCAGCCGGACAATCTATTATAACATAATCGAAATCTTCTTTCAAAGAACTACAAAGTTTTTGCATTTGACCAGGTAATACTGCCTCTTTATCCTTTGTTTGTGCCGCAGGTAATAAAAACAAATTTGGGTTTCGTTTGTCTTTTATTAATGCTTGTTTAATACGACAATTCCCATCTACAACGTCTACAATATCATAAACTATTCTGTTTTCAAGACCCATTACAACATCTAAATTTCTAAGTCCAATATCTGCATCTAATAAAGCAACTGTATATCCCTTTGTAGCAAGAGACATACCAATATTTGCACTTGCTGTTGTTTTTCCAACTCCACCTTTTCCGGATGTTATTACAATAACTTCACTCATTCTACCTCCATATTATTTTAATATTAAATTTTTCAAAAAATATAAAAAATGGCTATACAATATGTCTAAATGAAATTCGACACAATTAGTAACTTTTGTGTAACAAAAGCACTGAAAATATGTATTTATTTATACTTTCAATTATTATACCAAAATCAAATGTAGTAATATATCTTTTATAGTCGTATATAAAAATTTTGTATTTTGTTAAAAAACATTTTTAATTACAAATCACTTATATATATTTTACTATTTTCGATATATGCCATTTTTGGTGCATCCAATACTCTTTTTTCTTTAGGTATGTATGTTATTAAATCTGCAATTCTTATTTGAGTTGGATTAAAGCAAATAGCAGCAACAAAAGCCTCTTGATTATTTGTATACCCTGCGTGTACAACCCCTTTTAAAGAACCCAGAACAATTACATTTCCCACAGAAATAATTTCTGCACCAGGATTTACATCTCCAACTATAACAACAGAGCCATCAAAACTAAGCGACATTCCATTTCGTAGTGAACCTTTGTGATATTTTGTGTTACTTAGATTCAGTTTTTCTATATTTTTGTCTTTTTTGTTTCTGTTTTTAAAATGTGAAGTAGCATCTATAATTTTTTCTTCTAAACTTTTTCTAAACTTTGGTTTTTCTTGCTTTTTAGTGTTTTCTTCATTTTCTTTTTTGTAATTTCTTATTATTTTATTATTTGAATTGATTTTTTGTAATTCTATTTCATTATTATCATATTTTTGATGATTTTCAAGAAAAAAATTAACTTTAAGATTTGTATTATTTTTCACTAAATAAGTTAGTTCTTCTTCTTGAAAAGAAGTAAGTCTACGACCATGAAAATAAATGGTCGCAGATGTATCTCCAAAAAAGGTACTAGAATCTTTTAATTTTTTATTAAGTTCATATTTTAAATCTTCATAAGCTATATTTTCATCCAAATATATAATAATTCCATCTCTATTTCCTTTAAAAATCACACTATTTTCAGTCATAAAATCTCCTATCTTAATAATACATAAGAAGAATTATTTTCATCAATTGTATCGTTTAATCTAAAATATTCGGCAATTATATATCTTGCTATCTGAGAAGATGGAGATGGAGATGTTGTAGCTGTAGCACCAAATGGAACGATGACATAAAGTGCTATTTGTGGGTCATCAAAAGGAGCAAAAGCATTAAATGTAGTATGTGATAACCTATTACCATGTTCTTCTGCAGTACCTGTTTTTGAACCTACACTAAAAGGAAAACTATTAAACAATCCTGTTGCTGTAGCTCTGCTACTTTCTGTAACAAGACGCATACCTAAGTGAGTTTGGTCCCATGTGCTATCAGAAATATTTATACCCATATCCACTGGTCTTGTCCTAGCTATATATGTTAGGTCTTCTCCAACTATTCTATCTAAAAGCCTAAGTTCTACCATATTTCCACGAGATGCAATTACCTGTGTAAACCTTGCCATGGTAAGAGCTGTGTAACTATTTAAATGTTGTCCTATTGCAGTACGAACAGTATCTCCATGCGTCCATATTCTATCTTGTATTTCTGGAGAAGATATTTGTACAATATCGGCTCTGGAAGCTTCTCCTATTTCTACACCAGTTGGAGAATCAAAACCAAAAGCTCTCATATATCTATTCAATGCTTCTATACCCAGAGTTGCTGCATTTCCTGTTCCTCTATCTCCTAGTCGAAAAGCTGACTCATAAAAGAAATAATTACTACTTATTGCTAATGCTTCAGCATAATTTAGACTTCCTAAACTTACACTGCTCCAACTTCTAGGGTGTGGTGTACCTGCACGTGTAAACTCTGGTCTATCTGTTATTCGTGTATTTTGTGTTATAACTCCTTCTTCCAATGCTGCTATACCTGTCAACATTTTAAAAGTAGAGCCCGGTGCTCTTCTTTCTTGAAAAGCCCTATTAAACATTGGTGAAGTTGGGTCATTTAAAAGATTTAGAAAATATTCATTATTTACATTGTTTACAAGTTGGTTACTATCGAAAGTTGGATAACTAACAGCCGCTAAAATTTCTCCAGTATTTACATCAACTACAACAACAGATGCAGTTGAAGGATCTACATTTGTCATTTGTGGCGTTATTTCACCTGAGTTTAATTTTTCTATTACAATATTTCTTGCTGTGAAACTATTTCCACTTAAAACTCTATTTACAAAATTTTCATCTCCTGTAATGATATCTTGCTCGTACATCAATACTAAAATTTGATTTGGTGTTAAATCTCTTTCTCTAATACCATTTGCTATTATTTGGTTTATTTCATTTCTTTCTATTCTTGTAGATATACTTGCGTAGGGATTTATTTCTAAAACATAATTTTTAACGATATAAGATATAGTATCTTGATTACTTTCAAATATTAGTCTTGGATTTATATTATTTGCAGCTACAAGAGAAGCAAGTACGTGTTCTACAGTTAATAATTCTTCACGATTGTGATTTACTGTCATTCTGTTTATTATAGTTCTTGTTAAAACATCTTCGACTATTCTAAATACACTACTCTGTAAAAATTTATCTATTGTTAAGAATATATCTGAACCATGAATAACATCTTTTCCTTCATCGTAAAAAGTACCAAGTCTCCTACCTAAAGTGTTTGTATATATCCAGCTATGACCGGGTCTTCCACGAAGCTCTGATTCAAATGCTCTTTCTATACCAGTATGACCTATTAAATCTGTAGGAGAATAACCCTGTTCTATAAGAGATGGTAAATCATCTACTTCACGAATATTACCAATATAACCTACCACATGAGATAAATATCTGCCAGCAGGGTACTCACGTAAAAAGTCTTCACCTATAAAGGCTCCTCTAAATCTATCTATTTCTTCTCTTATTCGTGTTATAGTATCCATACCAACATTTAATGCAAATGTTATTGGTTCATACAATCTAAATCTTCTATAAAATAAATTTATACGCATAGAAATTAAATTTCTTATTTGCATTTTATTCAAATTTTCTCTTTCTATTAAATCATTAAGAAAAAATCTTGCTCTTAGTATATCAAAAAGTTCTTCTACACTAATACCTTCTGAGATTATATTACCATAATCATCAACTTCAAAAGTATCTTCCACTTCTATATCTGAAAAAAATCTAGCACGTTGTCTTCCTAAATTTGCATCAGAAAATGTAAATTCAAAGTTTTCTGTTTTCGTTATAGGTAGAACATCGAAAAAATCTTCGTCATTTTCCTCTATCAATTTCAAAATGTTAAATAAAACTTCATTTATTTCAGCGTTTGTAAGATTTATACTTGGGTCAAACATTATAGAGTTTGTACGAATATTTAATGCTAAAGGTCTCCCAAATCTGTCGTATATATTCCCTCTTTGTGCAGGTATGTACACTTTTCTTGGAATCCTTACTAAAAGATTATTATAAAATTCTTCTCCTTGTACAATTTGAAGATTAAAAAGTACATTTGTAAGAAACAAAAAAGTTAAACTAGAAGCTAAGAAAAATATAAGTAATCTATTATTTAAAATATTTAAAAAGTCTTTTAAAGATTTTTTTTCCATTTGTATACCTCTTAAATTTACTTGAAAATTCTTCTTTTAGATTTCTCTACTATCTCGATTTTTTCATTTACTATATATAAAAATATATAAATTGGGAATGATAAAGCTAAATTGTATAGAGAACTAGGTAATATAATGTTCAAACCATATTCAAAAAGCTCTAACCTTGCTCTAAATAAAAAATGAAAAATATAATGGCTAAAATTATAGAAAATAGTAGCAATTGTAACTAAAAAAAGTGGTAGCAAATAATTATCTTTATTAAAATCCTTAAAAGGTTTTCCAGCAAAAAATCCGATAAGCATGTATACTAAAGCATTAAATCCTATAGAATTACCAAAAAAAACATCGTGAAGAAGACCGGTAAAAAAACCAATTATTCCTCCTTCTACATCTTGTCTTAATATAGCAAAAGAAACAACTATTATTATGGCAGTATTCGGAGATATTCCGAAAATTTCTACTCTAAAAGTTGTTTGTAATATAAAATTAATTAAAATTATAGCTGTTAATATTAATATTCTCATTTTCTAACTTTTTCCACAAATTAATCTAAATCTACACTTTTTATAATAAGAACATTGTTAAGATTATTAAAATCTACAATAGGTTCTACAATAGCTATTATATTTTGGTCTACTATATTTATTGTGTCTGTAACAGTTCCTATAAGTATACCAGGAGGGAAAATAGAACCAAAAGCAGATGTTCTTATTATATCACCTTCTATTATATCTGCGTTTAATTCTGTTTCAAAAATAACAAGACCATTGCTTCCTAATGTCAAATCTCCACGAATAAAACCAACAGTACCACTTCTACTAGATACTGCTCCAACAACGCTTGTATCATCTATTATAGGAGTTACTATAGAATAATTATGACCACTAAAACTAACTCTACCAACTAGAGCACCTCTTGCAACTACAACCATATTTTGCGAAACACCATTAGAATTACCAGCATTTATATTAAACCTAGAATTCCAATTGTTGTTATCTCTAGATATAATACTTGCACCTATCATATCGTACAATGGATATCTAGCTCGCATTTCTAAAAGCTCGTTTAAATCGATATTATTTTCTTCCAAAAGTTCTAGTCTAGTAACAAGAAATCTTAGTTCTTCTAATTCTCTTTCCATTCTTTCATTTTCTCTAATTAAGTAATTTGTATTTCTAAAATGGTGTAGTGCATTATTAAAAACATTAGAAATATTATTTAAAACATTTTGCGCTGGAATAA
The DNA here is from genome assembly GCA_009787355.1 of Defluviitaleaceae bacterium. GTDB lineage: Bacteria > Bacillota > Clostridia > Lachnospirales > UBA5962 > WRGD01. Next base: position 34,959 of record WRGD01000150.1, on the reverse strand, counting down.
TAACAAATCCAAAAGAAGTAGAAAGTATCTCGGGAGTTCTAAAACCAGCAGTAACTACTATAGAAATTATACAAAGTATCATCGCTAAAATCAAAAAAAAAACTTTTGGCTTTTTCATAATTACATATAATCACAAATTAATTTTAATGCGATTTTACCTTTCTTTATTTTCTAGTAGAGATTAAAACATTTTTTAATCTTTCTAAATTTTCAAGAACAAGCCCTGTACCATTTGCAACACAGTTCAGAGGTTCTTCAGCTATTATAACAGGCATTCCTGTTTCAAAACTTATTAGCTTGTCTAAATCTCCAAGAAGTGCTCCACCACCAGTAAGAACAATACCAGTTTCCATAATATCGGCAGCAAGTTCTGGAGGAGTTTTTTCCAAGGTAAATTTTATTGCATCTATAATAGAAGCAACTGGCTCTTCTATAGCTCTTTGTACCTCTGAAGATGAAACTGTAATAGTTTTTGGTAATCCACTTATGAGATCTCTTCCACGAACATTCATTTGCAAATGAGGGTCTGGCTCAAAAACAGAACCTATAGTTATTTTTATTTCTTCTGCCGTACGCTCTCCAATAGCTAAACTATATTCTTTTTTTATATAACTTACTATATACTCGTCTAGTTCGTCTCCAGCTATTCTAAGTGATTTACTTGTTACAATACCCCCAAGAGATATAACAGCAACCTCACTAGTACCACCACCAATATCTACAACCATAGAGCCAACTGGCTCTCCAACTGGTAATCCTGCTCCAATAGCTGCTGCCATAGGTTCTTCTATCAAAAAAGCATTGTTTTGTTTTGTTCCAGCTGCAATCGTACTTTCCAAAACAGCTCTTTTTTCTACTTCTGTAATACCACTAGGTACACAAATAACGACTCTAGGTCTTGGACTAAAAAAAGATGTTGCTAAAGATTTTTTTATAAAATATTTTAGCATTGCTTTTGTAGAATCAAAATCGGCTATAACTCCATCTTTCATAGGTCTTATTGCAACAATATTACCCGGAGTTCTACCTATCATTTGCTTAGCTTCATCACCAACAGCAAGAACATTATTATTAGAAGTATTAAGGGCAACAACTGATGGTTCATTTATAATAATACCTTTGTTTTTCATAAAAACTAAAATATTAGCAGTTCCCAAATCTATACCCAAATCTCTGGAAATCATTATTCCTCCTAAACTTCACGTACTAAAAAAATTAATCTCACAAATTTCAATATAATATCAAAATTTTAATTATATAGACTATTATTGACTATTTTTCTAAAATATAACCCAAAAATCAAATTTAATGTGGTTAAGTTTTATTTGAAACAAGACTTAACTTATCCTATTACATAATATACATCTTTTTATTAAAATTTTCAAGAATAATTTAATAATATGTAAAAACCTGTGTTAAACTAAGTTTACACAGGTTTTTTTTATTCTATTGAAATATATTGTATAAGATTTTTATTCATAAAATTTTTCACATAATCTTCCCATATATAATTTATAGATTTATCTAGAGTAAATTTTTTTGGTGATGTTCCTGTTGTAAAGTACAATTCATTTTGAAAATATAAATTCAAAAAAAATTCATAGTCTGGATTTATTTTATTAGAAATTTCTTCTGATAAAGTAAATATTATTTTCATAGATTTTGGAGTTTCGTTACCTTTTATTATATTATAGGCATATGGTTTTAAAATTTGCCAACTTTGTGGATTTTGCTTAGTCTTTATTTCGAAATTTGCAAAATTTACAATTTCTATATATGTTACAAAAAAATTATCAAAAATATTTTCTTTAAATAGTTTTTTCATAAAATTTTTTTTATCTTCTATAGCTAAACTTATCATTAATATCCTTCATTCATATATAAACAACATGTGCCAAAAAGAAGCTTAGTAGCTTTAGCTATTTTTGTGTAGAAAAAGAATTGATATTTTTCCGTATTCTAATTTTACATCATTTGGAGACTCTAGTAATAAAGATATAAAACTATCTTCATCTTGTGCATTAATTTTTATTTCTTCTTTTATAAAATATTTACCTTCTAAAAAAATAGGATAAAAAAATTTATACTGTTTTCTCTTACCAGAAGAAAAAAAGAAGTTTACTTCTATATCTCCTTCTAAAGGATTAAGAATGTGTATATCAAAATTTATTATATATTCTGTATTTTTAGGTAAAAATATTAACCCATTGTTTAGATTTATTTTTTCATTTATATCTTCACTGTACTTCTTTAATTTTATATAATTCCCTTTTCTCCAACACTTACTATATGAAACAAACGCAGTTTTATTATTTTCTAAATATTTTGGTACCTCTAGAGAGTTTTCTGTTTTATGCTGAGGTATATCTATATTTTGAAAATCTTGTTTTTTATTATAAGGCTTATTTGGTTTATATGGCTTTTCATCCGGTTTTTTATTATCTTCTTTTTCTCTAATTGCAATGTCTAGCTTGTTTTTCAAAATAATCTGCATATCATTTGCAGCTAATACAACATTTTCTACACTTTTATTAATGTCTACTAAATATTTTGGGCTATAATTATTTTCTTTTATATATTTTATTGCAAATTTTATCTTTTCACTTTCAGCATTTAAAATATTTCCAAGAGCAGCCTCTTCCATTGCTATGGAGGTAATAATAGCATTTATTGCTTCATCTCTTGTAAAAATAGTAGATTTTTCTGGAAATTTCGGCATCGACATAATACACCCCTCATTTACTGCTTATCCTTACTTATAAAATAATTTATGCAATAAACTTGAAAATGTTTACTTTTTATAATATTAATAAAGTTAGAAGTGAATCACTCTCCACTCTAATAATTTGTTGTTATATTTCTACAAATATTATACCATGATTTAGTCCAATAGTTCAACATCTCTTAGTATCTTATTTACTTAGTCATTAAATTAAATTAATTTTATGACATAATACTCAAGAACTCTCTTACACTTCTTCTTATATCATTTGCTCTTAATATAGAGCTACCAGCCACAACAACATTTGCCCCAACATCTAAAACCGACTTTACATTTTCTAAATTTATGCCGCCATCTACTTCTATATCCAACTTTAAATTGTTTTGGACTATAAAATCTCTATAGTATTTTATAGTCTCGAGTGATTTTGGTATAAATTTCTGTCCACCAAAACCTGCTTCTACACTCATTACTGTTATCATATCTAGGTCTTTTATATATTTTATTATTTTTTCTTTATCAGTATTTGGATTAATAGCAAGACCAACTTTTTTACCCATTTCTTTTACTTTTTTTATATTTTGATTTATATTTTCTTCTATCTCTACGTGGAATGTTATAATATCACAATATTTACAAAATTCCTCTATATATTTGCTAGGATTTGTTATCATAAGATGACAATCAAAAGTTAAATTCGTTATTTTTCTAATAGATTCTAAAATTGGTATCCCGAAAGATATATTTGGTACAAAATGACCATCCATAACATCTATGTGTAAATAATCTACTTTTTCATTTTCTAAAATTTTGATGTCTTTTTCTAAATTTGAAAAATTTGCAGCAAGTAAGGACGGTGCTAATTTATTCATTTATCTATTATTCCTCATATTTTTTAATTCTTTATATATTTTTGTATATCTTTCATATCTTTCTTTTGAAATTTTAATATTCACATTCTTTTTTATATTACAATTCTCAACAGATTCGTCTATATGTTCACAATTGGAAAATTTACAACCATTCAAAAATTCAACAAATTCTATAAAATAATTTTCCAAATTAGATTTGTCTATATTAATATTAAGGTTTGAAAATCCAGGAGAATCTACTATATATGAATTTTCATTTTCGAATTTTATTAATTTAGAAGAAGTTGTTGTATGTTTACCCCTTTTTCCCTTTTCACTTATCTCCCCTGTTTCCATTACGTTTCTACCTATTATCGCATTTATAAGACTAGATTTCCCAACTCCAGATTGTCCACAAAAAACTGATATTTTACTCAAAAGCATATTTTTTAAAATATCGATACCTTCGTTTGTATAAGTAGATGTTTCTATTATTTTATAACCTATATTTTGGTATAAATCTACTATTTCAGAATTTATATACTTATCACATTTGTTTAAAACTATTATTATATTTAAATGTTGCTCCTCTGATAATATTATAAGTCTATCTAGTAAATCTAAATTTATAGGAGGGTCTGTAATAGAAAATACTAATATACTTTGGTCTATATTTGCAACTTTTGGGCGAATTAATTTATTTTTTCGATTTGATATATCTATTATAGTTCCTTCTTTTAATATTTTGTCTATTATATCTATATCTACAAAATCTCCAACTATAGGATCTATTCCCTTTTTTCTAAAAATCCCCTTTGGCTTACATATATATACTTCGTGTTCTGTATCCACATAATATATACCACCTATACTTTGTATTATCCTTCCTTTAATATAGCACCTCTTTTTATTTTTAAAAATTATTGGTTATCAAAATTCACTATAGAATAACTTACTAAACTACCTTGTATAAACAATCTTACTGTTCTACTACCAATCCCTTGTAAATCTAAAGAGAATGGGAAACTACTCGCAGAAACTTGATTTTCAAATACTACATCATTTTCATTTAATATTGTTACATGAAGAAGAGGGTCATTTTCTATATTAAAATCTCCAGGAAGTGAAAATGATACATTAACAATATTAAGAATAGGTTGTGTTGGTATTGTCTCAGTATCAATTTCAGTACCTAATGTAGTATCATTATCTACAATATTATTATTTTCTTGTAGTTCTTCTGCAACTGTTTCTATATTTGTATTTGTTTCTACAGGTAAGTCGTTTGTATCAGGTTCTGATGGGATAATTTCTGTAGAAATTTCTTGTTCTGCTGGACCCATCGATACAACAATAGAAATAGAAGTACCCAAAGGAACAGAGGCATTAGCAGATGGAGAATGACTTATAACAGTATTTACAGCAACATTTTCATTGTGTACAGAATTTATATTTGGCAAAAGATTTAATCCAGCAAGCGTAGTGTTTGCAGCGGTTACAGATAAACCAACAAGATTTGGTACTGTAACATTTGTAATACCTGCTCCACCGCTCACTTCTACATATACGACCGAACCTTCCCCTATTTCTACGCCTAAATCTGGAAATTGATCAATAACAATTCCAATTGGTATAATATCGTTTTGTATAACAGTATGTCTTAACTCTATTTGTTCTATATCTATAAGCATTCCCTGTACCTCATTTAGAGAACGACCAATTAAATTTGGTAGAGTAAAACTAAATTCACCACGACTAACTCTAAAAAATATATTTTCTATTTGGTCTACGCTTGTAATATTTGTAATATTATCTATATCTTGATACAGAATCGTTCCGTATTCTTCATTTGAATATACTTGTTCTATCTCTATTTCTATATCTTTTTCAGCCAAAAAAGATATAGCATAATCTATGTTATCACCTACAAAATTCGGTATTTCTTCAGTATAAGAGTCTCCATTTATATTATTAGAAAAAAGCTCCCTAAAAGTAATAGTTACAATAAAACCTATTAAAATTAATGCTGTTGCAATAGCAAAAATTATTATTTTTTTTTCGTTTAATTTTAATATAGATTTTTTGTTTTGATTAAAAAACCTATATTTAGGATAATTATTTTCCTCTTTTTTTTCTATACTAAAAGACTGAGAGTATTCAGAAGAAGTTGCTGCTATTTCCGATTCTTTTTCTATTATTTCATATTCTTTTTCGTCTATTTTGATAGTTGGAGATAAATCAAAATGCTCATCTTCATTCGGCTTAATTTTATATGTTATAGCAAGTTTTAAATCTTCAAGCATTTCTTCTATTGTATTATAACGCTTGTTAGATAATTTATGGGTTGCTTTTATTATAATAGCTCTTAAACTTTCACTAACTTCGTCTGGAAGTTCTGGAATAGGCTCATTTATATGTTTTAATGCTATTGCTACAGAAGTGTCTCCATCGAAAGGTAACTCTCCTGTAACCATCTCAAATAAAATAATACCCAAAGAATATATATCACTTCTATGGTCTACATATCTTCCCCGTGCTTGTTCTGGCGAAAAATAATGTACACTACCCATAGGGGTCGATGTTGTTGTAGTAGATGAAGAAACTTGAGCTTTCGCTATACCAAAATCTGTAACTTTCACAATTCCTTCATTTGTTATTAATATATTTTGGGGTTTTATATCTTGATGTATAACATTGCTTTCATGGGCATGCTTTAAAGCTTGTGCTATTTGTATTGCAACACCTATTGCTTCTTCATTTTCAAATGGAGACCTGCTGTTTATAAGTTGTTTTAAAGTTATACCATCAATAAATTCCATTACTATATAATGAATATTATCTTCTACACCTACATCGTAAACGTTTACTATATTTTGACTATTTAAACTTGCAGCTGCTTTTGCCTCTGTATTAAATTTTGAAAAAACAAAATCGTCCACTAAATGTTCTTCTTTTAAAACTTTAAATGTTATATTTCTATTTAGTTTTAGGTCTGTGGCTCTATACACTATTGCCATTCCACCTATTCCTATTTTTTCTATTATTTTGTATCTCTCAGCTATTATTATGCCAGCTTTAAGAAGCATATGTTTCACCTTCTATCTCTATTAATATAAGGGTTATGTTATCATTACCACCATTACCATTCGCCAAGTTTACTAATTTTTTACCTGCAGTTTTTATATCATTCTTTTTAACGACTTCATATATTTTAGAATCATTTACCATGTTTGTTAAACCATCGCTACATAATAATATCTTATCTTTATCTTTTACATCAAATACGATACCATCTATTGCTACTAAAGGCTCTGTGCCCAATGCTCTTGTCAAAATATGTTTGTTTATTATATTTTCCGGGTAATTTCGAGATTCTATAGGTATTTCGTTTATATAAGAATGGTCTGTTGTCATAAGACGTATACCTTTTTCATTTATCAAATAAAGCCGACTATCTCCAACATGAGTGGAGTATACTTTGCCATTTAATATGCACACAGTTGTAAAAGTTGTACCCATACCACTATATTCTAAATTTTCTACAGAAATTTTGTAAACTCTGTTATTAGCATATTTTGTAGCATCTATCAAAAAATCTAAAATATTATCTTTATTATGACGATTTTTTGAAACATATTGAAAAAAAGAATATATAGAAGTATGACTTGCAACTTCTCCAGCATTATGTCCACCCATTCCATCCGCAACTATGTATAAATTGGGTAAAGAACCAAGCTCTTTTCCATATCTTAAAAAAGCGTCTTGATTCTTCTCTCTACTTTTGCCTATATCAGTAATACTAAAACCTTTCATAAGACTCTCCTATGCAAGCTCTTTCGATCTTCTTAGCTGTCCACAAGCAGCATTTATATCTTGCCCTTTGCTTATTCTTATTGTCGTACTAATATTTTGAGATTGTAATATATTATAAAATTCTTTTATTTGTTTTCCTGCTGTCCCTTCATATCCAGATTCACTAACAGAATTTAAAGGTATTAAATTTATGTGAGATGGTGTACCACGTAAATTTTTCGCAATCTTATTTGCCTGTTCTTTACCATCATTTACATCTTTTATTAAAGCATACTCGTAACTTACTCTTCTTTTAGTTTTTTCAAAATAATATTTAGTAGCTTGAAATATTTCTTCTATAGAATATTTATTTGCTATGGGCATTATTTTTTTTCTTACTATATCGTCGCCTGCATGTATAGATATTGCAAGTGTTACAGATAATCCTTCATTTGCTAAGTCGTATATTCTCGGAACAACACCACAAGTAGATATAGTAATATTTCTTTGGCTAATATTTAATCCATCTGCATTTGACAAATTTTTTATAAATCTAATACTTGCCTCATAATTGTCCAATGGCTCACCTATCCCCATTATTACTATATTTGATATTTTTTGTTTTAGTTTCTTTTGTATGCTATAAACTTGTGCTAATATTTCACCAGCTGTTAAATTTTTTTTAAAACCAGCCAAATGACTTGCACAAAATGTACATCCCATTTTACAACCAACTTGTGTAGAAACACAAATAGTATAACCATATGAATTTTTCATAAGAACAGTTTCTATTAATGTATCTTCTCCATAACTAAATAAATATTTTACACTTTCATCTTTTGAGTGTAATTCTTCTAAAACTTCTGGGTTTGGAATATAAAATTTATAGCTTAAAATATCTCTTAGTTTTTTTGAAATGTTTGTCATTTCGTCGAAACTTGTTACCATGTTTTTGTGTAACCAATTAAATATTTGTTTTGCTCTATATTTTGGCTCGTTAAAAGATATTAAAATATTTTCTATTTCTATTAAATTTAAACTTAGTATATCCTGCATTTTATCTCCTATTAATACCTTTCTAATAAAGCTGTGTAAAAACCATCCCCATTGTAACCATTTGGAATATATTGTTTTTCTTTTAAAAGCTTATATTTAAAATTGTTTGTAAACCATTTTATATTATTTTGATTTTCTTCTATAGATATTGTACAAGTAGAATATAATATACGACCACCTATTTTAACATATTTTGATGCCGAATTTAGTAGTTTTTTTTGCAAATCTGCAAGATTATAAATATCCTCTATTTTTTTTGTATATTTTATATCTGGTTTTTTTTGTAGAGTTCCAAAACCACTGCATGGTGCATCTAAAAGTACATAGTCTGCAAAATTTTCTTTTAATTTGAAATCCTGCGTATCTGGATTTGAAATATCACATATATTAGCATTTATTATAGATATTTTTAATCTTTTTGCATTTTCTTTTAATATATCTATTTTATGCTTATGAATGTCTGTACTATATATTTTCCCTTTATTTTTCATTAAATATGCCATATAAAAACTTTTACCGCCTGGAGCTGCACATAAATCGTAAACAATAGAATTAGGATTAGGGGAAAGCTCCTTTATAGCATTTATACTATTTTCATCCATTATATGAAATAGTCCATTTTTAAAAGAATTAAGTTCTGCTATGTTTTTTGTTTTATATATATAAATATTATCATCTTCTTCTATTACTTCTACATTTTCATCTTTTAGTATTTTTACTAAATCTTCTTTTGTTGTAAGAATTGTATTAATACATATAGATATTTTAGGTGGTACTAAGCTAGAGGAACAAATGGATATAAGCTCACTATCATTTAAAAAAGTTGATAAATATTCAACTATCCACATAGAGGTAGAATATATAAGAGATATTTTTTCAAGCTTTTCAGATGGATATATTATATTATTTTTATTTCGGATTATGTTTCTTAGAACACCATTCATAAATGGCGCTAAATTTTTATATTTCTTTTTTACAATGTCTACAGCCTCATTTACTATAGCATAATGTTCTGTATTTGTATAAAAAATTTCATATACAGCCGAACGCATTGTATATAATATCAAATTATCCATTTTTGTAGTTTTTGTTTTGGAAAACTTGTTTATAATATAGTCTATATGAATTATATTTCGTAGTACACCGTTTACAATATCTGTTATAGTAGCTTTACTTAAAGCATTTAAATTTCTATGTTTAAGCAAATTGTGTCTAAGAGAGATATTGTTGTAGCTACCATTTTCTAATATATCAATTAAAATTTTTATAGATACTTCTCTGTCATTCATAAATATCCTTCGTGTTTTTTATATTTTCATAGTATATCATAAAATTGTGATTAGTACCAATTAATAAATTATGCTATACTATACATAAAAATATAAAAAATTTTTGGGAGACACATATGAAAAAAAGATTAAAGTACATATTTATTATTGGTACTATTTTTATACTTTTAATAATATCAATTTTTTGGGGTCGTATGGCACCAAATACTGTATTTAACGGACATAATAATTTTATATTTTTATATTTTGTGGACCAATCTTCAAATTTGCCTGTAAAAGAAACAAGAAATATATCGGATATAAATAATATCCAAAGTAAAATAGATTTTATATTTAAAGAAATAAAAAGTCCAAGTATTTCTACAAATTTGAGTATACTTAGAAATGTAAACATTTTAAATTATTATTTTTCATTTGGAAATTTAGACATAAATCTGTCTAGCGAATATTTAGAGCTAAAACCACATGAAGAAATAGTTTTACGAACTGGACTTTTACACACATTTTTTAATATAGAAAATATTAACAGTATCTCGCTTTATGTAGAAAATTATCCATTACTAAATACTAATGGTGAAGAGATTGGCAGGATAAATAGAGAAAATATTATTATGAACCCTCTTTTAGATGTAACAGTAGTTAGAACTATACCATACAATATAGACTTCTATTTTGTTATGCCAGATTTATCAGGGCTTTACAGAAGGTCTGTGTATTTAGAAATAAATGAAAACGTAAATATTGAATATCAAGTTCTTGAACATTTATTACAACTTGCTAATAGTGAGGATAATTTATTTTTATCTCAAGGAACAACAATTTTAAATATTAATACTATTGAAAATATATCATATGTAGATTTTAGTAGTCATTTTGTAGATGGATTAGCAGGAAGAGAGCCAGAAAAGTTGTTGACAATATATGCAATAGTAAATACATTAACAGGATTGTCTCAAGTAGATATAGTAGAAGTAGAATTTTTGATAGAAGGACAACGACTAATTGAAAATAATTTTTATATAGATTTAAGTCAATCTTTTTTTAGAAATGATAATATAGACGTTTTTGAATTAATTGAATATTCTGGTGAAGAAAATGAAATATATGTAGATGATTACGATTTAGAGAATTAAAAAATATTTAATTGAATAATCTATCTGTATAGATTGGTATAAAAGTATTAAGACAAGGAAAACGAATTAATAATTTATCATAGATAAGTCCATAACGAAAATATATTTTATTATGGACTTATATTTTATATTAAGATAAAAAACTAGCCTATATACTTCTTTAGAAAAATGAAGAATAGTCTCAACTTATTTTTTTAATTTAATTATGTATTAATTTCTGCTATTAATTGCATTTACTATTGTATTTGCATTTATTATTGATGCTTCATAAATTGCATTTACTTCTTTGTTTTCTCGATATATCAGTGCCTCTTGTATACTTTTATTGATTTCTAATATTTTAGATTTTTCAAAAAATGGCACCTCGATTTTATAGTCATCTCCATTTCCTGTAATTGTAATTGATGTTAAAATTCCGTTTAAAAATATGATAACCCCAATTGGTACTAATATTATTGAAAAAATATATGCGAATAATCCTAATGTAGTTAATAAAAATCCTAATAAAAATGACCCTATATTAAATTTTGTATTAATTTGCACACCTTGAATGTTTCTTAATGTGAATTGTTTTTCATTCTTTCCTAATGGAATAATTCCTAAAACTACATTTGAAATTGATGTTATTATTTGATGTTCATCAACCATAATACTACCTTTTATCCAAAAGCGTATCAATAGTATTGAAAATACTACTTTATTTTGTATTTTACTTTTGTTCATATTGTAAACCTACTTTCAATCATTTAACAATAACACATCATTTATTTATTCAAATTAATTATGTATTTCATACAAAATTATAATCGTATCAAAATCTTCAGTGATAAATATATACTTGTTTACAAAGTATCCAAAAATCAATTTATATTTCAAAATTTTTATTTTGTCTTTCTATTGTATAACACTCTTTTAGTGAATGATGAGATTGAAACATATATTTCTTTTTCGGAAGTAATTATGGATGATTGCTATACTGAAATATTTTTAGAAGCTACTGTTACTAATTTTGATTATATAATTGTAACTGATTTTAATAATACAATTTTACCAATTAAATTATTTGAGGGAGGCATATTTTTAGATATGAAATTAGATAATATTTATACTTCAAGAATTTTTACTTCTGATAATTTAGAGGATTATCATACTTCGGTTATACTATCCATAATAAAATAAATATTAAAAATTTCGTTAAAAAAAAAATTATTATTGCATTTTTTACTAAAATTTGAAATAATATTTCTATAAAATTAAAAAGGAGGCATATTTATTTTTATGCAAGCAATAGAAGATTTCTTTAGAATGATACAACCCTATGTATGGGGACCGGCGGCTTGGTCTGTTCTTCTTGGAGCTGGTTTAATACTTACTATTAGATTTAAGGGCTTTCAAATTTTCAAATTTAAATATTTTTTAGATTATACTATTATAGATACTTTTAGAAAACCAGAAAACAAAAAGAATCCAACAACAGGAGATGGGGATGTATCACCTTTTCAGGCTAGTATGACTTCGTTTGCTGCAACAATGGGAGTCGGTACACTTGCAGGTACTGCAACAGCAATAGGTTGGGGTGGTCCTGGGGCTGTTTTCTGGATGTGGGTTGTTGGATTTTTCGGAATTGCGACAAAATTAAACGAAACAATACTTGCTGTACATTATCGTGGTCGTAATAAAAAAGGTGAAGTATTGGGAGGTCCTTTTGCATATATGGAACTTGGTCTAAAACAAAAATGGCTTGCCATGTTCTTTGCGTTTTTTGGAACGATAGCTACTTTTGGTATTGGAAATATGGTTCAAGCAAATTCTGCGGCAATTGCTCTTGTACATACTTGGCCAAATCTTAATGAACATAGACTTTTAATTGGTATAGTAGCAGCTATTTTTATAGGTTTAGTTATAATTGGTGGTATAAAAAGTATTGCAAATACAATGGACAAAGTTATTCCTTTTTTAGCATTACTTGCAATAGTATCTTCTATACTTATTGTTTTAAGTAATATTACAGCTGTTCCATATGCTTTTTCTGTTATATTTCGTGCTGCTTTTACTGGTCAAAGCATTACAGGTGGTGTAGCTGGAGTTTCTGTTATGTATGCTATTCGTTTGGGATTACAGCGGGGTATATTTTCAAATGAGGCTGGTTTAGGTTCTGGTCCAATTGCATATTCTACAGCAAAAGCTAATCATCCTGTTAAGCCTGCACTTTGGGGTTGCTTTGAAGTATTTCTAGATACACATATTATGTGTACTTTAATAGCTCTTGTCATACTTACTCAAGTACCTATGGATATTATAGCTCCTAGCTTTTTAGAGCCTACACTTGGTCTTACTGGTTCTCCACTTGTTATACAGGCTTATCAAAACTCTTTTTTTGGAAATGTTTTTGGTGGCTGGTTTATGTCAATTTTAATTGCAACTTTTGGATTTACTACTATTATCGGTTGGTCTTATGTTGGAGAAAAATGTTTCGAATATCTTTTAGGACCAGTTTGGGGTTTGAAACTTCGTATATTATATAGAATAATATTATTACCTGCTGCTATTTTTGGAGCATATGGTGGTGCTGCAATGATATGGGCAATGGCAGACACATTGAATGCATTTATGGCAATTCCTAATATTATTGCTGCACTTTTACTAAGTGGGACTACTGTAAAGGTACTTAAAGATTATTTTGATGGTAAGGAATATGTTCCTTATGACTCTGAAAAAAATGCATAATTAGAATAAAAATAGAGTAGATAATGAAGAATTGTCTACTCTATTTGATTTTGGTGGTGATTATTAATCCATTTAAAACAAAGTCAATTGCCTACCCTGTGGCATGTCTTTAAGTATTTCTAAATTTACAAGTAAATCTGTTGTAGTTTTATTAGCTTTTGTTCTTTCTTTAAAATCATCTAGGGATGTAAATTCTCCATTAATTCTAGTTTCAAGAATATTCTTGGCTACAGTTTCTCCAAGACCTTTTATAGTAGCTAATGGTGGCATTATTCCATTTTCTTCTACTAAAAATTTGGTTTCCTGCGCTTTGTATATATCTACTTTCAAAAATTTTAATCCTCGCTCATACATTTCATTAACAAGTTCTAGTGTAGAAAACATACCTTTTTGACTAGCTGTAACATCTTTACTTTTTCGTATTGTTTCCATTTCTTCTTTTACTCTATTATGAGAAATACACATAATCTCATAGTCAAACTCGTCTGTTTTTACAGAAAATATAGAAGCATAAAAACTATAAGGATGATATATTTTATAATAAGCAATACGTACTGCCATCATTACATATGCTACAGCATGACCTTTTGGAAACATATATTTTATTTTTTTACAAGAATCTATATACCAATCCGGCACACCATGTTCTCTCATTATATTTTCCCATTCTTCTATAAGTCCTTTACCCTTTCTAACATTTTCTGTTATAGTAAATGACAACTTTTTTTCTATACCTTTAGAAATAAGGTATACCATTATGTCATCTCTTGTTGCTATAACATCTTTTAGTGTACAAATCCCAGATTTTATAAGCGATTGTGCATTTCCAAGCCAAACATCTGTACCATGACTAAGTCCAGAAATACGTACAAGTTCTCCAAAGCTATTCGGTTTTGTGTCTAGTAACATAGAACGAACAAAAGATGTACCGAATTCTGGTATACCAAGACTTCCAGTTTCTACAACTTTATTTGTAATTCCAAGTGCTTCTGGTCCCGAAAAAAGACTAAGAACTTTTTCATTACTAAGTGGTACTGTTCTTGGGTCTATTCCTGTTATATCCCATAGCATACGTATTATTGTGGGTACATCATGACCTAGTAAATCTAGTTTTAATAATCTACCACTAATGGACCTGTAATCAAAATGTGTTGTAGTAACATTTGTTTTGATATCATTCGCAGGACGTTGAATAGGAGTAAAATCGTAAATAGATAAATCCTTTGGAACTATCATAAGTCCACCCGGGTGTTGTCCAGTAGTTCTTTTTACTCCTGTTGCTCCTATTTTTATACGATTTATTTCTATTTTTGAAATATTCATTTCTTTTTGTTCTAAATATTTCATTGTATATCCATAGGCAGTTTTATCTGCTAATGTACTTATTGTACCTGCTTTATATACTTTGTCTATTCCAAATATTTCGGCTGCATGGTCATGTGCTTTTTGTTGATATTCACCTGAAAAATTTAAATCTATATCTGGTTCTTTATCTCCTTCAAAACCCAAAAATGTTTCAAATGGTATATCATGTCCTTCTTTGTGCATTAAATCATTGCATTTTGGACATTTTTTGTCTGGTAAATCTGAACCACTTGCACCGGGGTTAGTTTTTATAAAATTTATTACATCGTCTGTATCAAATTCACTATATCTACAATTTTTACATAAATAATGTGCTGGTAATGGATTTACTTCTGTAACATCTGATAATGTAGCAACTAAAGAAGAACCAACAGAACCACGAGAACCAACAGTATATTTATTTTCAAGAGACCTTTTTATAAGTGTATGTGCAGACATATACATAACAGCAAAGCCATTATTTATAATAGAATTTAATTCTCTATCTATTCTTTCTTCTACAATTTTTGGTAATATATCTCCATATGTTCCATGTGCATTCTCCATTGTTATACGTCTAAGTTCCTCTTCCGAACCCTCTATTTTTGGCGGAAAAGTACCTTTTGGAATAGGGATTACTTCATCTATCATATCTGCGATTTTATTTGTATTTGTTATCACTATTTCTTTTGCTACATCTTTTCCTAAAAAATCAAATTCCTCAAGCATTTCATCTGTAGTTTTGAAATATAGAGGTGGTGAAAAATCTCCCATTCCTTCACCAAATAAAATTATTTTTCTATAAATTTCATCACCAGGGTTTAGAAAATGTACATCGCCAGTTGCAACAACTATTTTATTCAAATTTTTACCCAAATTTATTATTTTTTCGTTTACTTTATTTATTTTATCCGTATCATCTTTAAACATATGGTTGTAATTTATAGATGGTTGGACTTCCAAAAAATCATAAAAATTACATATTTCTTCTATTTCCTCGTCCGGTTTATTTTCTAAAATAGAGTTATATACAAATCCTTTTAAACAAGCACTACCAATTAAAAGACCCTCACGAAGTCTGCTAAGCTCGCTTAATGGAATACGAGGTCTACTTGTTTTTGGTCTTCTATTGTTTCTATAAAAATAATTTATATGTGAAAGACTAACAAGTTCATACAAATTTTTTAAACCTTTTTGATTTTGTACAAGTATGGTCATATGTGTATGGTCTCTTATCTTTTTAGAATCTATAAATTTGCTTGCGTATAAATTTATTTCTTCAAGAGTATTTATTCCCATATCTTTCAACATTTTCGAAATAGCCAAAAAAATATTGCAAGTTGCAACAGCATCATCAACCGCTCTATGATGATTTTCAAGTTCTACTTTAAAATGCTCTGCCAAAGTATTTAATTTGTGATTTTTAATATCTGGTAAAACTAATCTGCTCAATTCTACTGTATCTATAACTGTATTTGTAATTTTCTTATTTAATATTTTTTGTGCAGATGTTCTAATAAAACCTACATCAAAATTTGCATTATGAGCAACCATAACAGAATCTGAACAGAAATTTAAAAATTTTGGTATAATTTCATCTTCTGTTGGCATTCCTTCTAACATTTCGTCTGTTATTTTTGTTATTTCTATTATTTTTTCACTTAATTTTTCTTTTGGGTCTATTAGAGAAGAAAATCTGTCTATTATTTCTCCATTTTTTAATTTAACTGCTCCTATTTCTATTATTTTATTTAAATCTTTAGAAAGTCCTGTTGTTTCTATATCAAATATTACAAATTCATCATCTAATGTTTGTTTTTTTACAGATGAAACTATAGCACTTTGGTCATTTACTACGTATGCCTCCATACCATATATCATTTTTATACCATCAGCACGACTTGCCTCTGGATACGCTTGTACTACACCATGGTCTGTTACTGCTATTGCTTTATGACCCCAAGATTTTGCAACTTTTATATAATCGCTCATAGAAGTTACAGAGTCCATTTGACTCATTGTTGTATGAAGGTGTAGCTCTACTCTTTTTTCTTCTGCATCGTCGTAACGATTTGTACCAGTACCATGACATATTTCTTTTGCCATAACTACCATTTCTTTAGAAAAGTTATCATAACTAGCTTTTCCTTTTACAATTATATTTGCTCCAACACTAAAAAATTGTTTAAAATTAGATATTTCATTTTCATTTGTAAAAAATTTAATCTCTATAGAACCATAACCGTCATATATAGAAAATGTTACGATACGCATTTCATCTTTAGACCTTACGTCGCAATAAAAAACTTCTCCTTTTACAGTTATGTCTCCATCTTTTATTTCTGTATTTAGTTTTGTTGGTATGTCATTAATTTCATTTAATATTTTTAAATTTATTTTTCTTTGTCCATTCCCATTTGGTCTATAAACTTTATCTATTTTTTTCTCTGTTGTAGCTACTACTTCGCTCTGTTTTTCTTTTATTTCCTGTATTGCTTTATTTTTATCTTTTTCTATTTGTAATCTAAATTCGTTATGTGTATGTTCATTTATTTCTATATTTTTTTTATTGTATTTTATATGTGCATTAACATAGTCGATATATGTAAATGTTTCTTTTATAGAATTACAAAACAACTCTATCATACTTTCATCTATTGTTTTATCCGATAATAAATTAATATTTATAGTTTTCGTATTTGAAATTATACTTATATCTGTTACAATTGTATCATCGTATACATTATTTATTTTTTCTGAAAAAATCACATTACTAAAAACATCTTTAAATTTCATTTTTTTCCTCCAAGTTGATTTTTTATCGTAATTTATTATACCCTACACAAAATACAAATATGTAAAATGAGATATAACATTATACTATAAATTCAAGTATTTTCAACCATTGTTATTTAAAAATGACCTTTTCGTAAAAAACGAAAAGGTCATAAAAATTTTAGTATTAAGTTTTAAATAGATTAATACTTATGGCATTGTATCCACATCTCCAAATGTTTCAACCCATGCCGCATCTCTTTCATTTATTATAGCTTGTGCACCTAATGCTAAATAGGTAGAGTACATTGCATCAAAAGTTGCGTCAAAATCATTTGGATTTGTTGCTACTATTAATTGGTGAAGTATAACGTCTCTTTGATCTGCCAAAGGAGCAGTCATACCTTCTTCAGATGCTATTTGTCTAGTTTGTATTTGTCTAAACCAATATGCATTGTCAAGACCAATAGAACGAGATTGCATAACAGCTGCAGGTTCAATACCTGGATAACCAAGTGCAAGTGTTGCTGCTGTTATATATGGGTCGCCTAAATCTATACCATTTACAGTAATTGTTATATCGAAGTTACGTAATGATGGTATAAACTGATGGTTTGGCCATATGTGTACAGGTGTACCGTCTGTTCCATCGGATTCTGCAAGTGTTTGTATTGCTCCATTTTCTAATGTTAAACGATGTATACCTTCTATACCAAATTGTAGAAATTCACGAACATCTAATCTAGATATAAAGTCTAGATATAGTAAAGATGCAAGTGGTTCTGTATTTGTAATAGGGAAATATATAAAACGGTCTGTAGGATTTGGAAAAAATTTACGAACAATACCTACATCATTTGTAAATGGTGCTATTGCTATAAAGTTTGCTTCTGGTCCTACATTTAAACGCATATCTGTTATTAAAGCCTCTGCTGGTCTAAATGGCATATCCCAAGATTGTATAAAAGCACCTACACGACCAAGCCTTATTTGGTCATCTACTATTGGGGTTCCTGCTGGATGTAAGAAGAAGTCGTTGTATAGCAATCCTTCGTTAAACCAGCGATTTAAAACTCTAGTAGCTTCACGAGCTGCATCTCTAAACATAAAACGCCTGTCGTCAAAGCCATATCTAAACCATTCACGCTCTGTAATATCGTTTGGTATAAAAGATTCAAATATTAAACCCGCAGACCAAGCTACATCATGCTCTAGTCTAAATGGTGAAATATTTGCAGCATCTGCTCCAAGTAAAACTTCGGCATTATCTCTAAAAGCTATTAAAGTGTTTTCAAATTCTTCGAGTGTAGTTGGTATAGGTAATCCCAAAGTGTTTAACCAATCTTCACGTATAAAAGTGTTCACACGACCATCTTGTACAAGCCTACCTGTAAGACTCCAAAGTTCGTTTGTTGTAGGGTCAAAATTCCAGTAAACATTTTCTTGTAATAGGTCGTATAGGTTTGGTAGTAAATCTCTATACTGTTGAAGAAGTGGATACATATTTGTAATACCACCCATATTTGCAAATGTTGTTACCATAGGATTTTGGAATGTATAGGATATATCGGGAGCCTGACCCGCAGCAAGTAGGGTGGATTGAAATTCTGGTTCATCCCAACGTGGTATAGGAACCCATTCTACTATTATATTATGTGTTGCCAAAATTTCATCTGCTACCCACTGTGCCCAATAACTATCTGCAAAATTTGGTATACGGTCATGCGACCTGTCCCAAAGTCCAACGCTTATTGTACGTGGTTCTATAAAACGTAAATTTGTATCTAATCCATGTTCTAATAATCTTGGGTCATTTGGATTAACTGTAAAATTTTCTGGTGATACTGGTAATGGTACTGCTGTAATAGTATACTCTGGTATTTGATTACCTTGGTTATTTGTTTGTGCGGGTGGCTGTTGCGTTATTGGTTGGCTCTCTTGCCCCCCACCCCCACAAGCAATTAAAAATAAAGCACTAGATAAAACACTAGAAAGTAAAATATTTTTCTTAACTTTCATTTTAGTCCTCCCTCTAAATATATAAATCGATATGTTATTATATAAAAACATATTTTTAACAACTTCATTTTACAAAATTTTTTGTGCATATTTTGTAATATTTTATTTTTTATCCTTTTATGGCTCCAAGTGTGGCCCCTTGCACAAAATATTTTTGTATAAATGGGTACACACATAATATAGGAACCATTGCAATAACTATGGCAGCTGATTCTACAGCTGTACCCCAGCTTGGAGGCGTTGTTCCACCCGGGTCTAAGGAATCTACAGCTTGTAAATTTCTAAGAATATTATACAAAACTAATTGTATAGGATGCCAATTTGGTGCAGATGGTAAAAAGAAAAGTGCATCCTGAAAACCATTCCATCTACCAACAGCATAAAACAAACCAATTGTAGCTAAAACGGGAGTGGATAAAGGTAAGTATATGTGTATTAAAACTGTTAAAGGTCCTCCACCATCCATTTCTGCTGATTCTCTAAGGCTAGATGGTATACCTAAGAAAAAGTTTCTCATTATTATCATATTAAAAACACTTATCATTCCAGGAAGTATTAGAACAAGTGGGTTATTTAAAAGATTCAAATCTCTAAATAATACAAAAGAAGGTATAAGACCAGCACTAAATAACATTGTAAAAATTACAAAAAATGATATTATTTTTCTACCTCTAAGACTCATATAAGTAAGAGGATATGCACATAATATTGTCATAAACAAATTTACAACAATAACGATAATCGTAAGTATTGCAGTCCATGTGAGCGACCACATAAACCTAGTATCATTTAATACATCTCTATAAGCACCAGCTTGAAAACCTACTGGAAGAAACGAAACTTCTCTTCTCATTATTGCACTGGGGTCGCTAAAGGAAACTGCCACAACATTTAAAATTGGAAGTATACAAAGTAATATTAGCACAACCATAATAAAAATTATTATATAATCGCCTATATTTAGTCTTTTTAATTTCTTTTTAGGTAAACTAGCACCTATCATTCAAAATCTCCTTTCTACCAAAAACCTTGTCCACCGAGTTTTTTAACAGCAAAATTTGCACTAAGTAGGAGTACCATACCAATAAGAGATTGGAAAATACCAACAGCAGCTGCAATAGAAAATTGCATAGACTGAAGACCCCATCTAAATACAAATGTTGGAAGTACCTCGGAAACAGAACGAACAATCAAGTTTTCTAGTGATATAAACCTTGCCAAATCAGCACCCATTATTTGACCTAGTGTTAATATTAAAAGTATAATGATAACAGGTCTTATAGATGGTAATGTAACATGCCACATTTTTCTTATGCGAGATGCACCGTCCATATCTGCAGCCTCGTATAGCTCTGGATTTACATTTGTAATAGCTGCAAGATATATAATGGTATTCCAACCTACAGAACGCCAAACGCTTAATAAAACATTTGTAAAAACCCAATATCTAGGATTATTCAAAAATGGTATAGGGTCAAAACCCATGTTTATTATTATAGCATTTATAGTACCAGTGCTTGTAGAAAAAAGACTAACAGAAAGCCCTCCTACAATTACCCAAGAAAGAAAAAAGGGCATATAAGAAATTGTTTGTGTTATTTTTTTAAACCTAGGTAATTTTAGCTCATTTAAAAGTAAAGCTAAAATAATAGGAGCAGGAAAACCAATAACAAGGTCTAAAAAACTAAACATAAGAGTGTTTCTTATTGCATCTCTAAAAATTTGTAAAGAAAAAATATGAACAAAATTATCAAAGCCAACCCAAGGAACATCCCAAACACGTGCAACAACATTGTTTTGTTTAAAAGCAAGAAGTACATTTACAAGAGGAACATAACTAAATATAAAGAAATAAGCAACTGGTAGTACAAGCATTGCGTACAATATCCAATGTTTTCTCATATAATTCTTTAACCTATTTGATTTGTAGCTTTCTATTTTTTTACTATCTCTACTAATTACCAACGTTTTTCCTCCTTTTTTATAAATTTAAATACTTGGTAGATTAACTATTTATTGTTTATCGAAATCTGGATTATGTTTTTTGAATATTTTCACAAAAGAGTAAGAAGAAATATAAATATATAAACCTACAATGAAAATAATAAAAACAGGAAAAAGCCAAGAAACAAATGTACATATTACAAATAAAAGTAAATTTGCTATAGTAATAGGTACGTTTGCATTTGCCATAAAAAACGCCGATTTTAAAGTACCGAAAATAGTTAGTCTAAATCTAGATAAAATAGGAAAAATATAAACACAAATAAAAACAATTTGTATCAATACAAAATATAGTGCTATATATACAATAATAGATATATTACTTTCATTTGTTACATTTAAAATACTAAAATTTAGCCAGATAATGTACAAAGCTGCTAAAATAATAAAAAAAATAGCTGTAGATTGTAAAAAATTTTCTTTAAAACTTTTTATAAAATCTTTAAATAAATAGCCATCTATTTTAGAAACTTTCTTTGTACAAACATAATACATTGCAGTTGTACTTGCTCCAATAGTTATAATACCAAGACTAAAAATAGTCCATAAAAATCCTATTATTAATATATCAGCTAAAGTAGCAGAAAACTTATAATATTTACCTTCTGTAGAAAAAAAATTATTCATGATTACATTTCCATTCTTAATAAAAAAATTTTATTTGTAAATGGTTCTACCTTTTTCGTCTTCTATACCAGACATTCTGTAATAATAAGTATTTATTTGGTCTCTCCATTCTTTAGCACTTCTATATTGTTCTTGTAGCCTATTTTTTACGTTTTTAAAAGAAACTATATCTAGTTCTTCTTTTATTTCGTTCCATTTTTTAATGTATTCTTCTACTTTTTCTACACCTTCAAAATGAGTATCATATATGTGTTGTATAACTGTTTTACCAGATTTTAAAATATGTGTATATGGTACATAATGAAAAAATAATAATAACTCATCTGGACAAGTATCTATATTTTCAAAAATTTCAAAATTTTTGTCTAAATATTGTCTTGTATATCCTGTACCTGTTTTTAAAGTTCTATCTACACCCATACCATTTCTATCAGAAAAATGATAAGTTCCCCATCTATCAAATTCATATCCGTTTACACTTGGTCCATAATGTGTATAAATATTTACCATCCAACCGACACCAAGAGGAGCTGTGTAGTTTTCATATGTTTGTGGTGATGTTATCAAAATATCTTTTATAATATTTTTAGCATTTTCATTTATATTAAAAGTAGAATTTATCCATTGCTTTGCTATTTCAGATTTGCAAGTTTTCGGATTCCATGCTAGTCTTCCAAAACCATATAAGTTTGCCTGTGAAAGTTTATGACCTGTTAAATTAAAATCGTTACCAATACCTGCAACAGCTGTTATACCATTTAATTCATTATTTTCACATGGATAGTGTTTTAGTATATCCATTATACACCCATCTTTGCTAACTTCAGCATATGTTTTAAATTTCAAAATATCTTTGTACATACTTGGTAAATAAAAAACATGTAATGCATGACCTGTATATTCATGTGCAATTTGGAATTCTAGTACAGTATTAGTTTTTCTAAGAGAACCAAACAATGGAGAAACGGCTTCTCTTACTTGAAAATCCATAGGTCCATTTTTTATTTGTAATATAACATTTTTATCGAAGCTTCCATCTAGTGGCATAAAATGGTCGTAAGCTGCTTTTGCTCTGTCGGTCTTTCTATCTCGCCAATCTTGCTCACAGTTGTAAACAAAACATCTCCAAAAAACTACTCCACCATGTGGCTGAAGTGCTTTTGCAAGCATATTTGCACCATCTGCATGGTTTCTACCATAAGTAAAAGGTCCCGGTCTATGTTCAGAATCTGCTTTTACAACAAAGCCACCGAAATCAGGAATTTTTTTATAAATTCTATTTGTTTCTTTTTCCCAAAAGTTTATAACATCTTCATTCATTGGGTCTGCAGTATCTAACTCTCCTATTTCTACAGGGCTTGCAAAGTTCACACTTAAATATAATTTTATACCATATTTTCTAAATATATATGCAATATCAGAAACACATGAAAGTAGAGGTTCTCTTATTAAATATGTTTCTATTTTATGAACGTTAACATTATTTATAGATACAGCATTAATTCCTACAGATGCAAGTAATCTAGCATAATGGTATATTACTGATTTATCTTTTACTATTTGATTATTTTCAAAAAATATGGAAGAACCTGCATAACCACGTTCTACAGTACCATTTATGTTATCCCAATGATTTAACATTCGTATACTGTTTTTCGGAATTTCAACTATACTACTTAGATTGTCATTTTGAAGTAAATTAATAAATTTAAAAAAACCATAAAGCAATCCAACAGGAGTATTTGAACTTATGTATGTTGTTTTGCCTATATCTATTTTAAAACCTTCGATACCTAAAGAAGAATCTTGCTGTTCTAATTTTTTAAAAACTAAATCTGCCAAATTTTCTTCATAAACTTGCCTAAGAGATAGAAAATAGCCTACTTCTTTGTGTATAGAATTTGTTATATCACAATCGCCATGTAGTATATAACTTTCATAATTTTTATTAAAAAAAGTGTCTTTGTTTAACCAACAATTGTCATATTTTTGCAATCTATCACCAACTTTCTAAAAGTCAACTTTCAATTTGACAATAAACAACCCTACAATAAATATACTACCATAAAATGATAGTTATTGTAAACATATTTTTAAAAAAAAGTTTTAAAATATAAAAATTTTTATATATTTTTTTATTGTGTACTATAATCTATATAAAAATTTATAATTTTGTGATAAAATTATTACAAAAAAATAAAGTGTGTTACACAATTAATATCGAAAATATAAAAAATTTAATTATTATATTTTGTATTGATTTTAGTAGAAACTGTTAAATTTAATGAGGAGATAATATGAAAGATTCTTTATACAGAGCATTTGAAAAAAATTTTATGTTTGGAAATATTTTATCACCAGAAGATTTACAAAATGAAAATCTAATAAAAATTTACAAAAAACATTATAATGCTGTAACAGCAGAAAATGTGATGAAGCCTGTAAATATAAGTAAATCGGAAAATAATTATTTTTTTGAAAATGCAGATAAAATAATAAACTTTGGGACAGAAAATAATATAAAAGTAATAGGTCATACTTTATGCTGGCATGGGCAATCAGCTATTTGGTTAAATAGGAATGAAGATGGAACAGTAAAAACTAGGGAGGAAGCAAAAACAAATTTAGAAAAATTTATAAAAGAATATGTAACGAGATACAGTGGAAAAATTTATTCTTGGGATGTATTAAATGAAGCTTTTAGAGATGAATATGAATTTAGTGGTAACTGGAAAGAGCATTTAAGAAGAGATGAAGATAAAGAACAAAACACGTCTCACTGGTATTTAGCATATAAAAATAATACAAAAAATGAAGACCCTAGCGATTACATTTTTGATGCATTTTATTTTGCAAGAAAATATGATAAGAAAGGATTATTATATTACAACGATTACAATGAAGAAATACCAGGAAAAAGAGAAGCGATAGGGGCTATGGTAGAATACATAAACGATAAGTGGAAAAATCATAAAGAATATGATAATAGGTTGCTCATAGAAGGTATAGGTATGCAAAGTCATTACAATGAGAATACGAATTTTGATAATGTTATAGCTTCTTTTGAACGTTTTATAAAAACAGGTACAAAAATAGCAATAACAGAATTAGATTTGACATTTGGTAGTAAAATAGAACCCGCAAAAAAGTCAGAAGAAATTTATAAAAAACAAGCAGAAATTTATAAACATATTTTTAGAATCTATTTAAAATATGCAAGAAATATAGAAAGAGTAACAATGTGGGCAAAGACAGACAATCAATCTTGGAGAGCATGGGGATTACCTGTGCTTTTCGATGAAAATTTAGAGCCAAAACCTGCATTTTTTGAGATTTTGAGTTTGGTGTAATTTTAGGCTTATATTTTAATAAAATGATTTGCGGTGTTTTTATCATTAACTTGAATATTAATATTGTTACAATTATCATATTTAACTATCATTTGTTAATTTTGTTAAATAGATTTTGTAATAAATTTTAGATAAAACATGGAAGCCCCTAGGGGCTTCCATGTCCATGAGCTAGCTCATGGGTAATTTTCATAATTATTTATTAAATCATTTGTTTCTTTTATTTTCTTGTAATATCAAAGAACTTAAATCTAAGTCTCTAAGCCTCTAAGTCTCTAAGTCTCCTTCTTCTAAATCTACATAATTTAAACCTACATACCTATTTTCATTGCTTGTGTCTACTTCTTTATAAACCGTTTTAAAGTATTCTTCATTGAATGTTATAGTTCTTCTTTAAAATAATCTATGTAATTTTAATTTTTAATTTCAATTGAAAAAATAATTAACATATGTTAATATTAACCTAGCAATTTGAAAGAAACGGGGTCCAGATTTTTTATGAATATAATTTTGCACGAGCCAGAAATACCACAAAATACAGGAAATATAGCAAGGACTTGTTTAATTACAAATACTACATTACATTTGATAAGACCTCTTGGTTTTAAAATAGATGAAAAAACGCTTATAAGAGCTGGTCTTGATTATCTAAAAGATGTAGATATAAGAATATACGATAACTTTGAGCATTTTTTAGAAAAAAATGAAAATCCCATTGTATATATGTCTACCACAAAAGCAAAAAATTTATATACAGATGTAAAATACCCAGAAAACGCTTTCATAATGTTCGGAAAAGAAAGTAAAGGTATACCAGAAGAAATTCTTGTTAATAACAAAGATACAGCAATAAGAATACCTATGATAGAGGGAGCAAGATCCCTGAATTTATCAAGCTCTGTTGCTATTGTTATATATGAAGCACTTAGGCAACTAGGTTTTAAAAATATGCAAACACAAGGAAATTTAACAAAATTCAATTGGAATTGAGGATATAATGAACAAACAAAAAGTTCTTTTGATAGATGGCAATAGTATAATAAACAGAGCTTTTTTTGGTCTTCCGACTCTTACAAACAAAAAAGGACTTTATACAAATGGTATCTATGGTTTTTTGAATATTTTCTTTAAACTTTATGAAGAAGAAAATCCAAACTATGTTGGTGTAGCTTTCGATTTAAAAGGCCCTACAATAAGACATCAAAAATTTGAAGATTATAAAAAACACAGAAAAGGAATGCCAGAAGAACTTGTAGTACAAATGCCTGTATTAAAAGATTTATTAAAAGTAATGAATATACAAATATTTGAAAAAGATGGATATGAAGCAGATGACTTACTTGGAACCCTTGCTATTAATTGTGAAAATAAAAATTATGATGTTATCTTAGTTTCTGGAGATAGAGATTTATTACAAATTGCAACAGATAATATAAAAATAAGAATACCAAAAACAAAAGCAGGTAAAACAGAGGTAGAAGATTATTATAAAAAAGATGTAATAGAACTAATAGGAGTAACACCAAAGGAGTATATAGACGTAAAAGCTTTAATGGGGGATACTAGTGATAATATACCTGGTGTTCCGAGTATTGGTGAAAAAACTGCCATAAAAATAATAAAAGAATATAAAAACATCGAAAATGCTATAGAAAATTATAAATTTATAAAGCCTGCACGTATTTCTGAAAATTTAATAAAAAATAAAGATATTGCAATACTTTCAAAAGAACTTGCAACAATTATTACAAATGTTCAAGATTTAGAGCTAGAAAAAGAGATAACAAAAGAAGATATATTCAATCAGGGTTTCAAAAAAGAGCTTTTAGATTTAGAATTTAAGTCTATAGTTTCTAAATATTTTGAAAGTTCTAACCAAGATTTTAATGATAATATAGAAAATTATTTTGATACAGAGTTGATAACAACAGAAAAAGAAATTGATGATTTTTTTTATTTTTTTCAAAAAGATATTTCTAATAATTTAGATAATAATGAATTATCTTTGAGCCTTGTAAATTTTTTAGGTAAAAATGTTGGTGTAAGTTTGACTTTTAAAATGAAAAAAATAAGTTCATATTTTTTTATGTTTACAGAAGAACTTGCAAAATCTTATGTTTTTAAAAAATGTAAGATTTTTGAAGACAAAAATATAATTTTTTTCGACTCCAAAAAGTTTTTAACAGAAAGTAAGCTAAATTTAAATCCTTCTTTTGATGTTGTTTTAGCTACCTATATTCTAAATACAAATGTTACCTCTTTTATTAATGATATTTTGAATATTGATATAAATATAGAAGATTTTGAAAAAATAAATAATAAAAAAAGTTTTGAAAAATTAGAAAAAGAACAAATAAAAATATACAGTGGATTTTTCTCTTACATATCTTTTATAAGTAAGGATATATTAAAAGAAAAATTAAGAGAAAATAGTCAAGATAAATTATATTTTGAGATAGAACTACCATTAGCTATTATTCTTTCAGAAATGGAGATATATGGAGTAAAAATAAATCGAATTTCCCTTGTAGATTTTGATAATAGTATAACTTTAGATATAGATAGATTAACAAAAGAAATATATAGTTTAGCAAATGAAGAATTTAACATAAATTCTCCATTACAAATGGGAACAATTTTATTTGAAAAATTAGGTCTTCAAGGTAGTAAAAAAACTAAAACGGGATATTCTACAGCAGCAGATGTTTTAGAAAAAATAAAAGCAGACCACCCAATAATAGAAAAAATACTTGAATATAGAACACTTACAAAATTAAAAACAACATATTGTGAAGGATTACTTGCTTTAGCCGACCCTTTTACAGATAAAATACACACGACATTTAATCAAACTCTAACCACTACTGGTCGTATATCTTCGATAGAGCCGAATTTGCAAAATATACCTGTAAGAATGGAGTTAGGTAGACAATTACGAAAAGTATTTACCCCAACAGATGATAGTTATACTTTTTTAGATGCAGATTACAGTCAAATAGAATTAAGAATAATGGCACATTTGTCTAAAGATGAAAATATGATAAATGCATATAAAAGAGGTGATGACATTCATAAAGCTACAGCTGCTAGCGTTTTAGGTGTTCCGCTAGAAAGTGTTACAAGCAAGGAACGCAATAGTGCAAAAGCTATAAATTTTGGTATTTTATATGGTATGGGTAGTTTTAGTCTTTCTAATGATTTAAAAATAACAAAAAAAGAGGCTGAGATATATATAAAAAAATATTTTGAAAAATACCCAAATATAAAGAAATATTTAGATGAGCAGGTAGAATTTGCAAAACGAAATGGTTATGGTATAACAATTTTAGGTAGAAGAAGAAATATACCAGAAATTAATTCTAAAAATTTTGCAACGAAAAACTTTGGGGAGCGTATAGCTATGAATATGCCGATACAAGGAAGTGCAGCGGATATTATGAAAATAGCTATGGTTCGTGTATACAATAGTATTAAATCTCAAAATTTACAAAGTCGTATTATCTTAACAGTACACGACGAACTACTTGTGGAAACTAAAAAAACAGAAATAGATGTGATGAAAAAGATATTAAAAGAAGAAATGGAAAATGCAGTAGAATTATTAGTACCCTTAGAAACAGAAGTAAAAGAGGGAGCTACGTGGTATGACACTAAATAAAAAATATATAATTGGCTTAACTGGTCCCACCGGTAGTGGAAAAAGTAAAGTTGCAGGTTTATTTAAAGATTATAATGCCCATATTTTAGATGTAGATAAATATGGGCATATTGCTCTAGAACATAAGCAAGATGAAATTGTATCTTTCTTTGGGTATGGAATATTGAAAACTGCAGGTAGTGCATTAGAAATAGATAGAAAAAAACTTGGTGAAATTGTTTTTTCAAGCAATTCTAATTTAGAAATTTTAAATAATATTGTACATAAACATATTACAGAGCTTGTATATAAAGATGTTTATAAAAAATTAAATGAAAGCAATGGGAATATAATAATCATAGATGCAGCTCTTTTATTTAACTTAAAACTACATTTGATATGTACGCATACTATTTTGGTTTTATGTAGCAAAAAAAAGAGACTGCAAAGAATAATGAAACGTGATAAAATATCAAAAGAAACAGCTATGAATAGAATAAAATCCCAAGAAGATTATAGAAAATTTAAATCAATTGTAGATGTAGTCATTTTTAATAATGATTAGTGAATTGTATATTATATGAAAAAAAAAATAAAATTTGTAATTTTTATCTTACTGCTATTTAGCGTTGGTTTCGGTGTTGTTTTTTCTATCCATACCTTCAAAAGATATTTTCCCATAGACTATTTTGATATAATAAATAAATATGCAAATTTACATGGTGTAGACCCTGTTATAGTAGCATCTATTATAAATGTTGAAAGTAGATTTAATAAAAATGCAGTTTCACATGCTGGTGCAAGTGGTCTTATGCAGCTTATGCCTGGTACTGCAATTTGGGTAGCAAATGAACTTGGAATAGATAATTTTGATTTTGACAGTATGATATTTGACCCAGCTATAAATATAAATATGGGTACATGGTATATAAATAGACTTATTAGGAGTCATAGTACAATAGATGTTGCACTTGCTGCTTACAATGCTGGTAGTGGTAATGTTTCAAGTTGGCTTGATAATTCCAATTTTTCAGATGATGGAGAAACGTTAAATTATATACCATTTGAAGAGACGAGACGATATGTAAGAGTTGTACAAATTAGTATGTATGCATATAGATTTATGTTTTGGATTAATAATTTTTTAGATTTTTTATAAATATATGAAAATTATAAAAAATGTGTGTTAGGAGATATATGCGGTTATTTTTAAAACATTTAAAAAATTTATTTTTTATAATATTTTTAGTAGCTTGTGGTACAGAAAATATAGAAAATGAAATAATAAATATTACCAGAACAAATATAAGTGTGGGAATAGAAGATGAAATATCTCCTACTACGGGTGGAACATTAAATATTTCTATGAACAACCCTACAACACTTAATCCTATAATAAATACAGATATATCTGTTTCAAATGTTCTTAATCTAATTTATGAGCCACTTTTTGAAATAGAAAATTTTATAGCAAATCCAGTTTTGGCAGAGCGTTTAACTGTTTTACAAGATAATACTTCTGTAATTGTATCTCTTGCAAATAGAAATTGGTCTGATGGTGTAAGGGTTACAACAAATGATATTTTGTTTACAATAAATACTATACGAAATAACCCGTCTTCTCCATATTTTGAATTAGTAAGATATATAAACAATATAGAAATAATAGATAGTACAAATATATCATTTGGATTTAGTAGAGCGATTGGTGGGAGATTTGAAAATTATCTTACTTTTCCTATAATTCCAGAACATTTTTTTTCTGGAATGCTTAATCAAAGAAATTTACAAGCTCTTGGAACAGGACCTTTTATGATTCATAGTAGGTCATTTCCAAGAGAAATGGTATTAATACAAAATCCAAATGTAGTAGATAGAGCTTATATTAGTGCAATACGAGTCATTATAATATCAGACACAGAGACAAATTTAAATGCACTTAGCCAAAATATAATAAATTCTTTTGTATCCAATATATCAGATTTAACCAGATATTCTTTTTCTTTTGTAAATTTTAATATTAACCCTCTTGTAACAAATAATCTTGATTTTTTGGCATTTAATTTTGATAATATAATATTGCACAATTTAAGTTTACGGGCTGCAATTGCACATTCTTTGTTAGATAGAGATTTCATAGATATATCATATTTTGGACTTGCAAATAGAACTAGTTCTATTGTTAACTCACAAAATTCGTTTTATAAACAAGGACTTAATTATTATGATTTTGATATAGAAAAAATAACCGAACTTTTGCATACAGCTGGTTTTATAGAAATAGAAGAAAATGTACTTGGTAGTATAGTATCTAATGTTTCAATACCTCTTAGTCTAAGAATACTTGTAAATGAGGAAAATGCCTCTAGAGTAGCTATATCTGAAAGATTAAAACAAAATTTAGAAAATTTAGGTATAAATGTAATATTAATGAATCTTAGTTTTGAAGATTATAAAGTGCAAATACAGAATAGAAATTTTGATTTATTATTTGCAGGTACATCTATAGGAAATAATTTTTCTGATTTATTTAGTTCAAGTGGAGTTAATAATTTTATGAATTATAGTAGTGCTAGGTTAGATGAATATTTACAGGAAATAAATAATGCTTTTACAATAGAAGAATATAGCTATTTGTTGAAAAATATACAAACATATATAAATGAACAATTGCCTATAGTAGGAATAACTTTTATAAGCAATGTTCTTTTAACAAATCAGAGTATAGTAATAGAAGGAAAACCAAGTATAAGAAATCCTTATAACAATATTCGTGAGTGGTTTATTATGCATTAAAATTGTGATAAAATGTATTTGATTTGAAAACAAAAGAAAGGAAATTTAAATGTTTGAAAATTTAAATGAATTAGAAAAGAAATTTGACATATTATCTGAAAAAATAAATGATTCACAAGTTATTTCGAATAATAGTGAATGGCGTGCTTTAATGAAAGAACATTCTCATTTTTCTCCTATAATAGAAAAATATAGAGAATATAAAGACTTATTATTAGAAATATCTGAAAATAAAGAAATGTTAAACATAGAAAAAGATGAAGATTTTAGGCAAATGATAAAAGAAGATTTGAAAATGGCTGTAGAAAAAGAAGAGAGATTATTACACGAGCTTAAAATACTGCTTCTACCAGTAGATGAAAATGACCATAAGAATGTTATAGTAGAGATACGTGGTGGTGCTGGTGGTGATGAAGCAGCTATTTTTGCGGGTAATTTATTTAGAATGTATCATAGGTATGCGGAAAGAAAACGCTTTAAAACAGAAATAATGAACACAAATGAAAGTGATGTTGGCGGTTTTAAAGAAGTAGTTTTTATGATACAAGGGAAAGGTGCGTACAGTAGACTTAAATATGAAAGTGGTGTACATCGTGTACAACGTGTACCAGCAACGGAAAGTAGTGGACGTATTCATACTTCTACTGTAACAGTTGCAGTGTTACCAGAAGCAGAAGATGTAGAGGTAGAAATCAATCAGAACGATATACGTGTAGATGTTTTTAGGTCTGGTGGAAATGGTGGACAATCTGTAAATACAACAGATAGTGCTGTTCGTATTACACATATGCCATCAGGAATAGTTGTTAGCTGTCAAGACGAAAAAAGTCAATTGAAAAACAAAGAAAAAGCAATGAAAGTGCTTAGAGCAAAACTTTTTGAACTAGAGCAAGAAAAAAGACAAAAAGAAATGAGCGACCAAAGAAAAAGCCAAGTAGGTACAGGAGATAGAAGTCAAAAAATAAGAACATATAATTTTCCACAAGGAAGAGTAACAGACCATCGTATTAATTTAACTCTTCATAGATTAGATTCTGTTTTGGATGGAGATTTGGATGAAATAATGGATACTCTTATAACGACAGATCAAACAGAAAAATTGGGAGCACTTAGTGAGGTATAAAAATGCTTATAGTAAGCAATGTAAGTCTTCAATTCGCATCAAAGAAATTATTTGATGAAGTTAATATAAAATTTACACCGGGTAATTGCTACGGTATAATAGGGGCAAATGGAGCAGGAAAATCGACTTTTTTAAAGATAATATCTAAAGAAATAGAACCAACAACTGGCGAGATAAGTATGCCAAAAAATACAAGAATGTCTGTACTAAAGCAAGATCATTATGTTTTTGATGAATATAGCATACTAGATACTGTAATAATGGGCAATATGCGTTTGTACCAAATAGGAAAAGAAAAAGATGCTATATATTTGAAAGAAGATTTTAATGATGAAGATGGCATAAAAGCAGCAGAACTGGAAGCAGAATTTTCAGAAATGGGAGGTTGGGAAGCAGAATCTGAGGCTGCAAAGCTTCTTATTAATCTTGGAATACATGAAAATTTGCATAATTTAAAGTTAAAAGAACTAGAAGGTAGTCAAAAAGTTAAAGTATTACTTGCACAAGCATTATTTGGTTCCCCAGATATAATTGTATTAGATGAACCTACAAATGATTTAGATATAGCAGCAATAAGCTGGTTACAAGAATTTTTAATTAATTTTTCTGGAATTGTTATTGTTGTTTCTCATGATAGATATTTTTTAAATAATGTTTGTACAATGATGGCAGACGTAGATTTTGGAAAAATAAGATTATATACTGGTAATTATGATTTTTGGTATCAATCTAGCAGGCTTGCATTACAAATGATGAGAGACCAAAATAAGAAAAAAGAAGATAAAATAAAAGAGCTTCAAACTTTTATACAAAGGTTTAGTGCAAATGCTTCCAAATCTAAGCAAGCAACAAGTCGTAAAAAAATGTTGGACAAGATAACACTAGATGACATACAGCCAAGTACGAGAAAATATCCATTTGTTGTTTTTAAACCTGAAAGAGAGGTTGGTAATGATATTTTAACCGTAGATGGTATTTCTAAAACTGTAGATGGTGTAAAACTTCTGGATAATATAAAATTTTCTTTAAATAAAGAAGACAAAATAGCTTTTATTGGTAATGAAATAGCTATAACAACTCTTTTTAAAATACTTGAAGGAGAAGAGCAACCGGATTCGGGCGAAGTTAAGTTTGGTATAACAATTACAAAGGCTTATTTTCCAAAAGATAACACAGAGTTTTTTGAAGGTAAAAAAATAAATTTAGTTGAATGGTTAAGACAATATAGTAAAGATGATAGCGAAAATTATTTACGTGGATTTTTAGGTAAAATGTTATTTAGTGGAGATGAAACAGCCAAAAAAGTAAGTGTTTTATCTGGTGGTGAAAAAGTAAGAATGATGCTTTCTAGAATTATGATGTTCGATGCGAATTTACTTATTATGGACCAACCAACAAACCATTTGGATTTGGAAACGATAACAGCTTTAAATGATGGACTTTTGGCATATCCAAGTAATATTTTATTTTCTTCCCATGACCATGAATTTATACAAACACTTGCAAATAGGATAATAGAAATAAAAGATGGAAAAATAATAGATAGACAAATGACCTATAATGAGTATTTGGAGTATATGAAAGAAAGCAAAGTTTAAATTTAAGCAAGTGATTAAGCAATCGAGTAGGAGGCTATCCAATAATTGAATAGCCGACCTCTCACACCACCGTACGTACGGTTCCGTATACGGCGGTTCTTTAGTTTACTAGATAG
>WRGD01000149.1 GCA_009787355.1 Defluviitaleaceae bacterium | reverse complement strand
CAAGTCGTAATAACAAGTCGTAATAACAAGTCGTAATAACAAGTCGTAATAACAAGTCGTAATAACAAGTCGTAATAACAAGTCGTAATAACAAGTCTCGACACAACACGACTTAAACGACTAAAAGAAAATGTTAGCCGCATAAATGTATTTTAATATTAAGTAATTAACCACTAACCTACTATACGGAGGAAAAAATTATGTCAGACAAAGTTAATGAATTAAAAGAAATAGTTAATACAACAACAAATAGCAATGAAAGAAAAGATGCAATGAATAAATTAGGTATCAAGGAAATTGAACTAAAAAAAGACGATGGCTTAGTGTTTTTTGGACAATGCCACTGTAGTGGAAATTCAATAAGCCCATTTTAGTATCTTATTTTCTTTATAACTTGAAATATGTAGTTACAGCTTGATTTTACTCGTATTAAACAGTTTTAATTTTAGTATATAAAAATATTAAGTTTTTGGTGCATTTTTTTGTTAAACTTTTAACAATTAGAAATGCTATAAAATCTAAAGTATATTTTGATATATTTAGTAAATTGATATAATGTATAATCACTTGTTTATTACAGAAATATTTATGATATTTAATAAATAATATAGAAGTATTGCGGCTAACAACTTCTATATTATAATTTTTTAAATAATTCATTTAGAGGAGGGTAATTTGAATACTATTTGTATAATAGATTGTCCAATAAGTGAACATTTTAAATCTTTATATTCAGATAGAATTACAATAATAAATATTTTGTCTATAAAATCTGATAGTATGATTAATCAACGTGGTCATGGAAATGCAATTTGTGAGGCTTTTTTATCGGTAAATAAAGATTGTGAGATTATTTTCTTTCCTGTAAATAATAAGACATCTATAAAAGAATTTAATTTGATTTTGGAATATATCTCCGATAAACTTATAGCTAGAGTTGTAAATATTAGTTGTGGTTTTATTAGTGAATATGAAAATAAAGATATTTTAGAAATGAAGTATCTTTGTAGAGTAATGTATGAAAAAGGAATTTATATAGTGGCTGCAAGAGATAAACAAATACAGAATGTCTTTCCTTCTAAAATCGATACAGTTATAAGTGTAAGTGTTGAAGATTTAAAAGAGATACTTGATATTAACCAAGATGGAATAATAATTAATAGAAAAATATATCTAAATGTTTATTGGGATTCAAATAGGCGAATTTGGTTAAACGGAAGTAGTATTTTTTGTTCAATTATAAGTTTGTTTTTATTTGAAGCACTCAACTGCTCTTGTTCCTACGATGAAATAAAAGAGTTAATAAGTTCAAAAGAATATATGCTAAAAAGTATTTATAATATTTTAAATAAATTTAATTTTAAAATTAATAAGAGAGAGTAGACGTATAGAATGAATAAATTAGCTAAAGTAACAGAACCAATAAAAGTGATATTTAAAAATATAATAACTATGAGAATCAAGTTTTTTATTGTTATTATTTTTTCGGCTATTTTTAATATTGTAACAGTGCTTATAGTTTATCCTCTAATCAATTCAGCAGTAGGTGAATTTGGTAGGATTGAGATTTCATTAATTTTTTGGTTTATTATATTTATATTTTTACAACAAATATTTACATATTTAAGAAACCAATTTTTTGATTTTCAAGTAGAAAATTTTTGTAATAAAATGCATAAACATCTATTATCACATTTAGAAAATAGAGAAATTGATAGTTTTGAAAAATATAAAGATGAATTTTTGAGCAAATATAGAGACGTTTCAGATAGGATAAGAAATTTTTTAAAAAATGACACACAAAATATAATTTTCATGCCATTAATGTTTATTTTTTCGTTTACAGCTCTTATTTACTTAAATATTAGAATAGCCGCTATTATTATAATTATTGTAATAATTTCATCTATCGTAAGTATTTTTAGAAAGAATAATATATCTAATATAATAAGTGAAATTATACCTATACAAAAAAATATATCTTCTTTTGAAAAGAATATACTTGAGAACAGAGAATATATTAGTGCAAGTAATACGCAAAATTATGCAGTTCGTAAGCATAATGAATTATTAGAAAAAAGAGAAGATTTGTATTTTAAATTTACTAAAGAAAAATTAAAATCATATAGACCTGCCCTGATGAACGAATACTTACCTACTATTGTTCTTATTGGTCTTGCATACATCTTTTATGATGAATTGAATTATGGAGAATTTACATCAATATTACTTTTGGTTAATATGGTATCTTTACCTTTTGGTAAAATGTTACAGTCATATGTAAATTATTTTGGAGTAAGAGAATTAATATTTAGCACTTTAAATATTATTAATAATAAATTTGAGCATAAAGAAGATTATGAACAAGATAGAGAAAATCATTTAGAGAAAGAATCTAAAATAGTTGTTGATATTAAAAATATGTCTTTTGGATTTGAAAATGCAACTCCTATATTTGAAAATGTAGATTTCAAATTAAATAAAGGTGAAAAAATAGCTATAATTGGGGAATCAGGAATTGGAAAATCTACATTTTTAAAATTAATAATGGGTATTTACAAACCTACAAAAGGTAGTATAAATATCTATGGTAGAGACTCTTATCTTTTAAGGAAAAATAATTGGGAACAAATATCTTATTTTGATGGAAACTATAATTTAATAGATAATACTTTAGCCTATAATATTACTTTTTCTGATGAATTACTTGAGCAAAAAGACTTAGAAAGAATAGAAGATATTT
Organism: Defluviitaleaceae bacterium; assembly: GCA_009787355.1. Classification (GTDB taxonomy): domain Bacteria; phylum Bacillota; class Clostridia; order Lachnospirales; family UBA5962; genus WRGD01. The sequence goes on along the minus strand of WRGD01000149.1, from coordinate 57,125 downwards.
CTAAAACATTAAATATGTCTGATATTGTAAATAAAAATACTTTATATAATACTGTTGGTCAATTTGGAAAGAATCTTTCTGAAGGACAGAAATTAAAAATATGTTTATCCAGACTTTTATATAAAGATTCTGAAATACTTATATTAGATGAACCAACGTCTCATTTAGATGTAGAGAGTGAAGAAATATTTAGTGATTTTATAAGACATACAGACAAATCAGTTATTTTGGTAACGCATAATATGAACACAGCAGCTTCATGTGAAGTAATACTAAATTTTAATGAGTGGACAAAATGAATATAGCAAAAATTATATTAAAAAATATAACAGTTAAAGGTGCTGTAGGAATTATTTTTAATTCAATGCAAGCAGTTTTTCATAGTCTTTTTATCGGACTAAGTTTAATGTACATTTTCGATAATGAGAGTGAAAATTTGCTACATTTTATTATTATTTTATTTGGAATGATTATTTATTTTATTTATTTAATCCCTTTATTTGGATATATGATGGAGATAAATCAATATAAGTTTATGAAGAATCTCGGGACACTTGTTTTTAAAAATATAATTAATTCTAATAAATGGATAGATTCAGAATATCACTCAAGTAAAGAAATAAATATTTTAAAAACAGATGTTGCAGAAGCTTCATCTTTAATAGGATGGTCTACTATTGTATTATTTCAAGCTATTATTTCGGGTATAGTATCGATGGTTGTAATAGGTACAAGGTCAATTACAATATTGATAATTTTAATATTATTGGGTATCTTTTTTTTGTTTGCTAATATGTTTTTCTCGAAACAAATTAGCAAATATTCTAAAGAACGAAGAAATATTGACGATAGCAGGATTAAAAATATTGTTGAAATTTTAAATAATTTCACTTTATTAAAAATATTTGGTACTATTTCTCAAAATATTAATCATTCAAAAAAAATTAATGAAGATATTTTTAAAAAAGATAATAAATTAAATAGAACACAGAATATTTCTAAGCTAGTAAGTGATATATGCTTTAATGGTGGCTTTAATATAGCTGTCATCATTATAGGGGCAATTAATTTAACTTATGGGAATATTACATTCGGTGTATTTTTACTTATATTTCAGATGATTGATGGATTAATATTTTTATTTTCATCAATTGTAGGCTATATTGCAAATTTTCAAAAAACAATAATTAGTATAAAAAATGTAAATATGAAAATTAAAGAAATAGATGATTTATCTAATGAGAGCTTGAAAAAACTTGAATATGTAAAAAATATTTCGTTTGATAATGTTTATTTTTATTACAATTCAGATAAGCCTATACTTATAGACAAAACTTTTGAATTGACATTTCCAAATGATATATGGATTAAAGGTGTAAATGGTTCTGGTAAAAGCACTCTTTTTAAACTATTAAATCAAATTATAGAACCACAAAAAGGTACTATAAAAATAAATGGATACGATATTAAAACATATACAAAACAATCTGTTAGTAGAAAAATAGGGTATGTACCACAAATTCCTTTGTTTTTCGAAGATAGTATATTAGGTAATTTATCCTTAGAGAGAGTTGATATATCTAATAATGAGCTTTTAGAATTAATGAAACTTCTCAAATTAGACAGGATAGTAACACATATAGAAAAAAATGGATACTTTTTAGTTGAAGAAAGAGGAAATAATCTTTCATCAGGCGAAAAAATACGATTAGCCATAGCTAGGGCATTAGTAACTTCTCCAAACATAATTTTATTAGATGAGATAGAGGCAAATTTAGATACGAATACACTTAACTCTATTATTACCAGAATAAAAGAAAAATATGATGTAGATTTTATTAGAATATCTCATCAGGATAAAGAACCTATTCCACAAAATAATTTAATTACACTACCGTAAAATCATATAGAGGTAAAATATGTACAATATTTATGAAAAACCAACAATAGAAATATTAGTAGAGGATAGTATTACTGAAATATTTATAAAATTAAATTTATTGATAATATGCCAAAAAACTTTGTTTATGACGTATACCAATTAGCAGAGTATATATCATTTCAAATTGATGATTTTTTATAAAAAGAAAAATTGTCTATTTAACATAAGTAAAATCAAAAAAACATCAAATCTTTTGAAAGATTTGATGTTTTTTTTGATTAATTTTTTTATTTTTATCTTTATTTATCACTATATCACTATATCATAAAACATTTAACAATTAACATTTTATTTTTCGTAAAAATATTTTAAATCAAAAATCCTAAAATATATTGTCAAAAGTTGACTACATACAATATAATTATTATAATAGTGGCTCATTATCCAAGTTGTTACACTTTAAAATTTAAAATTGTGTTTCTAAAGTTTTTATTGAACTTTTGAAGGAAGGAGGAGTTTTATGCAGGTTCAAAATGTATCAGATGTTTACAAAATATTTATACAAAAAATTCAAAATAGTCGTTTAAGTTCAGATACAGATTTAATAAAAAAAGCATTAGACATGGCACATAATGCTCACAAAGAGCAGTTTAGAAAATCGGGAGAAAATTATATCATACATCCTATCCATGTTGCTATTATTTTATTAGAACTTGGTATGGATACAGAATCTATAGTAGCGGGTTTACTACACGACACAATAGAAGATACAACATTTACCTATGAATATATAGAAAATCATTTCGGCAAATCTGTTGCAAATCTTGTAAATGGTGTTACAAAACTTTTACAAATAGAATATAAAAAAGATGGTACAAAAAATCCAAATTTGCAAGCAGAAAATTATAGAAAAATGTTTTTAGCAATGACAGAAGATGTACGTGTAATAGTTATAAAAATGGCAGATAGATTACACAATATGCGTACTCTAAATTATATGACAGAAAAAAAACAAAGGCAAAAAGCACAAGAAACTTTAGACATATATGCACCTCTTGCAAGGAGACTTGGTATTTCTAAAATAAGAAACGAACTAGAAGACCTTTCTCTTAGATATTTAGAACCCGAGTCTTATTACAACTTAGCTTCTAAAATAAAAACAAAACAAACAGAACGTCAAAATCTTATAAATGATATGATAGAGGAATTAAAATTAAAAATATCTAATTCTAGTTTCATGCAAGTTTATAATTGCAATTTTGATATACAGGGCAGGCCAAAACATTTTTTTAGTATTTATAAAAAAATGAAAACAAAAAATATGTCTCTCGAGCAAATTTATGACCTCTTTGCATTACGTATAATAGTGGATACAGATATGCAGTGTTACGGTATTTTGGGTGTTATACATGAAAATTATCATCCATTACCAGATAGGTTTAAGGATTATATATCCGTTCCAAAAAGTAACGGTTATAAATCTTTACACACAACTATAATAGGGAAAAATGGAGAACCATTCGAAATACAAATAAGAACATCCGATATGCATGAAATAGCCGAATATGGTATAGCAGCACATTGGAAATACAAAGAAAAACCAAACTCTATAGTAGATAGAAATAGCGATGATGCAAAAATAAGTATAATAGGTAATTCTCTGAAACAAATTTTGGAATTACAAGCAGAGCTATCGAAAAGTAATCAATACAACGACGAAGAATATTTAGAAGAGTTAAAAACTGAACTAGATGTTTATAAAAGTAATATATACTGCTACACTCCAACAGGCGATGTAATAGAACTAAAAGCAGATTCTACTCCTATAGACTTTGCTTATGCAATACACTCTGTTGTTGGCAATACACTTGTAGGTGCAAAAGTTAATTCTGTTATTGTTCCTATAGATTATAAACTTTCTATTGGAGACAGAGTAGAAATTTTAACAAGTAGAAATTCTACAGGCCCAAAAGAAGAATGGTTAAATTTTGTAAAAACAAGTCAAGCGAGAAGCCGTATAAGAGCAGCTCTTAAAATAAATACAAAAGAAGAATATGAGGCTGTTGGTCGTGAAATGCTTGAAATAGAAGCAAAAAGATTAAAACAAGATTTGAGTGAGCTTTTGAATGAAACTACAAAAGAAATGATTTTAAGCAGATATAATTATACAGCTTGGGATTTGTTTTTGGCAGCTATAGGTCGTAAAGTTATAAGCGAAGTACAAGTAATAAAACGTCTACTAGCAGAAAAAGAAAGAAGAGAAGATAAAGAGCGAAAACAAAAACTGGACAACCTAAATATATCAGATGCAAATTTAGATATATCATCTATTATAAATACAACGAATGTACAAAAATCAAAAACTAAAAAAACAAACGATACAGGTGTAATAGTAGAGGGTCTTGGAGATATAGACGTTAGGTTTTCTAAATGTTGTAGTCCATTACCTGGAGACGATATAGTAGGTTTTATTACCCGTGGTAGAGGTGTTAGTGTTCATCGTACAGATTGTAAAAACATTATATCAATGCCAGATAATGAAAAGCCAAGGCTAATAAAAAGCGTTTTTTGGAATACAAGCAAAAATAACCATGCAAAATATAGTGCAGAACTTAGCATAGAAGCAGAAGATAGAGCTGGTGTCTTAGTTACTATAAGTAGTATTATTTCAGAAAACAGGATAAATATAAAGAATTTAAATATAAAAGCAGATGGGCAAACTGCATATATTATTTGTATATTAGATGTGGAATCTAAAGAACAATTAGATAAACTTTGCGACCGTATTTTAAATGTTAAAGAAGTACAGAATATTAAGAGGTAAAAAATGAAAATAGTAACATTCAATATCAATGAGTATAGTCAAAATACTTATATATACCATAACGACAATATGGATGCCGTTTTGATAGATGCAGGACTTTCTAAAGAACAAATACTAAAACATATCGTAGACTTTAAAATACATGCTATAATATTAACACATGGTCATTTTGACCACATATATTCATTAAAAGATGTTGTAGCTCTTACAAATGTAAGTGTATATGCCCATGTATCTGAAAAAGATTTACTGGAAAATCCAAATTTAAATATGTCTTTTTCTAGCAAAGTTCCAATAATTGCAAAAGCAGATATTTTTATAAAAACAGGTGATTTTATAAAATTACCTTTTGTGGAGTTTGAAGTAATACACACACCAGGTCATACAGCAGGTAGTATGTGTTTATACGACAAAGTAAATAATTTGTTATTTTCTGGTGATACACTTTTTAAAGAAAGCATAGGGAGAACAGATTTACCGACAAGCGACCATAATAATATAATAAAAAGTTTAGCAAAACTCACAAAATTGCCAGATGAAACATTGGTGTATAGTGGACATGGAAAATCAACAACAATAGGATATGAGAAACTCCATAATCCATATATTAGCTTATAGTAGGTTTTTAATGTTTTATTTAAAATTTTTAAAAATATTAATTGTTTTCATTGTACTAAGATGATTTAATAATTATGTTGAATAAGTACATTGAAAACAAAATATTTTTTTGAATTTAATTTTTTTTACAAATCTCTAAAAATTTATAATTTACAAGTTTGGAAAAAGGTATCTATGAATAATAGTAAAAATTATTGCGATATAAGAATTACAAAATCAAATAAAGGTAGTATTTATATATACACAGCTTTTTTAATAATGACTCTTATTGGTATGGCAATATTACTTATAAGGGTGAATATAAACAATGCCACAACAGCTGCTATAAATGTGCAGATATCAAATCTTTCTTTTATAGCTATGGAGGGGATAGACTATACAATATTTTCTATAAACAAAGATATACAAAACAATATGGAAAATATAATATTAAATGTAGGAAATTATTTTGTTTATGACTATTATTATTTTGAAATTTTAGACGAAATATATTATAGAGAATCAGTTTATATAGATTTGATAAAAAATATTTCTTTAAATTATATAAATATTGCAAATATGCAAAATTTTACAAATGGTAACTATAGATATACAGTACATACGTTTTTCAACAATACAACTTCTATGTTTGAAATTATATCTACAGCTACGCATGAATATACCAATCACACAAGTTCTATAAAGGCATATGTAATATTAAATATTGATATAACAATATGTCATAATTTAACAAACACTTTTTCTATACATTTTAATAGTCCGATTTTAGCAAGGATTTATAAATTAAATGAATTGCTGTAATAACTTTGATACTACTTACAACTTTGATAATTTTAGATAAGTAAATCATTAAATCGATAGCTTACAATATCTAAAATTTTTAAAGTTGTAAGATTACATTCATCCCTCCTATTTTTCACTAAAATTTTACCTTTTTTCATAAAAAAAATACTTATTATAATTTGTTTAATCACGATATATATTGTATAAAAGAATGGTTAATGCGTCTTATTTTTATGTTATAAAAAATTTGGTCTAAACAAAAATTTTAATTGATTATTATTTATAAATTTGTTATTATTTATAAGCGATTTATTTATAAATTTGTTATTGATTTTTAAAGAGGTTTAATATGGTTTTAAATAATATATTTTTGAATAATGAAATACTAGGGCAATCTCTAAAGGCTAGTCAGTTGCGTAACACTGTAATAAGCCACAATATAGCAAATGTAGATGTAGTTGGTTTTAGACGTAGCCTTGTAGAATTTGAAAATATTTTAGAGACAGAGCTAACTAGTGCGAGAGAAGAGAATAGACGGGTAAATCTTAAAAATGTATCACCTGTTGTACATATATCTGCCGAAAACACAATGCACAGAAATGATGGCAATAACGTAGATATAGAAATGGAAATGGTTGCTCTGTACCAGAACTCTGCAAGATACGAAGTTATGTCTATGAGTCTTATGAATAACTATAGACGTATAAATGTTGTTCTTAATAGTAATATTTAGGTTTTAATTTTATGTAGTAAATTTTAATATAAAGGAGTTTAATTATGTCATTTTTTGCATCTATGAATGTAAATGCATCTGGACTAACTGCACAACGTTTACGTATGGATGTAATATCGCAAAATATTGCAAATGCAACAACTACAAGAACAGCCGAGGGTGGTCCGTATAGGCGTAAATCTGTAGTGCTTCAATCTGTACCAGATAGCCAAAATTTTGGTAATTTTTTAGATAATGCACTAGAGATAAACAGATTAACACAAGGTACTAATGGTTCGGATAGGATACCATCTCATGTAACAAGAAATAATGAGGTAATTAATTCACACGAGAATACAGGTGGTGTAAGAGTAGCACAAATAAGAGAAGATGAAACACCGGGACCACTTGTATACGACCCATCTCATCCACATGCAAATGAAGAGGGATATGTAGAAATGCCAAATGTAAACATAGTTTACGAAATGGTAAATATGATGAGTGCTAGTAGGTCTTATGAGGCAAATATGACAGCATTATCCACTACAAGAGCTATGATTTCAAGAACACTTGAAATTGGTCAATCATTATAGTATATTTTAAATTGGTAAAAAAAATATCATCATTATATTAAGAGGTAAAAATGAATATAGAGCGTATAAACTTAGGCTTGGCTTCACCAGTTCTAAATAATATACTTAACACAAATAACCAGATAGTAGAGACAAACTCTAGTTTTTCTAATATTTTAGATTCTGCTATACGTATGTTCGATGAGGCGAGTGTACTTGAGAATGAAGCAAGTAATTTGCAAATAGATTACGCAACGGGTAGAACAGACGATTTATTAGCAGTTATGCTTGCAGAACAGAGAGCTCATACAGCTGTTACATTTACAACACAGCTTACAAGCCGTATTTTGGATGCATATAGACAAATAATGAATATGCAGATATAATTTGTATTTATTAGTATTAATATTAATTGACTAAGAGTTAAGTTTTTATCAGGAGGATTTGGGTATGAAAGATAGAATATTAAACTTTTACAATACAACTACTACGAAATGGAAAAATTTAGGTTCTGTTCAAAAAAGACGTTTGATTTTTGCTTCTTCTGCTGTTTTGTTGGCACTTGGATTTGTTATATTTTTAACTGTTAGACCAGATTGGGTTGTATTACACAGAAATTTAGAGTTTAGTCAATCTTCTGCTATACAAGAAATTTTAAACGAACGTGGAATAAGAAATAGATTAGTGCAAGGTGGTCGTGTAATAGAAGTAAGAAGACAAGATTATAATCAAGCTGCTGTTGAGATTCGTGGTAATTCTGATGTTTTTATAAATAATACAGATTTTTCTTTTCCTGATGCTTTAGAGCAAATTGGTATGGGTACTTCTGAAGATTCTAGAACAGAAATGTTTAGAAGGTCTCAAGAGAGTGATATTGCAGCGGCATTAAGACAGATAAATGGTATAGAAGATGCAAATGTTACCTTACATATCTCAGATAGAAGAGGACAGTTTTTAGGAATTTCTCAGTCTAGAGCTTCTGTAGTTCTTACTACATCTACACAATTTGATCAATCATCTGCTTTAACACTTGCATCTACAGTTGCAAATGCTGTAGAAGGTTTAACTATAGATAATGTTGTTATTACAGACCAACATTTAAGAAACATTTTTAACGGTACACTTACAGGAAACGACCGTTTTGCTCAAAATAGTAGCGAACAAGATATTTCTCTTCAGCAACGTGCAAGAATGGAACATGGCGTTATGAGCCTTTTGTCTGGAGTATTTGACCATGTACGAGTAAATGCAAATGTTGTTGTAGACATGAGCGAACAAACGATAGTATCAAGAGAATACGCAGATCCAGCAGGTACAGGGCAAGGATTTGTACAAAATAATTATAATTTAAGTGAAGAAGCAGAAGGTACAGCTCCTGTATTGCCAGAAGCTGGAGCGGCTCCAAATGCAGGTTTTGGTGTTTTTGGCATGGGTATGACAGGTGATGTTTCTGCTTCAAGAGAAGAAGTAAATCAAAATTTCCTTTTTAATCATCAAGAAACTGTAACAATAAATCCAGCAGGAACATTAAACTTTGCAGAAAGTAATATATCTGTAATTTCTACAAGAACAATACTAGTAGAACAAGACAATTTTAACAATGGTGTTGTAGCTGAAGACTTAGCTTTTGAAGAAGGTATGACATGGGAGGCATTAGTATCTGCAAATCAATCTCCTGCCCCTATAGAGGCTGGTGAGGAATGGTTAATTGCAATATCAAATGCAACGGGTATTCCTGTAGAAAATGTAAGTTTTATGATTTTCTCGGACTTTGTTTTTGTTCCATCTATGCCTACACCTATAAATTGGCAAACACTAGTTTTGGCTGGTATTTTAGCAGCTTTTATTGCTATGATTGTATATGCTTTGATGAAACGTGATAAAATAGAAGAAACAGCAGTTTTAGAAATAGAGCCAGAACTTTCTGTAGAAGATTTACTTGTAAGTACAAAAATAGAAGAAATACAATTTGAAAATAGAGAAACACTTCAAGAAATAGCTTATTCTATAGATTCTGAAGTGAAAGTACAAATAGATAAATTTGTTAATGAAAAACCAGAAGCAGTTGCACAGTTACTAAGAAACTGGATGAGCGAAGGTTGGGAGTAATATGAAAACATCGATAGAAGAGTTAACAGGCAAAGAAAAAGCAGCTATATTATTAATAACTCTCGGTCCTGAAAAATCTTCCGAAATTTTTAAGCATTTTAAAGAAGAGGAAATAGAGAGCGTTACTTTAGAAATTTCTAATACAATGGCCGTTTTACCAGAAATGAAAAATGCTGTTTTGGAAGAGTTTTATCAAGTTTGTTTAGCACAAGATTATATTGCAGAGGGTGGTATAGGATATGCAAAACAAATTTTAGAAAAAGCTTTGGGAGAAGAAAAAGCATTCGATATAATATCAAAAATGACAAGCTCTTTACAAGTTCGTCCTTTCGATTTTATACGAAAAGCAGAGGCGTATCAAATATTAAACTTTATACAGCACGAACATCCACAAACTATTGCTCTTATTTTATCTTATTTAAAACCGCAACAATCTGCTCAAATACTTTCAGATTTACCAGCAGAAAAACAAGCAGATGTTGCAAAGCGTATAGCAAAAATGAATAGAACATCTCCAGAGATAGTAAAAGAAGTGGAAAGAGCACTTGAGAAAAAACTATCTAGTCTAATGGTAGAAGGTCAAATGGTTGTTGGTGGATTAGATGCAGTTGTAGATATTTTAACAGCTGTAGATAGAAATACAGAAAAAAATATATTAGAAACATTGGAAACAGAAGATTACGAATTATCTGATGACATTCGTAAGAAAATGTTCGTATTTGAAGACATTCTTTCTCTTGGTTCTAAAGATATTCAAAAAATTATGCGTGAAGACATTGAAAATAAAGAACTTGCAATTGCACTTAAAGGGGCAAGCCAAGAATTACAAAATCTTATACTTAGCAATGTATCTAGTAGATTAGGTGCAATGATAAGAGAAGATATGGAATTTATGGGACCAGTAAGACGTTCCGATGTAGAAGATGCACAACAACGTATAGTTGCTATAATACGTAGGCTACAAGAGCAAGGCGAAATTATTATTTCTCGTGGTGGCGGAGATGATGTAGTTATATAAACACTCTGAAAACCACAAAACAAAACGAAGATAATACTTCGTTTTGTTTTGTTAATTTGATGAGTATTTGTCGGCTTATCTTGTTTTTTTGTACTTAATTATTTGGAGGTGATAGAACTGTCTAGAATTATAAAATCTTGGAACACCTATATAGATGAAAATAATGTTTTTACTGTAGATAACACAATTGAAACTTTTCCTGTGGAAGATGAAGAACAAGTAAAAGAAGTATATGAAGAACCAATAATAAATCTTGAAGAAATAAAGCAAAAAGCAAATCAAATAATAGAAGATGCACAGAACAAAGCACTTGAAGACGCTAAACTGGTACTTGTAAATGCCAACGAAAGAGCAAAAAAAATAATAGATACAGCAATAGAAGAAGCAAATGCGAAAGTTGGAGAAATAGAAGAATCAGCAAGAAACAAAGGATACAATGAAGGCATTGAGAGTGCTAAATCAGAAGCTGAAGTAATAGTATTAGATGCCGAAAATATAAAAAAAGAGGCACATATATATAAAGAGGAATTAATAAAAGGAGTAGAGCCTGAAATAATAGATATGATAGTGTCTACTCTTGATAGTTTAATAGGAATTGAAAAAGATATAAATAAAAATGTTATGTCTATAATTGTAAAAAATGCAATAAATAAAACAGGTTATGTAGACAATATAACTGTTCACATTTCTGAAGAAGATTATGATAATATAGACAAAGATGCTGTGCTTTCTAGTTTAGAAAATAGAGCAGATGTAACATTTTCTAAAGATGTTACGTTAAAAAAGACTGATTGTATAATAGAAACTCCACTGGGTAATATTGATTGTAGTTTGGATACACAGTATACAAATTTGCGTAGAAATTTGTATTATGTTTTGAAGAATAGGTAATTTATGAACTCGGTAGATTTTAAAAAATATAAAGAAGTTATAAAAAAAAGCCATGTACGAAAACTAGGAAAAGTAAGCCAAGTAGTAGGGCTAACAATAGAATCTGTGGGACCAAATGTTAGTGTAGGTAGTGTTTGTTATATAAAATCTATAGACAGAGATATAATGGCAGAGGTTGTAGGCTTTAGGGGTAATAATATATTACTCATGCCTCTTGGCGATATTAGTGGAGTTAGACCGGGTTCTATTGTGGAAGCATCGGATGTTCCTATTTCTATAAATATTAGTGAGAGTCTTTTGGGGCGTGTTTTGGATGGAATGGGTAGGCCTATAGATGGTAAGCCACAAGTTTCCGATGGGAAAGATTTCCCGGTAACGAACGCACCACCTAATCCATTAGAACGTAATCGTATACATGACCCACTATCTTTAGGGGTAAAAGCTATAGATGGACTTTTAACAATAGGAAAAGGACAAAGGGTTGGTATTTTTGCAGGTTCTGGTGTTGGTAAATCTACTCTTATGGGTATGATTGCAAGAAACACGAAAGCAGATATAAACGTAATAGCACTGATAGGTGAACGAGGTCGTGAGGTACGAGAGTTTATAGAAAAAGACCTTGGAGAAGAGGGTCTAAAAAGAAGTGTGCTTGTTGTAGCAACAAGCGACCAATCTGCACTTGTACGGTTAAAAGCTGCTGAAGTTGCAACGTCTATTGCGGAATTTTTTAGAGCCGAGGGTAAAGATGTACTATTACTTATGGACTCTCTTACAAGATACGCAATGGCACAGCGTGAAATAGGTCTTGCAACTGGAGAGCCTCCGGTTTCTCGTGGTTATACACCTTCTGTTTTTGCTGTTATGCCAAAGCTATTAGAGCGTGCAGGAAACGATAGCCATGGTTCTATTACAGGGTTATACACCGTACTTGTAGATGGAGATGATATAACAGAACCTGTTACAGATACTGCACGTGGTATATTAGATGGTCATATAGTATTAAACAGAAAAATAGCAAATAAAAACCATTATCCAGCTATTGATGTTTTGGCTAGTGTTTCTAGGGTTATGAGTGATATTGTAACACCAGAACATAAGAAAAAAGCAAATGAGATAAAAAAATCTATGGCAATATATAGTGAAAGCGAAGATTTAATAAATATAGGTGCATATGTAAAAGGTAGTAATCCAGATATAGATTTGGCAGTTTCTAAGAATCCAGCTATAAAAGATTTTTTAACACAGTCTACAGAAGAAAAGATACATTTTGAAGAAACGCTTAAAATTATGGATGATATAGTAAATTAAAGAAAGCAGGAGGGGGATATTGTCTAAATTTAAGTTTAAAATGGAAAGCGTTCTAAATTTGAAAGAACGTATAGCAGAACAAAAAGAGCAAGAATTTGGTAAAGCTATGCAAGCACTTGCAAAAGAAAAAACTATTTTGGAAAATTATTATACTGATAGGAAAAATGCAATATCTCAGTTGAAAAGCGAAATGGAAAGTTCTAATTTAAAGCCAATAGATTTTCAAATTCTTTCAAATTATATAGAATCAACAAAAGTGAAAATTGTAAATCAAGAAAAATTAATAAAAAAAGCCGAACAATTTGTTGAATTTAAAAGACGAGAATTAGTAGAGGCTACAAAAGAAAAGAAAATGATGGAAAAACTGAAAGAAAACGAATTTGAAGAATATATAGATGAAACAAAGAAAAAAGAACAGAAAACTGTAGATGAAATCGTTAGTTTTAGATTTAAACCAATTATTACCGTAGTTAATATTTAAGATTTTTTGTTTTTGGTTCGATATATTTTTATATCAAAAAGTAAAAAAGTTCGTTAGAATCGTTTTTCAAAAGTGAAATAAAAGTTAGGGGGATATATGGCAACTTCTACTTTGAATCAGAATAAATCAAGACAATTTCAGGATATTTCAGCTAGTTCCAAAAAGAACAATTTTTTAAAAATTATTATTATGTTTTCTATTATACTGCTTATCTTGGGTTTTCTTGCGTCTGTTTTGATTTTTAATATCTTTAACATAAGAGAGCAGCACATAAGACCTCTTATTTCGAATATACCGTTTGTTGGAGATTTGTTACCAGAATATGAGGCAGCTATTCCTGTAGCAAATACTGAATTAGAGGCACTAAGATTAGAAATGCAGGCAATTATAGATTTACGTACAATGGAAAGAGATGATTTGAATCAATTAAATATTTTACAAGCTACAGAAATAAATAGTTTAAATGCAAGAATTGCTACATTTGAGCAAGAGCAAGCTACTTTTAATTCAAATAGAGAAGAGTTTGATAGAATGATAGCTGGTGAAGTTCCAAGAGATTTTATGCAGTTTTTTGCAAGCATGAACCCAGAAACAGCACATGGAATATACACAGAACTTGTGGGTAATCAGCAGGCATCCGCTATTGTACAAAACTATATATCTACTTTTACAGAAATGAGTGCAAGAAATTCTTCTCAAACTTTAGAACAAATGATGTCTACTAATACGCAACTTGTTTTAAATATTTTAGAAGCTTTACCACAAAATACACGTGGTTCTTTAATTAATAGTATGAGTGTAGAAAATAGAGCATTAGTATTAACTATGCTTGCACAGGGTGTAGAATTTTAATAAATATTGAAAGGAGGTGAAAAATAATGAAAATAGCGAATTTATCTTTAGAAATACCAAGTGTAGAAATAAGACAAAGAGGACAAACAGAAAGTTCTACAAATGACACATTTATAGACTCTAATAGACAAACGGCAGATAGGAACCTTAGAGACGATAATTCAAATAGTTTTGAATCTACTTTAAACGATGTACAGTCTACTAATTCATCTAATGAAACTAATAATAGAGAATCATCTAGAGTTGAATCTGAAAATAGACCAAACCAAATATCAAATGAAAATATAGAAGAGAATTATGATTTGGCTTTAACTGCTTATGCTGGTTTGTACAATACTACTTTGCCAATAACCGATTATGTATCTTTAGATGTTCCTGTCGATAATTATAATGTAGATATTTTGCTTGAAGATTTTACAGTTGTTTTTGAAGCTGTTGCTACAGTTTTAGATATAACCCCAGAAGAAGTAAATGAAATTTTAGAAAATTTAAATATTGACCCAATAGATTTGCAAGACGTAAAAAAGCAAACAGAAGTTCTGATGACTCATTTTGATGTAGAAAGTCCAGTAGAGCTTTTGAATGTTGAAAATATTGCAGATATTGTTACAAGTTTAAACAAAGAAATAACACAGGTAATCGGTGATGTTGTTTACACAGATGAGAGTATATCTTCACCTATTATTAATTTGAATATTCAAAATGAAGAAATAGACATTGATGTTTCTGAAGAAATAGTACCAAGAGAAACTTGGGAAGCGAATGAAATTAATACTGTAAATACAAGTGAAAATACTCAAGATTTTAATCAAGATTCTAGCTTTGGTGAAAATACTGAAAATACTGAAAATGATTTTTTAGAAAATGAAAATACACAAAAAAACACACAAAATATAAATAATCAAAATACTACAGATGAAAATTCACAAGCATTAAATGTAAATTTGAATAATTATAGTGCTGAAATAATTACACCAGAAAAAATAAATGTACAAAATACACAAATACCATTCTCTGGTAGAGATGTAATAGAGCAAATAAAAGGTCAGTTTAAACTAAGTTTAAGTGGAGCTGTTTCCGAAATGAAGATAATAATAACTCCAGAAACACTTGGAGAAGTTAGTCTTCGTATTTTAACACAAAACGGAATAATAAAAGCAATGTTCGAAACAGAGAACCAGCGTGTAAAAGAAGCAATAGAAGCAAATTTTAATGAATTAAAAGAAGAAATGAGTAGCAAAGGAATAGAAGTTGGCGAACTTTCTGTTTCTGTAAAACAAGAAAATAAGAGTTTGGATAATTTTTTAAGAGAACAAGAAAAATCTAGGCAAAGAATTAGTAATATTATAAAAAATATTGAAAGTGAAACTATTCAAGTTGATTCTACGCCAGAGATTCAAATTTCGGGTTCTACAGTTAGCTATACTGTTTAGGAGTATATATGGATTTTAGTGCAATGAATAATGATATGAATTGGGCAAATTGGCAAAATTCTATAAGAGACCCAAACGCACCAGAGAGAACAACAGAAAATGAACTTGATAGAGAAGCATTTTTGAGACTTCTTGTTACGCAACTTCAATTTCAAGACCCTATGAATCCTATGGAAGACCATGCTTTCGTAGCACAACTTGCTCAATTTTCTGCATTAGAACAAATGCAAAACATAAACAATAACACTATTCGTAGCCATGCTTTTGCTATGGTTGGTCGTGAAGTTGTTGCAGAAGTAAGAAACGAAGCAACTGGCAATATGGACCTTGTTGCAGGGCGTGTAAGTTCGGCGGTAATAGAGAATGGGCAAGCTTTTGTTGTAGTAGAAAATGGTTCTGCTGAAGGTAGAAAAGTGGCAATGACAGATGTTGTATATGTTGGCAACAATATGGATTCTGAGCTTTTAGCGAATATGAATACAATACTTCTAGCATCTCAAAATATGTCTATTGTTGGTCAATATGCTCAATTTGTAGAGCAAGACGCAGATGGAAATATTACATCTTTTATAGAGGGACGTATAGATTCTCTACGTTTTGACAGAGATAGAGGCTTATTACTAACAGTTGGTGGTAGAGAAGTAACAGCATCTCAAGTATTAGAAATATCTAGTAGACAAATGATTATAGGCAATCCAATAAGTGGAGTTACAATTGCAGAGCCGGGAGAACAGCCGACTACTGTAACAAATGCAACAATAAATGCTATAACAATAAATACAGCTACTGGTGGTGGTTTTATATTAGAAACTAGCCAAGGTAGAGTTCTTGTTTCTGATATAAATGATTTAACATCTGCTATGCGTCATGTAGGTACATTCTTCGACAATGGAACAGATAAAGGAATGGTTACATCTATAGAAATGAGAGCAGGTATACCACAACTTGTATTAGACAATGGAACAACTGTTGCATTTACACGTGGTGATGGTACAAATTCATTAATAGATAGAAATATATCATTTGCTGCAACAGCTGCAGCCGAGCCGATAAATGGTAGAATAACAGCTGTTACAAGAGATGGTGAAAGTGGACATAATTTGACAGTTGCTGTAGGTAATGATTCGCATACTGTATTTGTAAGGGATATTTCTAGGCTTAATCAAGCTATAGGTAATGTTGGTAGAAGTTTCGAGGGCGAAAATATTACAAATATACGACTTTTGAACGGAGAACCACATTTTGTATTGAGTAGTGGCGAAACTGTATTATTTGCAAATCAAAGTACAGCAGAAGCTGTGTAAAATTTACTTATTCTATGGATGGAAAGGTTTTATGTTATGATACAAAAAATAGACAATGGAGGTAATCTACATCTACAATATAAAAACTCTAATATAAATCAAATTAGTGATTTTAAAAATATTCTTGAAGAAGTTCGTGGAGTACAATTTTCAAAGCATGCAAATGTACGTCTTACAGATAGAAATATAAATTTATCGAACGAGCAACTAAAACGCCTATCAAATGGAATAGATAGTGCAAAAGCAAAAGGAATAAATGATTCGTTAGTTTTGATAGATAACGTAGCATTGGTTGTAAATGTAGATACAAGAACAGTTGTAACAGCTCTAAGCAAAGAGCAAAGAAACATATTTACAAATATAGATGGAGCTGTAATTGTATAGTACACTTTTTGTATATTAAAATTTGTATTACAAAAAGAACTAATAGCTGGACTTAAAAAAAGAAGTTATAATCTCGGACTGACAGAAGAGATTTGCAATTAGATGTGAAAGTAAATGTAAATAAAATTTAAATATAAAGAAAATTGAAATTTTGGAGGAAAAAATATTATGATGCGATCAATGTTTTCTGGGGTTTCTGGTCTTCGTGCACATCAAACAAGAATGGATGTAATAGCTCACAATATATCCAACGTAAACACGGTAGGCTTTAAAGCTAGCAGAACTTTGTTCAACGATGTGTTTAGCCAAACTTTAAGTTCGGCAGCTGGTGCCAATGTAGAAGCTACTGGACGTGGTGGTCAAAATGCAATGCAAATAGGTTTGGGTGTAAATGTTGCTTCTGTAGATAGGCTAATGACTCAAGGTGCAGCACAGCGTACAGACAATGCATTTGATTTAATGTTAGATGGTAGTGGATTTTTTATAGTTGGAGATGCAACAGGTACTTATTTTACACGTAATGGTGCAACTAGATTAGATCACGACGGTAACTTACTTATAAGTAATGGTATGAGATTAATGGGTTGGGAGGTTACAGAATCTACTAACTGGACAAATGAATCCGAAAGATGGCAAGTACAACGTACAGCAGTACAAGGAATACAAGTAAGACCTGAACATTGGAGTACACCTCCAAGGGCAACAACTCAAGTACAATTTGCAGGTAATTTAGTACCAGAAGGTAGATGGGTAGGGGGAGCTCCAAATGCTACACCACCAGTTCCGCCTACATGGCAAGCAGCTCCTGTAAACTTAACTATGAATGTACATGACAGTTTGGGTAATAATACTACAATACCAGTAACAATGCAAATGACAGAGCATGGTGCAAATGATACTACTATTTGGAATGTTACACTTGTAGATGTTCAGCCAGCTGCACAAGCACAATTTAGAGTAACATTTGATGTAAATGGTAGATTGATAGACGTACAAGATGGTCATGCAACGACAAATGAACAACCAAGACCTGTAGCAAATAGGGTTACATCTTTACCAAATCGACAATTTTATTACGGACCTGCAGGAGCACCTCCTCAAGGTGGTACTGCTGTTGTTCCTGGGGCTGTTTTCTCTCCTATTACAATAGATTTTGGTCCACTTACTCAATTTGGTAGTGTTAGACAAACAGTTGCTATAGAAGACCAAGATGGATTACCAGCAGGACAACTTACAGATTTATCTATAGGGCAAGATGGTACTGTTATGGCTAGATATACAAATGGTCAGATTCGTCCTCTTTGGAGAGTTGCAATAGCAGAGTTTCAAAATCCTGCAGGGCTTGAAGCTTTTGGAAATAGTCTTTTCCGTGCTACAGCAAACTCTGGTAACTTTGATGGTGTTGGTGTAGATGGTATAATGCAAGGTGGTGTGCTTGAAATGAGTAATGTTGATTTATCTGCAGAATTTACAGATATGATAGTAACACAGCGTGGTTTCCAAGCGAACTCTCGTACAATTACGACCTCCGATGATATGCTTCAAGAATTGGTAAACCTAAGAAGATAATTCATATTCAAGATTAATAAAGTTACAACTGTATGATTATTCATGCAGTTGTAATTATATCGTTTTACATAAAGGAGGTTTGTTTATGATAAAACTTACAAAACTTAGTGGTGTAGAATTTGTTGTAAATAGCGATTTGATAGAGTTTATTGAAGTTTTACCTGATACAACAATAAGTATGACTACAGGTAAAAAAATAATTGTAAAAGAAGACATAGAGGATGTTGTAAATAAAATTATGGAATTTAAGAGTGATGTATATACAAAAATTAAATAAATTTTAGTTGTAAATACTTAGAGTTTTATAGTATAATTTAATATGATAAAAAGTAGAAACTTGACTATATAATCGAGTTTTTGCAAGAAAGAGGATTATTTTGGAACTAGGTTCATTAATAGGGCTTATAGTTGCTTTTTTATCTATGATAATATCCATGCTTATTGGTGCAGAATGGAGTCTTGCCTTTATGGTGGAGGCGTTCGTTGATGCTACTTCAGTTATAATAGTTTTTGGAGGTACTATAGGGTCTGTTTTTATAGCATATCCTTTCAAAACTGTTATAGCGTCTTTTAAAGCTTTTGGTAACATATTTAAACCAGTAGACTTAAATCCACAAACTTTAATAGAAAACATTTTAGAGTTATCGAGCCAAGCTCGTAGAGAAGGTATTCTCTCGTTAGAAGCAAGAGCTGAAAACATAGACGACCCTTTTTTGAAAAAAGGTATAATGCTTATTGTAGACGGCTCCAATATAGAACTTGTACAAAACATTTTGGAAAAAGAAATGAATAGTATTAGTGATAGGCATTCAAGGCTACGTGGTGTTTGGGGATTTATAGGTGGTGCAGCTCCTGCATGGGGTATGCTTGGTACTTTTATAGGACTTATATTAATGCTACTAAATTTAGATGACCCAGATGCACTAGGTCCTGGTATGGCTACTGCTCTTATTACTACTTTCTATGGTGCCGTAATAGCAAACTATATTGCACTACCAGTAGAAAGTAAGCTGAAATTCTTCAATGAAGAAGAAATGTTAATAAAAGAATTACTTATGGAAGGTATACTTTCTATCCATGCTGGAGATAACCCACGTATATTGGAAGAAAAACTAAAATCTTTTATTTCTCCAAGTCAAAGAACAACAATAAAATCAATTGGAGGCGGTGAATAATCTTGGCAAAAAAACAAAAACAAGAAGAAGTAAAAGCCGGAGCTCCATTGTGGATGGTTTCGTTTAGTGATTTTATGTCTCTATTACTTACTTTTTTCGTTTTGCTTTTTGCTACTGCAGAGACTGGAACAGATAGCGATGCAGTTGCAGCAGTTTTGGCAGCTCTAGGAAATCCTAATTTTGGGCCTACTATTGCTGTCGTACAACCACCAACTGGGGCTGCTATGTCTAGTGGAGCTTTTACAGGAGGGGTTATTAGTATGCCGTTGCCTTTTACTGGTTCTGCTAGATTCGAGCCACAGCAAAGTGATATTGACGGTAGTCAAATAAATCAGTTGCTTCAAAGTGTTGTTTTGGATTTTGAAACGTATTTTATAAATAGTCCAAATCCATTATCTCAAAATGTACAAGTAGAACTTGTAGAAGATGAAATAATAATTACTTTTGCAGACAATATGATTTTTGCATCTGGTAGTGCTGTTTTAATACCACAAACTTTAGAAATGCTAGACTATGTTGCAAATGTATTATATGACCATCCAATGCTAAATATATATATACATGGTCATACGGATAATGTTCCGATTTCTACTGCACTTTTTCCCAACAACTGGTTTTTAGGATTTGCAAGAGCTCATTCTGTTATGTCTCATTTTACAAATGTGCATAATATAAACCCAGCAAGGATAAGACCGCAGTCTTTTGGTGAATATAGTCCTGTAGCTACAAATGATACACCAGAAGGCAGAGCATTAAATAGAAGAGTAGAGATAATAATATCTCCAAATTAAGTTAATATATAAGTTGTATAAAAATTTGATTTTAAAAATAGAAATAGAGGAGTGAATTTTATGGACGACGAAGAGCAAATTGCAGCAGTACCCCCACAAAACAATAAAAAAATGATGGGTCTTATAATTGGTCTTTTGCTTGTTTTAATAGCTGTTGTAGTAGCTGCCAGTATTTACATAATTGGCTTTTTGGGTAATGGTGGGGCAGCTGGTGGTAATAGTGGTAATATTCAAGATATAATTTTAACAACTGCAAATATCGATGATATTACATTCGTTCCTATTTCTCATCCTATAAACACAAATCTTCTTCCAGATTCAAATGGTAGAGATGCTGTTGTAACATTGTTTTTTAGTATAGGTATAAATAACACTTCAGAAAATAGTGGTGAAATGATAAGAATAATATCTTCTGCAGAACCTGTTATTAGAAATATCGGTCTTAGTGTTATTCGTGATATGACAGCTTTTGAAGTAAATTCGAGAGAGGGTCATTTGATAATATCCAATGAAATACTAAGAAGATTGCAGCAAGAATTTGGAACTAATCTTATTACGAATGTGTATATAATGGATTTAATGACAATGAATTAAAAATGCAAGATATTAAATAATGCTAAAATAAGAAGGTGATATAATGGGTGGTGATATCTTATCACAGGACGAGATAGATGCGTTATTAAACAACTATCAAGGAAGTGAACAATCATTAAATAATAGTTTGGAAAAAAAATCTTCTACTTCCAACTATAATTTTTCTAGACCGTCAAAATTTAATAGAGAGCAGCTAAAAACTTTAGAAGTTATTTTTGATAGCTATGGAAGAGAACTTACATCTTTTTTGACTGGTTATTTACGCTCAAATATAGAAATAGAAATAGTAAATAGTGAACAAATAACATATAGGGACTTTTCCATTAGTTTATCAAATCCTACAATTATTTTTATTGTAGACTTTGAACCATTTAAAGGGTCTATAATAGTAGAAATGACAACAAATATCGGTTATGCTATAATAGACAGAGTTCTGGGTGGTGCAGGAGTACCTATAGAGACAATAAGAGAAATTTCAGATATAGAAAAAGTTCTTTTGGAGAGAGTTTTTAATCAAATGCTTTCATATATGCCTGAAGCTTGGGCAATTGTTACTGCTATTAATCCAAAGCTAAATCAAACAGAAACAAATGTACAATTTGCACAAATAATACCTCCAAATGAAATGACAGCACTTGTAAATCTTTCTGTAACAGTTGGAGAAACAAAGGGATTTTTAAATTTTTGTATACCTCATTTAGTAATAGAACCAATTAGTCAAAAACTAAGCTCTACAAATTGGTTCTCTTCCAACAGTGATACTGATAATATGCATATGTATAAAGAACAGTTAGAAGAAAAGCTAGAAAATACTTTTGTAGATATATCAGCTGTTGTTGGTCGTACAAATATTATGGTTAGCGAGTTTGTAAAATTACAAGTTGGAGATTTGATTCAACTTGATTCTTATGCAAATTCAAATTTAAGTGTAATGGTAGGTAATCTTTTAAAATTCAATGCAAAGCCTGGAGTTAGTAGGGGGAAAAATGCTATAAAAATAACTTCGTTAATAAGAAAGGAAGACTAGAATGTCCGAAAATTTTAATCAAGAGATTCCCCCTTTAACCGACACTCAAAGAGATATTCTTGGAGAAATAGGTAATATAAGTATGGGTACCGCTGCGACAACAATGTCTACCTTGCTTAATCAGAAAGTTTCTATTACAACTCCTATTGTGAAAACAATGACATGGGAAGAAATATCATCTTTCTACGATAGGCCCTGTGTTGGTGTTAAAATTGATTATATAAAAGGTCTAAAGGGTAGTAATGTTCTTATTTTGAAAAATATAGACGTAAAAATGATAACTGATTTGATGGTTGGTGGAAGTGGTATTTTAGAGCCAGACATAGATGATAGTCTTACAGAAATAGATTTAAGTGCTATATGTGAGGCTATGAATCAAATGGTAGGTTCTTCTTCTACTTCTCTTACCTCTTTTGTAAATGAGAGAAAAATAGATATAAACACACCAAATGCACTGCAAATAGATTTTTCCGATGAAGAATTTGCTGTAAAGTTAGGTTTTACAGAATTTCCTGTTGTTGCAATTACTTTCAAAATGCAAATTGGTGATTTGTTAGATAGTAGTATTATACAAGTTTTTCCTAAAGAATTTGCTCAAACTCTTGTGCAAAGATTAGAAGCCAATTTTAGTGAAGTTGAAGGTATTGCTGAAGATTTTTACGATGTTACAAAAGATGTAAATGAAAGTTTAGGACCTGCAAATGTTGATTCTTTTTTAAATAATCAAACTGTGCCTAATAGACAAAATAATAATTTTTCTATGCCTAGTAATATGGCAAATTCACCGCAGGGGCAACAAATGTCTGGTGGTATTAATATAGGGGGAAGAATGGATACGGGACAAAATAGCTATAATTCAAATATAGGAGTAGCACCTGTACAATTTCAAAATTTTGATCAAACTTCTATAACACAGCAAAAAGAAAATATAAATATCCTTATGGATGTACCACTTGAAGTTACTGTAGAACTTGGAAGAACAAGTAAACGTATAAAAGAAATTTTAGAATTTTCTCCGGGTACAATTATAGAATTAGACAAACTTGCAGGTGAGCCAATAGATATACTTGTAAATGGGAAGCATGTTGCCAAGGGAGAAGTTGTTGTTATAGATGAAAATTTTGGTATTAGAGTAACAAGTATTGTCAGCCCAGAACACAGAATTTAATTAGTTCGTACCGAAAAGAATTTCGGTGGCAAAGTCGCTTTTTATAAATTGAAAAGCATTGACATACAGAATACAAAATAAATAAAACGATATTAATAATATTGGAGGTAGTTAAAATATATGTCTAAGAATATACTTTTAGTAGATGATGCGGCTTTTATGAGAATGATGCTTAAGGATATACTTGTAAAAGCGGGTTATAACATAATAGGAGAGGCGGAAGATGGAGTTAAAGCTATAGAAAAATTTAAAGAGCTTTCTCCAGATTTAACAATACTTGATATAACAATGCCGAATATGGATGGTATAGAGGCAGCAAGAGGAATAAAAGCAATAGATAGTGATGCACTTATTATTATGTGTTCTGCAATGGGTCAACAATCTATGGTTGTAGAAAGTATACAGGCTGGTGCCCGTGATTTTATTGTAAAACCCTTTCAGCAAACTAGAGTTGTAGAGGCTGTTCAAAAGGTTATTGGTTAATGATAAATATTTTACTATCAAACCCTTTCATGGTAGAGATAGGTAGATTTTTTTCTCTTTTTATATCTCTTGGAGTTGTAATATTTTTGGCTATAGTTGTTACAAGATTTGTTGCAAAACAAAGATTTAGCTTTGGTAAAAATATAAAAATAATAGATAGTATAGGTGTTGGTCGTCAAAATAGTATTTGTATAGTTAATATTGGCACAAAATATTTTTTAATAGGCATTACAAAAGAAAATATTGTTTTTTTGCAAAATATTGATGAAGAAGACATTGAACTTAAAAACGTAGAAAATAATAATTTGCCTTTTAGTAAATACTTAGAAAAATATATAATCAAAAAGGACAAGAAAAATGATGATTTATAATAAAAAAATTCGAATATTTACTTTTTTTGCCCTATTTTTGTTTGTTGTTTTTTTTTCGTATGAAACAGTATCAGCAACAAGTTTACAAGATTTAATAGACCAAAATATAATCAATCCAGATTTAATAGATATGAGTAATTTTGGAAATTTCTTTACAGGAGATACGGAAGATGCTGTTATAGGTATAAACATAGGTGGAGAGTCTGTTGTTGCTTCTTCTACTGTGCAGGTTATATTTCTATTTACATTGCTTGCTTTAGCCCCAACTCTCCTTATTATGATTACATCATTTACAAGGACTATAATTGTAATGCATTTTTTACGCTCAGCTTTAGGTACGCAACAAATGCCACCAAATCAAGTTTTAATTGGTTTGGCTCTTTTTATAACTTTTTTTATTATGTCTCCAGTTTTTAATAGGGTTCAAAATGAAGCATTGATACCTTATTCTCTTGGAGAGATTACACAAGCTGAAGTAATAGAATATGGTATGGAACCTTTTAGAGAATTTATGACAATAAATGTAAGTCCAGATAATGTTGCTCTTTTTTCTAGTTTATCTGGTATGGATGTAGAATTAAACGAGGGAGATTTACCGTATATACCATTTCGTGTTTTAATACCTGCTTTTATACTTACAGAGCTTACAGCTGGTTTTGTTTTTGGTTTTATTTTGTTTATACCATTTATAGTTATAGATATGGTTGTATCTTCTATTCTTATGGCAATGGGTATGATGATGCTTCCACCTGCAATGATTAGTACACCTTTTAAAATACTTCTTTTTATTATGGTAGATGGTTGGAGTCTTGTAATAGATATACTTGTTAGAACTTTTTATATGATATCATGAAACCGCACCATAGAATTAATAGGTAATTTTTAAGAGGAGATTTTTATGTCCCAAGAACTTGTAATAGATATAATCCAAAATGCCGTAATGGTTACTATTGTTGCATCGGCTCCACCACTTATAATTGGTCTTGTTGTAGGTGTTATTGTTAGTATTTTTCAAGCAGTAACATCTATTCAAGAACCTACAATGGCATTTGTACCAAAAATTGTAGCTGTTTTGTTTTCTCTTATTATTTTTGGCTATTTTATGTTAAACACTGTAATAGAATATACCTCAAATCTTATAAGCACAATACCTAGTGTAGTAGATATAATTAGAAATTAGAAAGGATATTTTTTCGAGAAATTAACTCGAAAAAAGATAAAATGAAATTGTTTCGTTTTCATTTTATTTTATTAACGATATGGATAATCTGTACTATATCTTAGAGATATTTGAAAATGTAGACATATTTCTTTTAATACTCATTAGGGTTATAGGTTTTTTTGTTATAATGCCTATTTTTTCTACTGCAAGTATACCAACTATGATAAGAGTTGCTTTTGCTATAGGTTTCTCTCTTGTTATATATACATCTGGCATAGCTGAGTCATCTACCATATTACCTATTGATAACATAGTAGGTTTCTTTTCTTTGGCTGTTACAGAATTTTTGATAGGTTTTGTTATGGCTTACATAGTATATGTTTTGTTTGCTATGCTATATTTTGTTGGTCAAATGTTAGATATTGCTGTAGGTTTTAGTATGGTTAGTGTTATGGACCCTACATCACAAATACAAGTGCCTGTTTTGGGAAATTTGCTATTTATGCTTGCTATGGCATTACTTATTGTTACAGGTGGACTTAATTTTATATTAGCTGCTTTTTTTAGAAGTTTTGATTTTGTTCCTATAGGTTTTGCTTCTTTTTTTTCTATAGAGACACTACCAACTTATGTTATATCTGTAATAGTAGCAACTTTTACCATGGGACTGCAAATAGCGATGCCAATTGTGGGTTCTATACTTGTAATAGATTTAGCACTTGGTATGTTGTTAAAAAGTATGCCACAGATGAATATGTTTGTAATAGGTTTGCCACTAAAAATTGTACTTGGACTTGGTATATTATTTATATTATTGCCATTTTTTGGTGCTGTTTATAACAATATTTTCGATATTGTTTTTACTTCATTAGAAACAATAATATTTATTTTTGGTACAGGTGGATAATATAAAGATTAAGGAGATAGTGCTGATTTATTTGCACAGGCATACTAATAATTATGTTAAAAATTAATCTAAAACTTTTCAACGAAGAAAAAACAGAAGACGCAACAACCAAGAAGAAAAAAGATGCAAGAAGCGAAGGACAAGTAGCAATAAGTCAAGAAATTTCTACTGCTTTTAGTCTTATTTTTAGTTTTTTTGGTGTTAGTCTTTTTGCAACATATTTTTTAGATGGTATAATGGATGTTTTTTTGCAAGTTTTCGACCTTATGCCAAATTTTTCGGCAGTACGTGATGTCAATTTTGCTGTAGATTTTATAACACATATGTTTACACGTACTATTTTAATTTCATTACCTCTTCTTATTATATCACTTGTTAGTGGTTTTTTTATTAGCTTAGTGCAAGTTGGGTGGCATCCTACTACAAAACCGATGATGCCAAAGTTATCTAAAATAAATCCTATTTCGGGATTTAAAAAAATATTCTCTATGCGTGCTATACTCGAGCTTTTCAAATCTCTTATAAAACTTTCTGTAATAGGTTTTGTAATATACAGCATACTTACAGAAGAAGCAGCAAATGTTATAATGCTTATGAATATGCCTGTTATAACTAGTTTTATGTATATTGGTGCTTTAATAGTTCGTCTTGGTATTACTGTTGGTGCTTGGTTTATTTTTATCGGTGCAATAGATATGGCATACCAAAGATTTAAGCATAATAAAGATTTGAAAATGTCCAAACAAGAAGTAAAAGATGAATATAAACAATCTGAAGGTAACCCCCAAATAAAAGGGCGTATTCGTCAAAAAATGCGAGAAGTAAGCCAAAGAAGAATGATGCAAGATATACCAAAAGCAGATGTAGTAATAACAAACCCAACACATTATGCTGTTGCAATTGCATATGACAGAAAAGGCGTATCTGCTCCAAAAGTAATAGCAAAAGGTGTAGACCATCTTGCAAAGCGTATACGAGATATAGCAAAAGAAAATAATATTATATCGGTTGAAAATGTACAGTTGGCTAGAGCTCTTTATGCTACTGTCGATGTAGGAGCCGAAATACCCCAAGAGCTTTATAAAGCAGTTGCCGAAGTGCTTGCTTATGTATACAAATTAAATAATAAAACTTAAAAAACATAGATTGGAGGTCTAAGTGAAATCAAAAGAATCCCTTGTGGGTATTTTTATAATAATTATTATTGGTGTAATAGTAATACCTCCTCCAGCTGGTGTTCTAGACTTTCTTTTAATGATTAATATAATGTTAAGTATTATAATTTTGCTTGATTCTCTATATTCAAAAGAGCCTCTAGATATGTCTGTTTTTCCTACGATTATACTTATTATGACTCTGTTTAGGGTTGTTCTAAATATATCTTCGACAAGATTGATACTTGGACAAGGTTATGCAGGAGTTGTAATAGAAACTTTTGGTGGCTTTGTTGCTGGTGGTAACCTTGCTGTTGGTTTGGTTATATTTGCAATACTTGTTATTGTCAATTTTATGGTAATAACAAAAGGTAGTGAAAGAGTTTCAGAGGTTACAGCAAGATTTACATTAGACGCTATGCCAGGTAAACAGATGGCAATAGATGCCGATTTAAATTCTGGTTTAATAGGAGAAGATGAGGCAAAATCAAGAAGACAGAAAATTCAAGATGAAGCGAGTTTTTATGGTGCAATGGATGGTGCTACAAAATTTGTAAAAGGAGACGCTATTGCAGGTATTCTTATTACACTTATAAACCTTATAGCAGGTACTGCTATGGGTAGTATGGGTGTTGCTACTGGTGAACCATTACCTATTGGTGAAGCATTCGGTATATATTCTCTTATGACAATTGGTGATGGTTTAGTAGGTCAAATACCAGCACTTCTTATATCTGTTGCAACTGGATTAATTGTTACAAAAGCAAACGATAGAAGCGATATTACATCTACACTTGGTAGGCAAATATTTAGTCAGCCTTTAGCTTTGCAAATTGCAGGTGCATCTATGATTGCTATGGGAATTTTTACTCCTATGAATGCTTTTATGTTTGTTCCACTTGGTATTTTACTTTTTGTACTTGCAAATACTGTAAATAAGAGAGAAAAAATAGCTGCTATAGAAGAAGAAATGGCAGTAGGAGATGAAGAGGCAGAAGAAATAAGAAAACCAGAAAATGTTACTTCTTTATTAAATGTAGATTCTATATTACTACTTTTTGGTTATGGTCTTATACCACTGGTAGATTCTAATCAAGGGGGAGATTTATTAGATAGAGTTGTAATGATACGTAGACAAATAGTAATAGAGCTTGGAGCTATTGTTCCTGTTATAAGACTTCGTGATGATATAAAACTTGCACCAAATCAGTACAAAATAATGATAAAAGGTGTAGAGGTAGCTAGTGGAGATATTCTTTTTGACCATTATATGGCGATGAATCCAGGTTATGTAGAGGAAGAGATAGATGGTATAGAAACAAGAGAGCCATATTTAGGTCTACCAGCATTATGGATAAATGAGGCATCCAGAGAGCGTGCCGAGGCACTTGGATATACTGTTGTAGATGCACCAGCTATTATTGCAACTCATTTAACAGAGGTTATAAGAGATAATTTAGCAGAGCTGTTAACAAGGCAAGATGTACAAACCCTTATCGATAATGTAAGACAAACACATCCTATTCTTATAGATGAGTTGATACCTAAGCTTATGGGTGTCGGTGAAGTACAGAAAGTTTTGGGTAATCTTCTTCGTGAAAATGTATCTATAAGAGATTTAGTAACAATACTAGAAACTCTTGCAGACCATGCTGTAACAACGAGAGATTCCGATATGCTTACAGAATATGTAAGACAATCGTTAAGACGTTCTATTTCTAGCAGATACTTCGATAATGAGGTGAATACAGTTATAACATTAAATCCAGAACTAGAACAAACAATAATGTCAAATATTCAACAGACAGAACAGGGTAACTATATTGCATTAGACCCTGCTACAACACAGAAAATATTTGAAAGTTTAAATAGAGAAGTTACAAAACTAAATTCTATGGGAATAACACCAATAATACTTACTTCTCCAATTGTACGTGTTTATTTTAAAAGGCTAATAGAACAAAATGTTCCAGATTTAGTTGTACTTAGTTACAATGAGTTAGAGCCGAATGTAGATATACAATCAGTTGGTATGGTAAGTATATAGCAAGGAAATGAAATGAAGATAAAAAAAATTGTAGCTAAAACAGAAAAGGAAATAATAGAAAAAGCAAAACAATTAACTGAAGAAGGTGCTACTGTTATAAAAGTAGAAAAAATAGATAAAAAATCTAATAATATGTTTTCTGTTTTTAAAAAACCACATTTTGTAGCAACATTAGCTTACGATGTTGATTTGACTGTTAAAAAATCAATTGATGAACAAATAAATCAAGAAAAACCAAAAACCGAAGAAATAAAAGCTGTAGAACAAGAAGATATAAAAATAGAAAAAGTAACTGGAAAAGTAGACGAAGTAGAAACAATTGAGTTAGAAAATTTTACAGAACAAATAAAATTTCAAAAAGAACGTATAGAATATTTAGAAAAAATGTTAAAACTCGTTGAAGAAGAGAATAACAAAAAATCTGAAGAAGAAAATATAATATCTAAATATGAGAGTTTAAAAGTTTTTTACGATGCACTTATAAATCAGGGTGTTCTTGAAGAAATAGCAGAAAATATAGTAAAAGAAGCTTTTGAATCTGTTGAAGATAAAGAAAACATTACTATTCCATATGTTGCTTCATTTGTTTACAAAAAAATAGTAGATACAATAAAAAGTCCAACTCCTATAAAAAATAAAAATGAAAATGTTTTTATATTTTTTATGGGTCCAACGGGTGTAGGAAAAACAACAACAATAGCAAAATTAGCATCAAAATTTGTATTAGATAAAAATTCTAAAATTGGTCTTATTACAGCAGATACCTACAGAATATCAGCTGTAGAACAACTTAAAACATATGCAGATATTTTGAATTTAGATATAGATGTAATTTATGAAAAACAAGATTTTGTAAATAGTTTTGAAAAAATGTCAAAACAAAAAGATATAGTTTTTGTAGATACTGCAGGTCGTTCTCATAAAAATAAAGAAAATATTTTACAATTGAAAGACATTCTAAATATACCAACATCAAAAGAAGTATACCTAGTTCTCAGTATGACAACAAAATATGAAGATTTAGAAAAAATAATAGACACATATAAGGATGTATCAAATTTCAAAATAATATTTACAAAGTTCGATGAAACAGTACGATATGGTAGTATGTTTAATGTCTGTGTAAAAAAAGAAATAGAAGTTGTATATATTACAAATGGTCAAGATGTACCAGATGATATAGAATTATTACAGCCTGAAAAAATAGCCAAAGCACTTTTAGGTTTAGATTCTGGTATTTAATATTTTACTTTATGAGGATAAAAATGGACCAAGCAAATAAATTAAGAAATTTGATGAAAAAAATAACTAAGAAAAATTTTGTTTTTCATAGTAGAGTTATATGTGTTATAAGTGGAAAAGGTGGAGTTGGAAAAAGTAATTTTACTTTAAATATGGCAATTAATTTTAGCGAAAAAGGAAAAAAAGTAGCTATTGTAGATGCCGATTTTGGAATGGCAAATATAGAAGTTTTATGTGGTAGTACACCAAACAAATCTATTTTAAATTTGTTGAATGGAGAAAATACAATAGACGAGATTATGATTTCTGGACCAAAAGATATAAGTATAATATCTGGAGGCTCTGGAATCGTAGATTTGAGTAATTTAGCAAGTTCAGATATCGATAAATTACTAGAAAATTTAAAATTATTAGATTCAAAATTTGATATTATTTTGATAGATACCTCTGCTGGTTTTTCCGAAAAAGTTTTGAGTATGGTTAAAATTTCAAAAGAAATAATATTGATAACAACTCCAGAACCTACAGCAGTTGCAGATACATATGCTACTATAAAAGTTTTGAGAAGCATGCAAAACAAAAGGGATATGTTTATAGCAATAAATAGAGTTGAAGATAAAAATGAAGGTGAAGACGTTTTTTTTAAGTTAAATCGAATGAGTAATAGGTTTTTAAATATAGAGCTAAAAATTTTAGGGTATATTCCAGATGACAATTTATTAAAAAGAGCTGTAAAAAAACAAGAACCTGTAAGCATTATTTTCCCTAATTCTAGCTCTGCAAAAAACATATCTTATATGAGTAATATGCTTTTAGGTGCAGAAAATAAAGAAAATAAAGAAGTGCAAAATCATAATTCAGCTTCGATTATACAAAAATTTATAAATAAAATTAAAAAATAATTTAAGCATGAACTTTTAAGGAGCTATCATGGGTGAAGAATTTAAGTTTGACAATTTGCAGTTTAGCATGTTACAAGAACTTGCAAATATTGGTGCTGGCAATGCAATTACGTCTCTTTCAAAGTTAATAGGCAAAGAAATAGGCATGGATATTTCTAATGTACAGATACTCTCTTTTAACGATACAAGCACAGCACTCGGTGGTGCAGATATGCCTGTTGCAGCTGTTATTGTAAATATCTCGAGCGATGATATAAAAGGTATGGTAATGTTCATAATAGAAATAGAAAAAGCTTTACCTTTGGTAGGTATACTAATGAACAAAGATATAAATGAACTAGATGAAATAGGAAAATCTGCATTAAATGAAATAGGAAATATATTAATAAGTTCATATACAGGTGCTTTATCTACACTATTTAATTCAGAAATAGAAATAACTGTTCCCACGCTTGTTATAGATATGGCAGGTTCTATACTTAGTATACCAGCTACAGAGTTTGCAAGAGTTTCCGACAATGCACTTTTTATAGAATCTATTTTTAACACAAATGAAAAAGGTATAAGTGGCTATTTTATTCTTATACCAGACAATAATTCTTTTAAATTTATGTTTCAAAAGCTGGGTTTGAAAGTTTAAAGTGTCTTAAAATAAAGTTTGGGAGAAAACGTTATGAATAATAGCATTATTGTGGGAATGGCAGATTTGAATGCTGCAAAATCTCCATGTGTAATAACTACGATTGGTCTTGGTTCTTGCGTAGGTATTGCACTCTACGATGAAACTACAAAGATTGGTGGTATGGCCCATGTTATGCTTCCTAGTAGCAAGAAAATAAAAAATAATAGTAATAGAGCAAAATTTGTAGATACAGCAGTAATAGATTTGATAGCCAAAATGAAAAGAATGGGTTCAAAACCTACAAATTTGAAAGCAAAAATTGCAGGTGGTGCTCAGATGTTTTCTATTGTAACAAGTAACGAAAATATGAAAATAGGAGATAGAAATATAGAAGCAACATTAGAGATTTTGAAAGAATTAAAAATACCGATAATAGGTAAAGACTTGGGTCAAAATTATGGTAGAACAATAGAATTACACACAATAGATGGAAAACTTTTTGTAAAAACAATAGGTCATGGAATAAAAATATTGTAGGAGTAAAAATGCTAAATAAATTAGAAATTTATATTACAATTATATCAGGTGCTGTAATAAGTATAATAACACTTTTAGATACTAGACCTCTAAATATAGGTCAAATCTTATTTAGGATTTTGATAGTTTGTACAGTTTCATATATTTTAGGTCAGATTCTAAAATGGTATATAAAAAAAATAATTAAACCTGAAGAAGATGAAAATACAGAAAATATAAAAAATACAGAAATTAGCGAAGACACATCTACAAAAAATTTAGATAATTCTAGTATAATTAATAATGTATCAAACCAAAATAATATCGAACAAACAGAAGATTATAATGATTTTACAAATGATGATTATCAAGATTCTTTTTTTGATGATAATTTTTCAGATAATAATTTCAATGATAATACAGGTAATTTTGACAATACGAATAATGATTAATGGAAGTTTAAGAGGTATTTATGGAAAGTATCGAAAAAGTTTGGGAAGAATATACAAGAACTAAAGATAAGGAATTAAAAGATAAATTAATATTAGAATATGCACCATTAGTAAAATATTTGGCAGGTAGACTTAGTGTACATATAGGACACAGAGTAGAATACGATGACCTTATAAGCTACGGTATTTTTGGTTTAATAGATGCTATAGATAAATTTAATTTAGATAAAGGTGTAAAATTTGAGACATATGCTTCACTTCGAATACGTGGTTCTATAATAGACAATATTAGAAAGCTAGATTGGGTTCCAAGAGATTTAAGGCAGAAAAATAAACAATTAGAAGCAGCATATTTGGCACTTGAAGCAGAAATAGGAAGAGAACCTACAGAAGAAGAAATGGCTAAAAAACTAGGTATGTCTCTTGTAGAAGTTCGTGATTTAATGAAAAAAGCAAATGTTGTAAATGTTGTATCTTTAGACGATTATTTAGAACAAAATCATGAAGATGTTTTTTTTGCGTCGGACGATAGCCCAGAAAAAATGTATCATAAAAAAGAGATTTCTGATATACTAGTAGAAACGATAGATAAATTAAGTGAAAAAGAGAAAAAAGTAATAAGTCTTTATTATTTTGAAGATTTAACACTTAAAGAAATATCGAAAATTATGGGAGTTAGTGAAAGTAGAATCAGTCAGATTCATTCTAAAGCTGTAATAAAATTACGTACAAAGCTTGGAAAGTATAAATCTATTTTAGATTTTTAAGGAGGTGATTTTATGCCAATAAGACCAGTGGATATGCAAGTAATACTTCCAAAAGCAGTAGATGCTGTTAAAACAAATAATGCAATGGCAATGAGAAATGATGTAAAATTTCAAGATTATGCAAATGAGTTTGAAAATAGGACAGATTTAGCAAGAACACAGGTTTTAAAGAGTGCAGAGGCAGAACAGAATGCTGTAAATAAAGATGGTAGAAATGGTTCAAATGAGAAACAACAAAATAGCAATAAAAAACATAATACGAAAAATAGTAATAAAAAACAAAATCGTATAAATGAAACAAATTCTATTTTTGATTTTGAGGTTTAAATTGATTAATTTTATTTTTTTTATCCTGTTTAGTACAGGTGTTGGTTTTATTGTTTATTCTGTTATAAAATTTAAGCCAGTGGAAAAAACTACGCCACTCGATTTGGTAGAAGAAAGTATAGAGAGATTAAAAGATACAATAAGTGATGCCGATAATTCTATTACAGAATTTTCAAAAATATCTCAAAATATATTTGAAGAAATTAATTTTAAGCATAAAGAACTGCTTTATTTATATTCCATAATAGAAAAAAAACAAATTCAAAATTCTGATAAAATTAACCTAAACAGTAACTCAAATAAAGAAATGTTAGTAGCAAAAACAATGGAAATAATAGCAGCTAAAAATATAGAAAATATAGAAAATACAGATTTTTTAAATGAAATAAAAGGTAATGTTATGAATTATACAAATTCTAAATATAAGGAAATAGTAAATCTTAAAAATAGTGGTATGAATATTTCTGAAATTGCTAAATCTTTAAATATAGGTCAGGGAGAAGTTATGCTTGTGCTAGAAATGGAAAGAGGGAAGTAGAGTTTTGCACAAAAAAAGTTTTACATTCGGTATAGGTGTTGGAGTACTTGTTGTTACTAGCATATTTTATTTGTTTTCCAGATTTTCTACTCCACCTGTAGTTTTACAAGAGGTTTTGGTAGAACTTACAAATGATCAAATTTTAGAAAGAGCTATAGAACTTGGATATGTAAATGTAACTTTAGAAGATGGTGAAGAAGATATATTGCCAGTAGAAACACCATCAATAGAGATACAAGAAATTTCAGAAAATAATGAAGATTTAGAAAGTTATGGAGATTCAGATGTAGAATATTCATATGAAAACGATGTTTCAAGTTTAGAAGAAAATTAAACTTAGGTTTTGTTTTAGTCCTAAGTTTAATTTTTTTTGTTTTTTTAGTTTGAAATTACTATACCATTTATGAGATTATAAAATTTTATTTCTATTCCAAAATTTTTTAGTACATAAGTTGTATAATATATATTTCCACGTAGTTCTTGTCTATGTGGTAACAGATATTGGTTTAAATATCTTTCAGAAGCATTTAAATCTTGGAGCAAAAAGTTATGTGGAATAAAAATTTCATTTTCTATTTTTAACGCCTTAAATGGTGAACGTATAAATTGTGTAGATTCTGTTTCTTCTATTTCAAAATTAATATCAGTTAGAAAAATATCAGAAGACATAGCTTGTATATAATAGTCCATAACAATGGAGTTTTCACTTATAGAAAAATTGTCTGTAGAATTATTTTCGTTAGGATTTTCTATAAAATTTATGTCTTTGTAAATTATCGCTCTAACTCTTTTAAAATCATTTAAAATTGTATCTATAAATTCTACTATTTTAGGACCAGTAGTTAATGTATAATACGTGTGATTTTTACTAGAAAAATGACTAATGCCAAAACTGACCATTATTGGTTTATACATATTAATACTGTGATAAAATGCTTCAAGCCTATATATCCATCTTTGTAAATTGTCATCTGCATTTATATAATGATTTATTTTTACCCAGTCTACATATTCGTGTCCGGGATAGAAACTCCAAAAGTCCAAAATATCATTTTCGTTTATCGAAAATATAAATATGACATTTGGTGCAATTTCTCTAAATACTTCTCTCGCATACCTAAAAAAGCTTACATACTCTATAGAATTGAAATTTCTAGCTTGTGGAAAAATATCTATAAATATAGGAATCCTGAGACTGCCAAGATGATTTGCAAGTATATTTATAGCATTTCTGTCGAAAGGAGATAGAGTATTTCTTGGGTTAAGTATTATATTAGGTATACGTGATTTTGAAATAAGCTCGAAAAGCCATATTTCATTTATTGTATCTCCTAGCGTAAACTCTGATGTGTATATGGTATGCGATATGCCCACATTTTGTTCAAAGTTTTCTATTTGGCTATTAATTAGATTATTATCTATTAAAAAATGTACTCCAGAATGTACTCTTCCATTTATCTCTAGAGGTGCTAATTTGTAATTATCTATTCTTGTAAATATGTTTAAATATTCATGTTCTGTGTCATATACAAATGTTTCTATTGCATGTGTACTACAACCTAAAAGAAATATGGAAAAGATAAATAAATATTTTTTCATAATCATGTATTCACCTATTTTTTCGAGTTTTCTTCTCGAAAAAAACTATCCTATTTTGAGTAGTAAAAAATAAATCAGTGATTTTCTATGTTTTTCGGAACTATATGTTAAATATTTATATTTTATCCATATTTTATTTTTTTTAAACTTGATTATAGCTATAATACTAATTGTAAATTTCTAATTATATTGTTATAATGAACGACGAACTTAAAAATTACTCATATAGAAAGTCGGTTTTTATAATGGAAAAGAAAGCTCCTATTTTCGGTTGGATTGCTTTTGGTTTAGGTATTACTACATGGATATTATGGGATTTTTCTATGATTTTATCTCCTTCAGCAGTTATAATTGGTATAATCTCTTTGGTAAAAGAAAAAAGAAATTGGCAAGGAATAGTTGGACTTTGTCTTGGTTCTGCTTCAGTATTTGCCATGATAATTGGAGTAATTTTAATAGCTTCTGGAGTAATTTCAATTTTTGATTTTATGTAATACTTAAAAAATGCAAGTTATCCATATTAGGTAACTTGCGTTTTTTTAATTTTATTTAAGTACCACAGAAAGTTACACACTTATATCCCTCTTTTGGAGGTTTTTTAAATTTATCATCGCAGTTATTATAAGGATTTTTTAAAACTTTTAAAAAATCCTGTAGAGTATTTAAATCACCATTATTTGCATTTTCTAGTACATCATCTACAATATGGTTTCTTGGTATGATATATGGATTTGCTCTTTTTATCTTTTTTATAGCTTCTTCTTTAAATGGTTCTATTCGCCTTTTCCATTTAGCTATCCAATCTTTTGTATTTTCTATTTCAAAAAAGTGTCCTGCTTCATTTTTTAATTCATTAAATGTGTTTGTGTAATCAAGATTATTTTCTTCAAGTAGTTTCAAAAAATCATTTATTATTAATTTATCATTTTCATTAAGTTCATCATATTTTATAATACCCAATTTTCTAGCCATTTCTTTATAAAATTTTTCAAAATAAATATTATAAAAGTTCGAAATTTCTTCTTGTGCTATTTTTATTGCTTTTTCTCTATCTTCATGTATTAAATGTAAGATAGTTTCTGCAAATCTAGATAAATTCCAAACAGCTATACCCGGTTGATTTTTATAGCTATACCTTTTTACTGTATCAATAGAACTAAATACACTGTTTGGGTCGTAATTATCTAAAAAAGCACATGGTCCATAGTCTAAAGTTTCACCAGATATAAACATATTGTCAGTGTTCATAACACCATGTACAAAGCCTATAGCTTGCCATTTTGCTATTAAACAGGCTTGTAAATATACAACTGTTGATAGAAAACTAATATATTTATTTTCTGTATAAATATTATTATTTATATTTGGAAAATGTCTATTTATCGTATAGTCTGCTAACTTTTTAACATCTTCTAGCTCTCCAAAGGACTTTGCATATTCAAAAGTACCTACTCTTATATGACTTTCTGCTGTTCTTACCAAAATTGAACCATCTAATGCTCTTTCTCTTAAAACTTTATCTCCAGTAGTAATAACAGCCAAAGACCTACTTGTAGGTATTTTAACGGCATTCATATATTCGCTTATTATATATTCTCTAAGCATTGGCATGATAGTAGCTAGACCATCCCCACGTCGTGAATAGACTGTTTTACCAGAACCTTTTAATACAATATCATATCTTTGGCTTCCTTTAATATGTTCTCCTATTAAAACAGCTCTACCATCTCCAAGCATTGTAAAATGACCAAATTGATGCCCTGCAATGCCATTGCAACATACTCATTTTGTTTTAAAAATATATCTATATTTTCAGAACTTTTTATATTTAACTCTTTTGATAAACCATGATTAAAAATAAGCATTTTGGCATTTGGAAAAGGTTTTATATTCTCTTTTGAAAAAAATTTTTCTGGTAAACTTGTATAAGTTGTATCGAAATTAAATATATTCAAAACCTCCAATATTTTTATTTACTAGTATTTTTAAATGCAAAATTTAAAAGTTCAGATATATTACTTACATTTAATATCTTCATACCGTCTATTTTTTTATATTCGTTTGCTTTTGGTATAATACAAATTTCAAATCCTAGTTTTTGCGCTTCTTTTATACGTTTTTCAGCCATATTTACCGCTCTTATTTCTCCACTTAGTCCTACTTCTCCAAAAGTTACTATTTTAGGATTTATGGGTATGTTTTTATAACTAGAGCATATAGCTGTAATTAGTGCTGTGTCTAGTGATGGCTCGTTTATTTTCATTCCACCTGCTATGTTTACATAACTATCGTAGTTTGATAATTTGTAGTCCATTTTTTTTTCAAGCACAGCAAGTAACATAACAACACGATTGTAATCACAACCAGTAGCTGTTCTTCTTGGTATACCAAAACTTGTTGCACTAACAAGAGCTTGTACTTCTGCAAGTATTGGTCTACTCCCCTCTATCGTACAAGTTATTATAGACCCAGAGACATTTTCCGGTCTGCCACTTAGCATATATTCAGATGGATTTTGTATTTCTATAAGTCCTTTTTCCTCCATTTTGAATATACCTATTTCGTTTGTGCTTCCGAATCTATTTTTCATTACTCGTATTATTCTGTAGCTTAAATTTCTTTCTCCTTCAAAATATAAAACAGTATCTACCATATGCTCTAAAACTTTTGGACCTGCTATACTTCCTTCTTTTGTAACGTGTCCTACTAAAATAGTAGCTATATTTTTTGTTTTACTAATATTTATAAATCGTGTACAGCATTCACGAACCATAGAAACACTACCAGCTGTACTATTTATATTAGAAGTATACATTGTTTGAATAGAATCTATTATAAGCAAAGTTGGGTTTATTTTTTCTAACGTAGCTTCTATCACTTCTACATTGTTATTTGACATTATTAGTAAATTTTCACAAGTAAGACCAAGTCTTTTAGCTCTAAGCACAATTTGAGATGTACTTTCTTCTCCAGAGATATATAGGATTTGTTTTTCTTTCATACTTTGACAAATTTGAAGTAGCAAAGTAGATTTTCCAACACCGGGTTCTCCTCCTATAAGAGTAAGAGACCCCGAAACTATTCCACCGCTCAAAACTCTATCTAGTTCATTTATATTTGTGGGTATTCTTTCTTCTTCATCACTGTGAATATTTTTAAGTGTTACAGCTTTTACATTTGTCTTTTTATTTGTTTCTTTTTCTGAAAACTCTTCCATTGTGTTAAATTTATTACATACTGGACATTTTCCTATCCATTTTCGTGATTTATTTTCACATTCTGTACATCTATACATTTAGTTTTCCAAAATTTTATTTTTAAATTCTACTACGTCTATACTATTCCAAACATAAATATTTCTTTCTATTACAGCATTTTCACGCCAGACTCTAAACATATTATTAAAAATTTCATCCCTTTCATTTTCTATATAGTTTCTTGTTAAATACTCTTTAGTTGCATTGTATAGTATAATATTTTTTTTCACATCTAACACCGTTTCAAAAGAAAATATTTCTTTTTCACTATTATTGAAAGAGTCGAATATATTTTGTGCTTCTATTCTTGCCATTTCTATTTGAGATTCATTTAGCTCTATGTTAGCTTGCATATTTGTAAGTGAAACTAAAATTATAGATTCTAAAGCATGATTTTTAGCAGTTTCATAAGCCGATATTCCCGAAACAGAAATTCGCCATACATCTTCCCCTGTTTCTACACCGATGTTTTCAAAATGGTATATGTTTGTTCTTAAATATAGTTTGTAGTAATCTATAGGAATTCTTATACCATTTATGGTTACTATGTATTCTATATCATTTTGCTCTATATTTTGTTTTTCGAAAAAATGCAATAAAGCAAAAGTAATTAGTACTACCAAAATTAAGATACTCGATATTGATATTATTTTTTTCATTTCTAACCTCTTTAAAAAAATACATAGTTTATTATACTCTACTTTTTCAAATATCGTAAGCAATTGAAATATTATTGTAATATTACGAAGTCAAATATCAAAAAATTTTCATATATATGTATCATAAAAAGAAAATAACAAATATCAAAAATTTTAAAATTTATTATTATGAAAATAGGTGATATATGAATAATTTTTTGGACACCAATGATATTTTAAACGAATATCAAAAAAAAATTTTTGGCACAATAAATAAAAAAATATATTCTTTTGTAATAGATGTTTTAAATAAAAACGAATATATAGGAAGTCCTATTTATGAAGATTTTATAACAAAAGAATATTTACATCAACTTATAGAACAAGTTGTGGAAATTGCAAAAAATAATTTAAATGATATAGAAGAAATAATTTTGGAAGACGAGCAAGGTAGTTTTAGTAGATTTAGACTGCTTAGAGCGATTATTGAAGTATTTATAATAAAAGAAATATTTAGTGATAGAATAGAAATACAGCTAGATGACATAATACCCCCATCTATATAATATGGGGGTTTGTTGAATAAGCATTCGTAGCTAAATCTGAAAATTCTTTATTTAAAAATTTATAAAATCCAGCAGATGCAATCATTGCACCATTATCTGTACAATATATTGTTTTTGGAATATGAATATTTACATTTTCTTCTTTTGCTAGTTTAGAAACACTATATCTAAGATAAGAATTACAAGCAACACCACCACAAATAGCAACAGTGTTTAGCTTTGTGTTTTCTAGTGCTCTTTTTATTTTTATTATTAATATATCTATTGCAGCTTTTTGAAAACTTGCAGCTATATCTTCTTTTATTATTTCAGAGTTTTTCATTTTTTGTGTATTTATATAATTGATAACGGAAGATTTTAAACCACTATAGCTAAAGTTAAGACCATCATTTGCAAAAGACATAGGAAAATCTATATTTTTTTTTCCGATACTAGCTAAATTATCAAGCTTTGGACCACCCGGATAAGGTAAGTCTAAAATTCTTGCAATTTTATCATAAGCCTCTCCTACTGCATCATCTGTTGTTGTTCCTAAAATTTCGTTTTTTAAATAATCCTTTACATGGACTAGAAGTGTATGACCTCCACTAACAATCAAGCACATGAAAGGCGGTTTAATATTACTTTCCAAATAGCAAGATGAAATATGACCGTGTAGATGATTAACAGCTATAAAAGGAATATTAGATGCATAGGAGAGTGCTTTTGCAAAGTTAAGACCTACGAGTAAAGAGCCGATAAGTCCTGGAGAATTTGTAACTGCTATAGCATTTATTTCTTTTAAAGTAATTTTAGCATCTTTTAAAGACTTATCTACTACTTTACCTATATTTTCTATATGTTTTCTAGAAGCAACCTCTGGAACAACACCTCCAAAAATAGATTGATATTCACTAGAAGAAGATATAACATTTGATTTTACAATTCTACCATTTATTACGACAGATGCTGCTGTTTCATCACAAGAAGTTTCTATTCCTAGTATTTTAATATTTTCTTTATCTTCTTTATCTTCTTTAATATTTATTTCTATGTTTTCTAGCATTTAATCTTCCCTGTACTTAAATGTTTTTGTAATTCTGTCATAGCCTACGTAGGAATTTTCAAATATAAATTTTGCTACGTCTATAAATTCTTCTGGATTTTTGAGTGATGGGCTAAAATGAGTAAGCCAAAGTTCTTTAGAATTTGAATTTTTTGCAAGCGTAGCAGCTTCGCTAAAAAGCATATGCTTGTATTCTTTCGCTTTGTTTATTTTTTTATCGTCTGCATATATTCCTTCGCAAATAAACAAATCGGAATCTTTTGCAAAACTCACAAGACTTTCTACAGGTCTACTATCTGTACAATATGTTATTTTAAATCCTTTTCTTAGTTCACCCACAAAATCTGTACTGCGTAGTATTTTACCCATATATTCTACGTCGTTACCATTTTGTAATGTATTGTATAAATTATGTGGTATATTTAATTGTTTTGCTTTTTCTATATGAAATTTCCCATTTCTTTTAATTTCAAACGAATAAGCAATACATATTATTCTATGTTCTAAAAAAGTTGTGTTTATATCTATTTCACCAAAATTTAATAAAGTATCTTTGTTGATTTCTTTAAAAATTATTTTAAATGGTAATATTCTGGCAATAACAAGTAAACTCTGTACAACTTCTATAAGTCCAGTAGGACCAATAATAACTACATCTTCTTTTCTACCAGAGTTAGCCATAGTGTGTAAAAACCCTGGTAATCCAGCAACATGGTCTGCATGAAAATGAGTAAGACATATAATATCTATATTTTTGAAACCCCATCCAAGCATTTTTAAAGTAACCTGCGTTCCCTCACCACAATCTACTAATATTGTCGTTTTTTTGTATCTCATTATCATAGATGATAGAAAGCGATTCGGTAAAGGAACCATGCCTCCAGTACCTAAAAGAGATATATCTAACATTTTTCAAAATTTCCTTATTTTTTCTAAAAATCTCTTTATTTTTCTAAAATTTTTTATTTATATTGTGCTTCTTTTGTAACTTCGATACTATGAGGGAGACTCTCCCTATAACCTGCAGTTGTTATTTTCACAAATTCACCATTTTTTATCAAATCATCTATTGTAAAAGAACCACAGTAATACATACTATCTTTAATTCCTCTTAAAATATTTTTAAGTACCTCTTTTATAGAGCCTTTATATTCTATACGACCTTCTACACCATCTGGTAACATAAGCCCAATGTTATTAATTTGATTTTCTCTATTTAAATGAAAACTTCGATATTTCTTATATTTTCTTCCTTGAAAAATTTCTATTTCTCCAGGAGATTCCTCGCAACCAGCAAACATATATCCCATCATAACAGAGTTGGCACCTGCTATAATTGCTTTTGTAACATCTCCTATTACTTTTATACCTCCATCAGCTATTATTGGCACTCCAAATTTAGATGCGACATTTGCACAGTTGTAAATAGCTGTAATTTGAGGCATACCAACTCCAGATGCAATACCAGTAGTACATACAGAACCCGGACCTATTCCTACACGTATTGCGTCTGCCCCAGAATCTATCAGATATTTCGTAGCTTCTTCTGTTGCAACATTTCCCGCTATTACTTCTATATTTGGATATTTTGTTTTTATTTCGTATATTACATTTGCTACTTTTTCCGAATGCCCATGAGGAGTATCTATTACAATTACATCTACTAATTTTTCTGCAAGTAATGAAACTCTATCCATATAATTATCTGTTATTCCAACAGCAGCACCAACCAAAAGACAACCAGTAGAATCTCTTGCAGAATTTGGGTATTGTATTGCTTTCATTATATCTTTCGTTGTTATAAGACCTTTTAAATCCCCGTTTTCATCTATTATAGGCAATTTTTCTATTTTGTGTTTGTCGAGTATTGCTTTTGCCTCTGA
This sequence comes from Defluviitaleaceae bacterium, assembly GCA_009787355.1. GTDB lineage: Bacteria > Bacillota > Clostridia > Lachnospirales > UBA5962 > WRGD01. The sequence goes on along the minus strand of WRGD01000149.1, from coordinate 13,152 downwards.
TAGAGATGTACCTTCTTTTGCTGTTACTAAATTTTCTCTTGTCATTACTTCATAGATTTTTTTTGAATAATCTGTTTCAAAGCGTAAATCTCTATTTGTAATAATACCTATAAGTTTGTCATATTCTGTTATGGGAAGCCCAGAAACACGATATTTTTTCATTAAATCTTCAGCTTCGTATAAATAAGCATTTGGACCTAATGAAAATGGATTTTTTATAATTCCAAATTCGCTACGTTTTACTTTTTCTACTTCTGCAACCTGAGCTTCTATAGACATATTACGGTGTATAATACCTATTCCACCGTATCTTGCCATATATATTGCTACTCTTGCCTCTGTAACTGTATCCATAGGGGAACTTACAAGTGGTGAGTTTATATATAATTTTTTTGTTAGTTTTGTTTTTAAATCGGTTTTTAAATTATTTTCTTTTATTTTTCTAGGAACTATAAGAACATCGTCAAATGTTATTGCTTCTTGTACCAATTTGTGCATATGTTATCAGCTAAATTTTAACTGTATTTTTCACCTCACTTTTTTTCGATTCTTTTATATTATTAAAACAATGTTATCATATTTTACATTTAAAGTACAGCAATAAAATTATGTTTTGCTTTTTATTTTAGTAGCTTTGTTATAAAAAATTCTTTATCTAACAAAAGCCCACAATATTTAAATTGTGGGCTTTCAATTTCAGATAAAATAATTATATTTGATTATCTTCTCTTAGATGTAAAATTTGTCTAAGCATAATTACCGCAGATTTTAACTCTTTATCGGTTAGTTTTGATGCAATTGTACTAATCTCGTTCAATTCTAATGCATTTTTGTCTCTAAGTGGTGTTTCTTTGCTTGTATCATGGAAAAGGGTATCTATAGAAACTTTCAAAAATCCAGATAATTTAAATAAAATACTTAAACTAGGAGCCTTGTATCCTCTTTCTATGTGCCTTAAATTAGAACCACTAATACCCAACATATCTGCCAATTCTTCGCATCTAATTCTGTTTACTTTTCTGTGTATTTTAATGTTTTTACCAATTATAGATTTTAATTGTAGTGTTGTTACAGGAAATTTAATAAACGATTTATGTTCATTTATATCGTTCAATGCCATTTCATAACTTTTCTCAGTTCCATTTTCTTTAATTAAACTTAAACCTTTTTCAATAATATCAAGATCGCCTACGAAGATTCCTTTTCTAACAAAATTTGTACCAAGAGCAGCTTGAAGGTCCTCCTTTTTACATAATCTAATAGCCTCTTCTATATGTATCGAAAATTGTTTTTTTAACTCTTCGTAATCTGATACATTTTCATAATATTTTGCACGCTTTGGTCTATAAGCAACATTTGAATGTATAGCCATTTTTATCTTAGAATATCTATGATGATTTTTATATTTTTCTAAATCTCTCAACAATTTTTCACCAATCAACCAAGATTGTGCATAATTTTTTGTATGACCAACAGCAACTGTAATAATTCTAATATCGAATAAATCAAATTCATCTTGAGCATTAGCTCTTTCAATTATTGGTGCTACAATTTCACAAGATTTTTCAAAATCATTAAATTCGGCTTCCAAATTATACATTTCAATTAAACGTAAAATATCTTCAATTTGTTTGTCGGAACCATTTATTTTTATATATTTTTCTAATTTTTCTTGAAGTTCTGCAGTTCTTTCAGGGTTGCTATTGCCACCTAGATAAAAAAATGAATTTATTAAATATTCTTTATTTAATATTTCAACTTCTGTTTCATTTTCATTTTCATTTTCTTTAGTCAATATTTTGACCTCCTTATTTTTTAATTTTTTTAAATATCATAATTACACAATTAATTTAATATGAAAAAATTTCTCCTAAAGGAAGAATTATGTATCCCATACTTAATAAGCACAAAAACAATGCCATAGTCTAAACACCTATCTTTCATATTATCGTTTTTTAAATTTGTTTGAAATAATATCATATTAGAACTATTATGTGCTACCGATTGAAATAAATAGCATATAATTATTATACGAATTATATATTATTTTGTCAACACTTTTATGTATTTCGTTTTCAAATAAAAAATATTATTAATTTTAGAGGAGTAGCCCCCATAAGGGCTATTCCTCTATTTAATTAACCCAACAATTTTGAATTATCTGAGTCTAATACACTACCAGAATATATTTCTAAGTCTTCTATTATTTCATCAACTGTACAAGGCATTACACTACGTGTTGCAAGTAAATTACATATTCGGAAAGCTTCAGTTCTAGAATATGTAATTCCTACAGTTTCTGCACTTTCTACTAAAGCAAAGTTTTCATCGTTTTTACTTTCAAAAGATAAATAATCTTTAGACAAATCATATATCAATTTTGATTTTTTTGGTTCTACAATATCTCTGTCTAATTTTTGGTATTTATTAATAGCAATTCCATACACAGATGATTTGTTCTTTGTTACATAGTAATTTAATTTTAATACCTTGTTGTCTTCCGTTCTTACTAATATTGATTCTTGCAAAAATTTCTCTACCATATCCCTGGTCTCCTAAAAAATTATTTTTTTATTTTTTTTGTTAATTTTCAAATCATACTGATTTTTTTTGTGCCGTTTCTCAAGCACATTAATATAATAATTGACATACCCCATTTATTCAACAAAAACATTTCGACATATATGATGAAAAAAGTCCGTTTTCTTGTCGAACGATGACTATTGCACTGTCTAAAAAATGACAGTGTTGAAATTAAAATTCATTATTTTGTTTAATATTTTGTTAAAAATCGCTAAAAATTTATTTGTATAAACTGAAAATTTAGTGAATTTTTTTATAAATTATATATATACCTTATTTTAATCTTTCAAATTTAACAAAAATTTAAATCAATATTTGGACATTTTTTTTATGATTTATCAATTAAAAAATCAATTTTCGGTAAAATTTTTTTGTTCGAGAAGTATTTTAAAATAAAAAAGTAAGCATTTTCTAAATGTTATAAAATCATTTTGAAATTGCTCACTTTTATTTAAATATTTTAGGATATTATATTATTGTGTAGATTTGTTTATTTTATGCTACACACAGAAATTTTTATATTTCTGAATATTTTTATTGTCTACATTTGCTTTTACAAAAATTCCGTCATTTTGATATTCTTTTTCTATTATCAATTCATCTTTGTGTAGAGAACTTAAAACATCTCCTTGACTATATGGTATTAATAGCTCTAGATTTGTTGTAAGGTTTCCTAAAGTTTTTTCTATTATTTTTAGTAATTCATCTATGTTTTCACCTGTTTTTGCACTAATTCCTACTATATTACTTGCTTTTTCGTCGTTCGTAAAAATATCTATCTTGCTTGTATTATCTATTTTATTGAAAACAGTTATAATAGGAATATTATTACATTCTAAATGCTCTAATGTTTCGTACACAACATCCATATGTTCTTTGTGGTTTTTGTTTGATACATCTACAATGTGTAATATAATAGTTGCGTATTTTAATTCTTCGAGTGTAGACCTAAATGCTTTTATAAGAGTATGGGGAAGTTTTTTTATAAAACCTACTGTGTCTGTAATAAGTATTTCACGGGAATCGACCTGCATTTTTCTAGTTGTTGTATCTAGTGTAGAGAAAAGTTTATTTTCTGAAAGAATATTTGCATTTGTAAGATAATTCATAAGAGTGGATTTTCCAGCATTTGTATATCCAACTAAAGATAATATAATTTCACTGTTTTTCATTCTAGATTTACGAAGTGTAGCTCTGTGGTTTTCTAAGTTTTCTAGTTCTTTTGAAAGTTCGTCTATCCTAGCTCTTATTGCCCTTCTATCAGTCTCTAGTTTTTTTTCTCCAGGCCCTTTAGTACCAATACCTGCACCTAACCTAGACATATTTATACCGAAACCTGTTAGTCTTGCTAGATTATAGCGTTGTTGTGCTATTTCTACTTGTGCTATAGCTTCTGCACTTTTTGCATTACTTGCAAAAATATCTAAAATGAGCATTGTTCTATCTATTACTTTTATTTCTAAAACTTCGCTCATATGCTTTATTTGATTGCTTGATAGCTCATCATCTGCTATTACCATTGTAGCATTTAACTCTGTAGCGTATAGTTTTAGTTCTTCTAATTTGCCTTTACCAAAATAGCTTTTGGGGTGAGGCATTTCTCTTGGTTGTATTAGTTCACCTATTACATTTAAGTTAGCTGTTTTTGCAAGTTCTGATAGCTCTGATAATTCTGAAAACCCGATTAATATTACTTTTTCCATTTGTTCTTTTGTTGTATGCATATAGTTCCTTTCATTAGATAATTTTTAAAGGTAACTTTGTGCAAATATAAAAAAAACCAAAGCAAACAGTAAGTAGTTTTTAGAAGTAATTCGAATTAACCACTAGTGTAACTATGCTTTGGTTTTTATAAACTTGTAACTAAGAAGCACGTTTTATTTTGCCTGACCTTATGCAAGCTGTACAAACTTTTGAAGTTGTTACAGTTCCGTTTGGTAACACAACTTTTATTTTTTTTAAATTTGGTTTCCAAGTTCTATTTGCACGCCTACTTACCTGACTACGTGTTATACTAATTCTATGTCCTGTTGTTGTGCCTTTATCACATATATTACATCTATTTGCCATTTTTTGTACCTCCTAAATTTTGCAGTATTGCTTATTTTTTAATTTTTCAAAATGCCACAGCTTCTCACATGATACCAAATTATTGCGTACTATGCAAGTCAAAGTTTTTATTTACTTTTTTGTTTTTGTTAAATATTTTAAATATATATTAAATCCCAGATATATTATTAAAAGTAAACTTCCAAAGTATGCAGTAAGACCATGTAGAGTATAGACATCTTCAAAAAAACTTATTATATTGAAATATACAAGAGTAGATATTATCCCTGACATTATTGCAAAAAACCATATTTTAAATAAAAGTATGTTTATCAAAAATATTTTTTTATTATTTTCTCCTATTTTACCACTTCTAAATGACTTTGAAGCGTGTGATAACCACTGCCTTTGCATGAAAAATATTACTGTAAGTAAAGTAGATGTTATAATTCCAAATAATATATGAAGATTGATATTTCTATATATAGCAACAAAGTAGATTGTAGTAGCTAAAGATAGAAACATTAGTATAGTTAGAAGTATTTTGGTTTTTTTATTATTCATTTTATTCCCTATTTAATATTGTTGTTTATAATTTTGCTTATCTTTTAACATATTTATTCTAGCATACTTAAAAAATAGTTGCAAAATTTAGGTCATATCTAAATAGAGAAAATTAGATTGTAAAAACCACTATTGACATGCATGGGTAAAAAATGTATAGTATATAAACTTTAATTTTTTTTTAACAAGATACATATACGGGGGTAAATAATGAAAAAAATATTGAAATTTTTAAATGTTAATTTTATTATATTATTTTTTGCAAGTTGTGGCTCTGCAGAAAACAATCAAAATAATACAAACGAAGTTACTATTGGTATATTAGCTCCTCTAACTGGTTCTGTTGCACATTTTGGTGTTTCTGTTTACGAAGGATTAAGACTTTTTATAGATGAATACAACGCACGTGGAGGACTACAAATATCATATGTAATTTTTGATGAGCAAGGTACCCCTACAGAAGCTGTAGTAGGTTATAACTGGCTTATGGACCAAAATGTAGCTGCAATACTTGGTAGTGTTACAAGTGGAGCTACTCTTGCCGTTGCTCCTTTTGCAAATGAAGATAATATGCCAATGATTTCTGCTACATCTACTCACAGAAATGTAACAATAAATACAGCGACAGAAGAACCTTGGGGAAATGTTTTTAGAGCAAGTTTTATAGACCCCTTTCAGGGCGAAAAAATGGCAGAATTTGCGAGAGAAATAATTGGTGCAAATACAGCAGCTATACTATTTAATAGTGAAACAGATTATTCTATTGGTTTACGTGATGCATTTTCACAAAGAGCTACAGAATTAGGAATAACAATAGTTGCAGAAGAATCTTTTGGAAATGATACTGTAGATTTTCTAGGTCAATTAACAAATATAGCTACTACAAATCCAGATGTTTTTTTTATACCTGCTTATCATCAAGATATAGCATTAATAGGTCCACAAAGTGCTCTTGCTGGTATAAATACAGTTATGCTCGGGGCTGATGGTTGGGATGGTGCTTTATCTTACATTGGAGACCCTAGTCCTATAGAAGGAGCGTTTTTCTTATCTGGATTTTATGCACAAAGTACAACACCTATAGTACAGGATTTTGTTGCAAATTACCAGTTGAGATTTGAAACTGTTCCAAATATGTTTGCAGCACAGGCATACGACGCAGCCAAAATATTAATATATGCTATAGAACAGGCAGTAAATGATGGATATTCTCCATCTAATAATAATTTTAGAAATGCTGTGATAGCAAATATGGCAAATACAGATATAGATGCTGTTACAGGTCATATTGTTTTTGATAACTATAACAATCCACAAAAAACTGCATTTATTATTCAAATAGTTAATGGAGAAGAAGTTTTTTGGGGTAACTTCTAAGACTTAATAACTAAAATTATTTTTTAAGTTTTTTGGTTATTCAAATAAAAAAATGGGCAGCTTATGGCTGCCCCTATTTTATATTATTTAATTTTCTAATTTTAAAAGGAGACAATAATGTTGTTTTTTTCTCAACTTATAAATGGTTTGCAATTAGGTTCAATATATGCTTTAATCGCTCTTGGTTATAGTATGGTTTATGGAATAATAAGATTACTTAATTTTGCACATGGAGATATTTTAATGGTAGGTGCATATGTTGCTTTGTTTTCTCTTACTGCTAGTTTCGACCCTTGGTTAGTTATTACTCTTACAATAATAACTTCTACATTACTTGCTATAATAATAGAAAAAGTTACATATACACCCCTTAGAAATGCACCAAGACTATCTGTACTTATTACTGCTATAGGCGTATCTATCTTACTTCAAAATTTATCTCAATTCTTTTTTGGTGCTAGTGGAAGACCGTTTCCAGTTCATTTGCTTTTAGAGCCTACTGTATTTAACTTTTTTGGTATTAATATAAACAATAATTCTATTATAACTATTATTGTAACTATAGTAAGTATGATTGTACTTACATTTATTGTTAAACGAACTAGACTTGGTAAGGCTATGCGTGCTGTAAGCCAAGATTTAGATGCTGCAAGACTTATGGGAGTAAATGTAAATAATGTAGTAACTTTTACTTTTGCTGTAGGAGCTTCACTTGCAGGTATTGGTTCTATTTTATATGCTTTAAGGTTTCCTTTAATAAGTCCAAATATTGGTGGTATACTGGGTTTAAAAGCATTTGTTGCTGCTATTGTTGGTGGTATAGGTTCTATACCTGGGGCTATGATAGGAGGGTATACAATAGGAATCTTGGAAGTTTTAGTTATTACTTTTGGTTTATCTGGATGGACAGACGGTGTTGTATTTTTACTTTTAATAATAGTTCTTATGTTTAAACCAACAGGAATTATGGGTAAAAATATAGCAGAAAAAGTATAGGAGGATTTATGCGAGAAACAAATATACCACTTTATATAAGATATATAGTAACTGCTATTTTACTTACTAGCTTCCTTTTTATAGGTTTTTTTATTACAAATAGTAATATTTTAGGAAGAGCACATAATACTCTTATTATACAAATAGGATTTTATATTATACTTTCTGTATCTTTAAATATGGTAGCTGGTTACTTAGGGCAACTTCCACTTGGACATGCTGGTTTTATGGCTGTTGGTGCTTACTCGGCATCTCTTTTTTGGAGACTCGGAATTTTACCATCATTTTCAAATATAATTGTTGGTTTAATTATATCTGGGATTACAGCCGCTATTTTTGGTATTATTATAGGAGTACCTGCACTTAGATTAAAAGGTGATTATTTGTCTATCATTACACTAGGATTTGGAGAAATAATTCGTGTTGTTATTAACAATTTAGATAATATAACATATGGAGCAAGAGGACTTTTAAATATACCGAGATATTCTACTTTTACACTTGTATACATATGTGTAATTATTACAATAATGGTTATACATCTTATCATGAAAAGTAAACATGGTAGAGCAATTATAGCAATACGTGATAATGAAATAGCAGCAAGAAGTTGTGGAGTAAATGTAATATATTACAAAGTATTTACATTTGCGGTATCTGCATTTTTTGCAGGAATAGCAGGTGCATTAATGGCAGGAAATCAAGGTATATTAGTACCTAATAATTTTGATTTTATGACAAGTGTAAACATTTTAATGATAGTTGTTTTGGGTGGTATGGGGTCTATGTTCGGCTCTGTAATATCTTCTATAGTTCTTATTAGCTTACCTGTTTTTTTACAACCTTTAAATGAATATAGAATGATAATATATTCACTTCTACTTATAGTAGTAATGATTTTTAAACCTACTGGTCTTATGGGTAGTTATGAATTTTCACTTACGTATTTTCTTGAAAAAATCGGAATTAAAAGGAGAGAAGAAAATGTCTAACATTGTAATAGAATGTAAAAATTTAGGTATAGATTTTGGAGGACTTACTGCTGTAGATAATTTTAATAAATCTATAAAATCATCTCAAATAAGTGGGCTTATAGGTCCGAATGGGGCAGGTAAAACAACTATATTCAATTTGCTTACAAAGGTTTATAAACCAACACGGGGAAGTATATTGTTTAATGGTAATGATACGAAAAATATGTCTATAACGTCTATAAACAAGGCTGGTGTTGCTCGTACATTTCAAAATATAAGGCTATTTAACAAGATGACTGTTCTTGAAAATGTTTTGGTAGGATTACACAATAGAACAAATTGTAATCTAGTGTCTTCAATTTTAAGATTACCAACATATTTTAGAAGTGAAAAAAAAGCTAAAGAAATAGCATTAAATCTACTAGAGATTTTTGATATGAAAGATATATATAAAGAAAATGCTGGGAACCTATCTTATGGAACGCAGAGAAAATTAGAAATAACAAGAGCTTTGGCAACTTCTCCGAAAATATTATTATTAGACGAACCAGCAGCAGGAATGAATCCAAAAGAAACAGAAGATTTGATGGAAACAATAAAAAAAATTCAAAACGATTTTAAAATTGCAATATTATTGATAGAGCATGATATGAAACTTGTAATGGGTATATGTAGTGAAATAACAGTTCTAAATTATGGAAAAATAATCGCAAATGGTTTGCCTATAGAAATACAAAACAATCAAAAAGTAATAGAAGCCTATCTTGGTAAAGGAGAAGAAATTGCTTAGTGTTGAAGACATAAATATATATTATGGAAATATACATTCTGTAAAAAATGTTAGTTTTACTGTCGAAGAAGGGAATATAGTATCTCTAATAGGAGCAAATGGTGCCGGAAAAAGTACAATATTAAAAACAATATCTGGTATTATGCGTAGTAAATCTGGCAAAATATTATTTAAAAATGAAAATATAGAAAATACAGAACCATATAAAATTGTAAGAAATGGTCTTTCTCATGTGCCAGAAGGAAGACGTGTATTTTTGGGTCAGAGTGTTTATGAAAACTTGGAAATGGGTCATTATACACAACCAAAATCTACTTTTAAAGAACGTTTGGAATTTGTCTATACAAAATTTCCAAGGTTAAAAGAGCGTAGAAAACAACCGGCTGGCACATTGTCTGGTGGGGAACAACAAATGCTTGCAATTGGTAGGGCACTTATGGTTATGCCCAAACTACTTATGCTAGATGAACCATCCATGGGACTTGCTCCAATGCTTATACATCAAATATTTGATATAATAAAAGATTTGAATAAAAAAGGAATAACAATACTATTGGTAGAACAAAATGCAAAGATGGCACTTAATATTTCTAACAAGGCATATGTTTTAGAAACTGGAAAAATAATAAGTTCTGGAGATTCAAAATCATTATTACAAGACAATATAATAAAAACAGCTTATTTAGGAGGATAAAAAATAAACGAGTATTACCATTATTTAATCTGTAGGAATACGCCCTAATAATATTCTTACAGATTAAATAATTAAATTTATTTAGATTATAAGCAATTTTTTTAATATATTTTATGAAATTTTTTTGCCAAAATAACATCATTTGTAATTTGCTCTTTTAATTCTTCAATATTGTTAAATTTCTTCTCATTCCTTATTTTATCAAAAAAATTAATTTCGATTATTTGATTATAAATATTTTCAGAAAAATTGAATATAAATGTTTCTATTACTAGTGATTTATCATCAAAAGTCGGGTTATGTCCAACATTAGTAATACTTGGGAATATTTTGTTTATATCAAATAAAAATGTAGAAGTTATATATACTCCTTTTTGTGGTAATATTTTTTTGTAATCATTTGGAATAATATTAGCTGTAGGAAAACCCAAAGTTCTACCCCTTTGATTTCCAATGGAAACTACACCTTTTAAAGAAAATGAACGACCTAACATTAAATTTGCCTTAATTACATTCCCACTTAATATATATTTTCTAATAGTTGTTGAATCTATTTTTTCACTCGATATGTTTAATAAATTTTCTATTGATACATATATTCCGTTTTCATCTCCAAAATTTAAAATAGTGCTACAATCACCTTTTCCCAAATTTCCAAACCTATAATTTTCACCTATAAATATTGCTTTTGTATTTAACTTATTTTTTAAAATATCGTTTAAAAAATATTCTGGACTTTTAATAGCAAGCTCTTTATCGAATGGATATTCTACAAAAACATCTACTCCTAAATCTTTTATTAATTTTTTCTTTTCTTCACGTGTTAAAATATAATTTAAATTTGTATTTTTTATAACTTCTCTTGGATTAGGATAAAATGAAAATACAAGAGATTTTAATTTTTTTTCTTTTGCATATTTTATAGTAGATTCTATTAATTTTATATGACCTTTATGAATTCCATCAAAATTTCCTATTGTTATTGCTGTTTGTTCTTTTTGTTCTATTTTCTCGTTAGTTATATGTATCATAAGCTCCTCAAAAAAACTTGACAGTTTTTATTAACAGTCAAGTTTTTAAATCACTAAAATAATAATCACATTATATCAATTAAGGTGTGTATAATCAATGTTTTAATATTTAGAAATTTTATCTATAATTTTTTAATCTCTTATTTTAAGGTTTTCTAAAACATCTACCATGTTGTACAATTTGTTTTCTTTTCCTATTAGCCATTTTGCAGCTATAATAGCTCCTTTTGCAAAAATGGATTTGGAAGATGCCTCATGTTTTATAGAAAATATCTCTTCTTCTCCTATAAAAAGTATCTCGTGCTCACCTACTATAGAACCTCCTCTAATAGAATGTACTCCTATTTCTTCTTTTGTTCTCTTTTTTTCTCCTACTCTTCCATTTGATATTTTATATTCGTTATTTTCACAAATAGAATTAAGTAACATTTTTGTTGTTCCAGATGGTGAATCTATTTTATATTTATGATGTTTTTCTATTATTTCTATATCGAAATCTTTTAAAACTTTAGATACTTGTTTAGATACTTGATTTAACAAAATAATACCCATACTATAATTTGCACTATATAATACTGGTATATACTTGGTAAGTTCTTTTATTTTATTAAACTGTAAATTATTAAAACCAGTTGTTGCAATAACAACTGGCGTTTTATTCAATTTTGAATATTCAAAAATATTATCCAAATTGCTAGTATGTGAAAAATCTATTATTACATCAAATTTCTTGTTTTCTTTTAAATATATATCTTGTAAATCTCTACTAATTATGGAATTATAACCGAGCATTTCAACTTCTTTTGCAAGTACATTTCCCATTGAACCTTTTCCAATTATTAAAATATTCATTTGATTTCCTTCCTAAACGAAAAATTTATATAATTGTAGCATACATATATATAAATTGAAATAAAAACTATAACTTAAAATTTTCAATAACATATATTTTAAGCTTTAAGAATTTTTAAAAACACTGTAATTTTTCTTGGATTTTTAGTTTAAAATTTTTATATAATTTTTAGTTGCGTATCAACAAGTGTTGAGATACAATCTTTCTTCAATCCAGAATGAATAGATTGAAAGATGAAGAAAATAGTAACCTTATTTTACTTATTGATGATTATAATAACAATACATTTAATCCAACAAACATATTAAGAACAGTGTCTTCATACTTTGAAGGAAATTTTTTTGGAATAGAAATAGGAAAAACTCATATTCAACAAATCATAGATATACTAGGAGAACCAGATTTTTTTGGTATAATTGAAAAATGGGAGAAGGTGGTTATTTTGTTTCATATAGGTTTGAATTTGCCACATTAGCAATTGAAATTAATGAAAGTCTTATAATAACAATTGCAAGCATTTCTCCACCGTATACTCCAAATCCATCACCATACGACCTAAGATAATATCATAATAAAAGACTGGCGAAATGCCAGTCTTTTATTATATAAGTGAATGTTGTACTCGACCATTACTTTATATTATTGTAAAAAATAATTAATATTGCTAAAAAGGACTAAGGTTTTCATCATGTCCTCCATTAATAACATTATTTGCACTATTTCTTACACTTCTTTCAGGTGCGTCATTAACATAGCCCATTCGCCTTTTTTGAAAATTTGGACTTCTTCTCCATCCTGAGTTTTTCCTATTATATCTAAACACTCAGAACCAACCATAAAGTCATGGTGGCTTAAACTTTGATTTAAGCCTTTTTCTATTTTCTCTTCTTCGGATAGGCTATCCATTCCCGATACTGTGAATGAATAACCGCTACCCAAAGCTAGATGACAACTAGCATTCTCATCGTAAAGAGTGTTATACCACAACAATCCAGATTTTGAGATAGGGCTTGAATGAGGTACAAGTGCAACTTCTCCTAGGAAATCTGCATTTGGATGCAGAGTTAGCATTTTTTCTAAAAATTCATTTCCTACTTCGGCTTTGTATTCTATTACTCTGCCTTTTTCAAATCTAAACCAGAATTTGTCTATGATATTTCCCATGTAGACTAATGGTTTAGTTGAATATACTATTCCATTTACTTCATTTCTATTTGGGGCAGTAAAAATTTCATATGTAG
>WRGD01000148.1 GCA_009787355.1 Defluviitaleaceae bacterium | reverse complement strand
CAAAACCAGATTAATAAATTGACAAATTTCAATAAAAAATTGTATAATAAACTAATGTTTTATCTAAATTATAAGTCAAAATAAAGGGGTTTTATATTGGAGAAAAAAACAAAAAAAGTAATAGTATTTGGAAGTTTAAATATGGATTTATCAATAGGTGTTGATACAATACCTACGCAGGGAGAAACTCTAATAGGAAAAGATTTTTTTAGCTCACCGGGTGGAAAAGGAGCTAATCAAGCTGTAGCTGCTGCTAAATTGGGTGCAACAACTTATATGCTTGGTAAAGTTGGAAGTGATAGTTTTGCAAATGAAATTCGTAAATCCATAAAAAAATTTGGTGTTAATGATAAATATTTATTAACATCGCAAATAAGTTCTGGCATTGCAATTATCATACGTAATAATAGTGATAATAGAATCATTTTAGAATCTGGTGCAAATAATGATGTAAAAGCAATAGAATTTAACGAAATACTAGAAGAAATAGGAGAAGAAGGAGATATTTTAGTAACGCAATTGGAATCATCTCCAAAAGAAACTTTTGAAATTATAAAAAAAGCACATACTATGGGTTTAACAACAATTTTAAATCCAGCTCCTGCTATGGTATTACCAGAAAATTTGTATAACTTTATTGATATTTTAGTAGTAAATCAAACAGAATGTGAAATTTTGACAGGTTTATACCCAGAAGACCTTGAGGATGAAAAAAGCATAAATTGCCTTAAAAATTTATACGAAAAAGGAATACAAATCCCAATATTAACATTAGGTGAGAAAGGTAGTATAACTTTTGCAAATGGTGAAATTATAAAAATTACAGCAAAAAAAGTAAAAACATTAGATACTACAGCAGCAGGCGACACATATATAGGTGCCATAGCAGCAATACTTGCATCTGGTAAAAGCATAAAAGAAGCTTTAGATATTGCGACAAAAGCGTCTGCAATAACTGTAACAAGGCTAGGTGCACAAGAATCAATACCAAATTTATCGGAAATATAATAAGGAGGTAATTGCATGATATACGAAAAAAGGAAAATAATAATAGACACAGACCCGGGTATAGACGATGCTGTAGCACTAGCTCTTGCATTATTTAGCGACAAATTAGATGTTAAACTAATATCGACTGTATCTGGCAATGTAAGCTTAGAAAAAGTAACACTAAATACACTAAAACTACTAAATTTATTCGATAAAAACATTCCAGTTGCAAAAGGTTCTACACGTCCACTTATAAAAAAAGCAATAGATGCATCTGATATACATGGTGAAACGGGTATGGATGGGTACGATTTTAAACAGGTAGACGAAAGTTTAATTGTAAAGCAACATGCTGTTGAAGCAATTCGCAACGTAATTACAGAAAATATAGCAAATAATAGTAAAATAACAATAGTTGCTATAGGTCCTCTTACGAACATTGCATTAGCTATAAGAACATATCCTGAAATTATTTATGGTATAGAAGAATTAGTAATAATGGGAGGAAGTCTTGGACGTGGAAATTCTGGCGTACTTTCTGAATTTAATTTCGATTGCGACGCAGAAGCTGCTAAGATTGTATTTGATACTGCAACAGAATCTGGAATGAAAGTTACTGTAACACCATTAGATGTTGGACTAAAAGCGTTGGTCTACCCAGAGGAAAGTGAACAAATAAAAAACATGAATATTATTGGTGATATGTTCTACCATCTATTTAAAAAATATCGTGGTGGTAGTTTTGGAACAGGTTTAAAAATGTATGATAGCTGTGCTATAGCATATATACTTTGTCCAGAGTGTTTCACAATAGAACGCACTTACGTAGACATAGAAACAACAGGAACTCTAACATATGGTGCGTCAATAATAGATTTGCGTAATTATATGAAAAAACCTGCAAATGCACGTGTTTGTATAGATATTAATGAAAATATTTTTAAACAATGGTTTATGAAAAGCATAGCTGAATTTAATATAAATTAAAATTGATATTTAGAAATAGGAGAAACAAAATGCAAGTAATACAAGTTTTAATAGCCCTTGCTGGCTTAGGTGCAGTTTCTGTACTAATTATTAAAAAATATAACCCTCAAGTTGTACTTATGGCAGTGGGTGTAGTATTGATGTTTATTGCTGTACTACTCGGAAACAATATTTTCCCACCAGATGGAGCAGGAACAGGTATAAATATATTAGACCCATTTAGGTCTATCCAACAATCATTTATATCACAATTGGGTGCAATAGGTCTTACTATTATGGCATTATTTGGTTTCTCTACATATATGACTTATATTGGAGCAAACAATGTTACGGTAAACGCACTTATAAAACCTGTAAAAAAAATAAAATCTGTATATTTCCTTGTGCCTGTAGTATTTATTGTAGGTAATATGCTTTCTCTAGTTGTTCCATCAGCTTCTGCTTTGGCACTTCTTCTTATGGCAACTTTATACCCAACGCTAAAAGGTACTGGTATGTCTACCTTAACAGCAGGTGGAGTTATTGCAATGACAGCAACAATTATGCCAACTCCACTAGGTGCTGATAATATTCTCGTTGCAGAATTATTAGGCATTGATTTAATGACATATGTTTTTGGTATGCACGCCGCTATTTCAATACCTTCTTTATTAATTATGGCTATTGCACATTTCTTTTGGCAAAGATACATGGATAAAAAGAACCCTGAAACGTTAAATACAAAAGATATAGCTTCAGAATCATCTAAAAAAGAGCAAGAACGAAAACCAGGATTTTACGGTATTTTTCCAGTTCTACCTCTTATAATCCTACTATTGCTATTCTTTTTTCAAAATTTAGGTTTTATGCAAGGAGTTACACTAGACGTAGTTACAGTTACACTAATATCATTTTTTATAGCACTTATTACAGAAGGTATTCGTAAAAAATCTTTCAAGCAAATTACAGAAGATGGGCAAATATTTTTCAATGGAATGGGTGAAGGTATGGGTTCTGTTGTATCTTTAGTTGTTTCTGCTGTAGTTTTGGCAGAAGGTTTTCGTGCATTAGGTGTTATAGATATGGTAACGAATGCAGTACACGGTGTGCCATATGCTGGTAATATATTGTCTTTAGTGTTTACAGGTGCTACTACTTTAATAGGTATTGTTAGTGGTGGTGGTCTTGCATTTTTTTATGCTATTGTAGGTACTGTACCAGACATTGCAGCAGGTGCAGGTATAGAAGGTGCCGTTATAACTCTACCAATGCAAATGGCAGCCAATCTTTCAAGAACTTTATCACCAGTTGCTGCAGTAGTAGTTATAGTTGCAGGTAGTGTAAAATGTTCACCGATGGATATTTTAAAACGTACAATAGTTCCAACTGTGGTTGGTCTCGTATCTGTTATGATTTTGTCATTTTTAATATTATCATAATAAAAAAAGTACAAGCAAATCAAAATGATTTGTTTGTACTCAATTATTTTAGCTAAAATTCTAAATTATTTACAGTTCTAGGAAAAGGAAGTACATCCCGTATGTTTTCCATACCTGTTATATACATTATAAATCTTTCAAAACCCAATCCAAAACCTGATTTTTTTACAGTACCATATTTTCTAAGTTCCATATACCAAAGATAGTCTTCCGGATTAAGACCCATATTTTCCATTTTTTCTTTCAATATTTCAAAACGCTCTTCACGCTGACTACCACCTATTAATTCTCCAATACCTGGTACTAACAAATCTGTTGCTGCAACTGTTTTACCATCATCATTAAGTCTCATATAAAACGCTTTTACATCTTTTGGATAATCTGTAACAAAAACCGGACCTTTGTATACCTTACCAGCTAAATATTTTTCGTGTTCTGTTTGTAATTCATTTCCCCATTCTGGTGGATATTCAAAATTTTCACCACTTTTTTGAAGAATTTCTATAGCTTCTGTATAAGTTATTTTTTTATAATCAGAACTTACTATAGAATTTAGCTTTTCTATTAAACCCTCTTCACTAAATTTATTTAAAAATTCTAACTCATCTTTTGCATTTTCTAAAACATATTTTATAATATATTTAAGCATATCGTATGATAGTTTTATTACTTCGTCTAATTCACAAAAAGATACTTCTGGTTCTACCATCCAAAATTCTGCTGCATGTCTTTTTGTATTAGAGTTTTCTGCTCTAAAAGTAGGTCCAAAAGTATATACATTTTTAAAAGCGTGTGCAAATGCCTCGGCAGAATGTTGCCCAGTAACTGTTAGATAACTTCTTTTTCCAAAAAAATCATCTTTAGGGTCTATAGCTAAGTTTGTTGTAACTGTAAACATTTCACCTGCACCCTCTGCATCAGAAGGAGTAATTATAGGTGAATGTAAATATAGAAATCCTCTTTCGTTGAAAAATTGATGTATTGCAAAACTTGCAATAGACCTTATTCTAAAAACAGATAAAAATAAATTTGTTTTTGGTCTTAAATGAGCTATAGTACGCAAATATTCTTTTGTATGACCTTTTTTTTGTAGTGGATAATCTTCTGCAGACTTTCCAATCACCTCTATTTTATCTGATTTTATTTCAAAATTTTGGCCCTTTGCAGGACTTTCTACTAATATGCCATTTACTGATATAGAAGAACCTGTAGAAATTTCTGTTATATCTATATTTTCTAAATTCACAATTACTTGTATACCTTCAAAAGATGTACCATCATTTAAATCTATAAAAGCAACTTCTGCATTTTTTCTAACACTTCGAACCCAGCCACGCACTTCTAAAGAAGTATTTAAATACTCTTGCCATTTTTTGTGTATTTCTTTTATTTCTTTATACATCTATCTACTCCATGATAATTATTTTACTTCAAGATATTTTTAAATTTATTTAAAACTTTCGATAATATCTTTATCAAGTGCTTTTATTACTTCTTTTGCAAGTTTAATAGCATTTTTTAAATCGCTAAGACAAGCAACAGTATTAGGTGTGTGAATATACCTAACCGGAGTACCAATAACTATTGTAGGTACTCCTTCATGCGAAAGATGCAATACTCCTGCATTTGTAGAACCACCTGTTCTTATTGCCTCTTGAGTTGGTATACCTAATTTTTCTCCTATTTCTAGTGCGAATTTTTGAAATTTAGGATTTGTTATCATTTGTGCATCTATGTGTCTAAGCATAGGCCCTTTTTTAATTCTTGTTTGAGATTCATATTCATCCAAAAAAGTATCGTCTGCTGGAGTACCTTCAAAAACTATTGCAATATCAGGTTTTATTTTTCTAGCTGCAACTTTTATCCCACGCAAACCAACTTCTTCTTGTGTTGTTAAAACTGCAGAAATATTTACATTTAAATTTTCGTTCTGTAGTTCATTTACTACTTCTATAAGAGCAGTACATCCTACACGGCAATCTAGTGCTTTTGCCCAAACAAGGTCATTTTTTTCATCAAACTCTGTAAAAACATCTGGAACAACAGGGCAACCTGGACCAATTTTAAAATTGTTTATAGCTTCTTCTTTAGAACTAGCCCCAATATCTATAACTAAACTATCATGGCTTAAATCTACATCTTTTTGAGAAAAATGAGGTGGTCTAGTAGATATAACTCCTTTTACAAGTTCGCCATCTTTGTTTCTTATTACCATTTTTTGTGCTGTAAAAGAAGATGCTATAGTGCTACCAAGACTTATATATGAAAGAGTACCATTTTTGTTTACATGCTTTATCATAAAAGAAACTTCATCCATATGTGCATCTATCATTATTATTGGTTTATTTTCATCGTATTTTTTAGATTTAATATATAAATTACCCACTCCATCTTTTTCTGTTTCAGCATTTATATATTTTTTTGCTATATTTGCTACATCGTCTTCAAATCCTGGTGTACCAAATGCATTTGTTAAATCTTCTAATATTTTCATCTTAATTTTGTGTCAATTCACAATTGTAAATTGAATATTTCCTCCTAAATTTTTATAAATAATCTAATTCACTAAATTTACAAATTTATTATCTAAAAAATCTTGTAAATTTTGTATAACAACTTTCAAGAGTCTCTCTCTACTCTCTATTGGAGCCCATGCAACATGGGGAGTAATAAAACAATTTTTAGCTTTTAAAAGTGGATTTGCTTTTAATATGGGTTCTACAGATACAACATCTAACCCTGCAGCATACAATTTACCAGTATTAAGTGCATTTGCTAAATCTTCATCCACAATTAGCCCTCCACGTGATGTATTGAGTATTATTGCCCCATCTTTCATTTTTTCTATTGAATCTTTATTTATTATACCTCTAGTTTCAGAGTATAGTGGACAATGTAAAGATATTACATCAGAATTTTTTAAAAGTTCGTCAAACGATACAGATTTTGCTATATCACTATTATCTTTCTTACTACCATATGTTATTATGTTCATTCCCAAGGCACTTGCTATATTTGCTACAGCTCTTCCGATTCTACCCATACCTATTATGCCTATAGTTTTACCATATAACTCCATAAGTCTTAAATCGAAAGAATACCATTTATAAGGAATATTTTCCCATTCTCCATCTTTTACAACTTTATTATGTTTTGAAACATTATTACATATTTCTAGTAGTAATGATATAGTAAATTGGGCAACAGAAAATGTACTGTATGCAGGAACATTTGTAACAATTATATTTTTTTCTCCCGCATACTCTACATCTACATTATCATATCCTGTTGCTGTTAGTCCTATATATTTCAAATTTTTGCATTTATCTATTGTTTCTTTTAAAATAGGTACTTTATTAACTATTACAATTTCTGCATCATGTATTCTATCTAGTAAATCTTCTTTTGATGTTTTATCATAAATACTTACATCTCCAAATTTTTCAAAATCTTTAAAACTCAAATCCCCAGGGTTTAAAGAATAACCATCTAAGATAACAATTTTCATATATAAAACCTTTCAAATTATATTTTTTGATTAGTTCATTCCAGAATGCCAAAGTGGATTCCATTCTGGTAGCATTAAATTATCTGTAGTTGAAAACCAATATGACATCCAGAAATTGAAATCTTCCTCACTATAAAACCAACTAGAAATATTTGCAGAATTATCCTCATTCCAAACGATAGTACGTGGGTTTATATAAGAAAACCACCAAGGCTTTTCATTTATACTTGTCGAGCTATTTTGAATCGGTTGCGTACTTAATACACTTACAGCAATTTGATTAGACAAAAATAATTCAAAATCTGGGCTATCGTGAGGTATATGTTCAGCTATCTCCCAAAAAATAAGATTTGGTGGCACTGGTCTTGTAATTGTCGGATTACTCGCAAGTACAGTATTTCCATTTATAAATACAAAAGTTATAATTAATAAAATTTTCTTTAACATTTATTTCTCCTTTAAAATAATTAAAACGTTGACTCTAAGTTCTATTTTATACCAATGCATATTCGAGAACTTGATGAATATCATTTACAAGAACAAAATCCAAACCTTCCTTTGCATAGTCTTCTATTTCTTGCAAATCACTTTCATTGTCTTGTGGTAATAAAACAGTTTTTATACCTGCAGCTTTTGCAGCTAATACTTTTTCTTTTAGACCACCTATTGGCAATACTTTACCACGTATTGTTATTTCTCCTGTCATCGCAACATCACTTTTTACTGGTCTATTCGATAGAGTAGATACCATTGCTGTAGCCATAGTTATCCCTGCAGATGGTCCATCTTTTGGGGTTGCTCCTTCTGGTATGTGTATATGCATATCTATTTTTCTATAAAAATCTTCATTTATTCCTAGTGTAGAACAATTTGAACGTATAAAACTAAATGCAGCAGTTGCAGATTCATCCATTACTTTTCCAACATTTCCTGTTAACTTCAATTTTCCACGACCAGATGATTTATTTACTTCTACAGAAAGTGTATCACCACCAAAATAGGTATATGCCAATCCATTTACAATTCCTACTTCTGAAACATCTTTTACTTTTCGTATTCTAAATTTTCTTTTTCCTAAATAATCAGCAAGATTATCTGTATTTATAGTGATTTTTTCATTATTTTCTAAAGATTTTTTTACAACCTTTCTACAAATAGACTCTATTTGTCTTTCTAGTTGCCTTACACCTGCCTCCTTTGTGTAATAATTTATAATATCATCTAATGCACTATTTTCTATCACCAGAAAATCATCTTCAATACCATGATTTTCTATCTGCTTTTTAATTAAATAATTATTTGCTATTTCCCTTTTTTCTTTAAAAGTATAACTTGAAAGCTGAATAATATCTAATCTATCTTTCAATGCTGGTGGTATTCCATCCAAAGTGTTTGCTGTACATATAAACAAAATATCAGAAATATTATAAGGAACTTCTACATAATTATCTCTAAAAGTAATATTTTGTTCTTTATCCAAAACTTCCAAAAGTGCAGATGTTGGGTCGCCTCTATGGCTAGAACTTATTTTATCTAACTCATCTAGTAAAACTAAGGGATTATCTTTTTTTGCTTGCCTTATGGCAGCTATTATACGACCGGGCATAGAGCCAAGATATGTTTTTCTATGACCTCTTATTTCCGACTCATCGTGTAAACCACCCAAGGAAATCCTTACATACTTTCTATTTAAAGCTTTTGCTATGCTTTTTGCTATAGAAGTTTTACCAACACCTGGAGGACCTACTAAACATATAATAGGAGCATTTAATCCATTTGTTTTATTTCTTACTGCTAAAAATTCCAATATTCTTTCTTTTACTTTTATAAGACCAAAATGGTCTTCATCAAGTATGTTTTCAGCATTTTTTATATCATTATTTTCTGTAGTTTTATCGCCCCACGGAAGTTCTAAAACAAGGTCTAAATATTCACGAACAATAGAAGACTCCTGAGATGTATTAGGTATTCTACGAAGTTTTGAAAGCTCTTTATTTAATTTTTCTTTTACAATTTCATCGGCTTTCAAATTGTTTATAAGTTTTTGATATTCTTCAAAATCACCATCCTTTTCACCTAATTGTTCTTTTATAACTTTCATATGTTCTCTTAGATAGTATTCTTTTTGGTGCTTTTCTACATTTACTTTTACATTTGAAAGTATTTCACGACCTATAAGCATTTTCTCTAGTTCACGCTGTATAAGAATTATACTACTCTTTAACCTTGTTAAAGGATTATTATCTTCTAATATTTCTTGTTTTGATTTTACATCTGCATTTATTCCATAAACTATTCTGTATGTTAAAGATGAAATGTCATTTGAATTTTTTACATATTCGAAATCTTCAGCAGAAACCCTACTATACCTGCTATAGCTCTCAAAATTGCTTTTTGCAAGATTTAATAATACAGCTTTTTCATCTTCACTTATTTCTATATCTTTTATATCTTCTAAAATTTCTACATCTACATAGTCTTTAGTAATATTTATTACTCTTGCCTTATCATTTGCTATAAAGCTAAGTCTGTACAATTTATCTGTAACTTTTGTAGATTTTATTATAGTTGCTATAACACCTGTCTCAAAAAAATCGATATTAACATTTTTATTGTGATTTTCTAAATTTTCTATTTTTGTAGAAACAAATACAGGTATCTCTTCATCAAACTCTTCAAAACCAAAGATATCTTCTGTAATTTCTACTTCTATTTGTGCAGAAATTTTAGGAAAAAGAACTCTTCCTTGTATCTTTATTAAAGTGAGTTTATTTTTTTCCATACTTTCTCCTATGCGTTGATATTTTTCTATGTAAATTATAAGTTTTTAATTTGAAATTGTCAAAGCAATGTTATTTTGGGTCATGTATCAGCTCAATAAAGTATATTATTTATTATTATTGAAATGTGATATAATTAAAAAATCATTTTAAATATGGAGCGATTTTTATGGAAAAAATAGAAAAATACGAATCATTTTCGGTGGAAGATACAGTAGAAATAGCTAAAAAAATAGGTAATTTAGCAAAACCACAAGATATATATATTTTAAATGGTGATTTAGGAGCTGGTAAAACTATTTTTTCTAAAGGATTTGCAATTGGTCTTGGAATAGATGAAAATATAACAAGCCCAACATTTAATATTTTGAATATATACAAGGGTAAATTACCATTATATCATTTTGATCTATATAGAATCCAAAATGATATATACGAGCAAGGTTTTGAAGAATATTTTTTTGGTAACGGTATATGTCTTATAGAATGGGGAGAATATGCAAAGGATATTATATCTGATAAGTATATAGAAATAAACATAGAAAAAGATGAAATAAAAGGAGAAAATTTTAGATTAGTAAAGGTGATTGTAAAATATGAATATTTTAGCAATAGAAGCGTCTAATAATATTTGTTCTGTAGGTATACTGCAAAATTGTAATTTGATAGCCGAATATACTTTGAATAATGGTCTTAGTAATTCACAAAATTTAATGAAAATGATAGATATTATATTAAATAATACGAATATAAAACCAGAAAAAATAGCAGTATCTACAGGACCAGGTTCTTTTACTGGTATTCGTATTGCCTTGTCTACTGCCTGTGCTTTGTCGTATGGTTGGGGTATACCAATTGTACAAGTACCTACTTTAAGTGTGGTAGCATATAATGTTTTAGACAAAAAGAGTATAATTGTACCGATTATTAATGCTAGGCGAAATTTAGTTTATACATCTTATTTTACTAGAAATGAAGAAATAGCAGTTAATTTTTATAAAAAAGAAAAAAATTATTTGGATTTTTATCGTATTAGTGAATATTTAGTTACAGACATAGAAAAATGTGTATCGAATATAAAAGAAATAATGGAAAAATATAATTTTGAAAATGCTATTTTTGTAGGTGATGGGGTATTAGTTTATAAGAAATATTTACAAGATTTTGATACTATTTTGTCAAAAATGGTTTTTCAAAGTGCTTTTAGTCTTGGTATTGTTTCAACACTTTATAAAGATAAAAATTATGATGATATAGAGCCTATGTACATAAGAAAACCACAGGCTGTAAGAGAAATATCTAAAGTGAAAATTTGTGAATTTGAAGATAAATATTTTGAAGATGTGTTCAATATTTTAAATACTTGTATAGATGACTCTTTTTCCAGAGAAAATTTAATAAAAGATATAAAAAGTAATTTTACAATATATTTGATAGCGAAAAAGGATAAAAAAGTAATAGGAGTTTGTGGAATGTGGCAAATGACAGATAGTTGTGATATAGTAAATTTAGCAGTATTACCAGAACATAGGGGAGAGGGGACAGCGTTAAAACTTATTTTAGAAATTCAAAAAATAGCTATTTCAAAAAATATCTCTTCTGTTTTTTTAGAAGTAAGGTTGAGTAACATAGTAGCAAGAAATTTATACGAAAAATTAGACTTTACTAAAAGTAGAATAAGAGAAAATTATTATAAAAATCCAACCGAGGATGCTATAGTAATGATGAAAAAATTGAAATAATGATTAAACTAGTAACAAAAATATAATACCTAGAGGTTCCGATGGCAAGAAAACTTAAATATACAGAACTTAAAAATTTTGATATAGAAGAAATAGTTAATAAATTCTATGATGAAAATTATAAAGAAATAGAAAATATGGACTATTTAGATAATTTTCAAAGTCGTGCTATAGCTGCTTTAAAATTGGGGCTAAACATAGATTCAGATGGATACAATATATATTTAGCAGGTGATTTGGGTTTTGGTAAGCTTGACGTGGCAAAGAAATATATACATGAAATAGCAAAAACAAAGAATACTCCAGAAGATTTGTGTTATGTTTACAACTTCAAAAACCCCAAAGAGCCTATTTTTATTAAAACAAAGGCAGGTCTTGGAAAAGAATTAAAAAAAGATATAGAAAATTTAATAGAAGAGCTTTTATTTGAAATACCAAAAACAATACTCGGGCAAGATTTTGAAGAAAGTAAAACATCTATATCAAAAGAATATAACAAAAAAAGAGAAGAAATAATAAAACATATATCTAAAGAAGCAAAAAAACACGACTTTGGTGTTAAAACAACAGGAACAGGTATATATTTTATGCCAATAGTAGATGGTATAATAATAACGGAAGAAGAGTACAACAATCTTGAAGATGATAAGAAAGAATCTATAATGGAAAAAAGCGGGAATTTGCAGGAAAATGTACATCAAGCTATGAATTTAATCCGTGAAATAGATAATTTAACAAAAGAAGAAACTCAAGATATGGAGTTTTTAAAAATTTTGTTTTTGGTTGGAAAAATAACTAATAAATTTATAGAAAAATATATAGATAATCCAAAAGTTTTAGATTATATAAAAGACTTGAAAGAAGATATACTAGATAATTTCGGAGATTTTATCCCGGAAAACTATAATGAAGATGAATTAAGCTCTCTTATTCCTTGGAATTCTAAAAAAGAGATAGAAGACCCACTTTTAAAGTATGGTGTAAATCTTTTTGTAGATAATAGCAATACAAAAGGCTCTCCTGTAATATTAAGTCATAATTTGACATACCAATCTATGTTTGGTGAAATAGAATATGATAGTGAGCATGGAAATTTAACAACAAATTTTACAAAAATATTATCTGGTTTTATTCACAAAGCAAATGGCGGATATCTTATTTTAGAAGCTACAGATTTAAATGTTTTTATTATGGAGGGTTTGTTTAAATTTTTAAAAACAAAGGAAGTTGTTATAGAACCTTTGAAAGAATTTCAATCTATTTCTATAAACACAATAAATCCAGAAAAAATAAAAAATTTGAATGTAAAAATAATACTTTTAGGTGATTTTTATCTTTATGATATACTAAGTACACAAATAGACGATTTTAAAAAAATGTTTAAAATACGTGCCGATTTTGATTATGAAATAAATGCAAATACTCAAAACATATATTCTGTTTTGAAGTATATAGAAAATTTTTCTAAGAAAAAAGATGTTTTTTTTGAAAAAGATGCAAAAGTTCTTATAATCAATTATGTAATAAAGCTTTCTGGTAGAAAAGATAAACTAACAACAAATTTAATGCTGATAGATGAATTACTAGAAGAATCTTTTTCATTTGCAAAAATAGAAAATAATGATAAAATTCATGAAATTCATGTAAAAAAAGCAATAGAATATAGATATTATATAAATAGTTTATATGAAGAAAAATTAACAAGTCATATAGACGAAAATATTATAATGATAGATACAACGGGTGAAAAAATAGGACAAATAAACGGACTAGCTGTAATAGATTTAGATGAATATGCTTTTGGCAAACCAGTAAAAATAACGGCAACAAGCTATGCAGGAAAATCTGGTGTTATAAATATAGAAAAAGAATCGAAATTAAGTGGAAAGGTACATGACAAAGGTGTGCATATTATTTCTGGATATTTGGGTAATATGTATGCAAAAAAATATCCATTATCTATATCTGTGCGTATTAGTTTTGAACAAAGTTATTCGGGGATAGATGGAGATAGTGCCTCTAGTACAGAGCTATTTGCTATTATTAGCAGTATTTCTAAAATACCATTATCTCAAGAAATAGCTGTAACAGGTAGTATGAATCAGTTTGGAGAAATACAAGCTATAGGTGGTGTTACAGAAAAAATAGAAGGTTTTTTTGATATTTGTAAAAAAAGAAATTTAACAGGAAAACAAGGTGTAATAATACCATTGCAAAATATGGTAGATTTGGTTTTGAAAGATGAAGTAATAGAAGCTGTAAAAAATAGTGAATTTCATATTTATGCTATATCTACAGTAGATGAAGGGCTTGAGATACTGACAGATTTTACAGCTATAGATATTCATAATAAAGTGCAAGAGAGACTTGATTTCTATAGTAATTTAGAGAAAAGAGACACTTTTTTATAAGTTTTAGTTTATACTTATCATTACTCAAATGATAAGTATAATAGCAATAGCTTTTTAGTGTCTAAACATATATTTTTCACACTAAGAGCTAAAATCCTCAAGTCTACGTATTAATTCATCTCTATTAGCTAATGGTATACCTCTTTCTAATATTTCTATGTCTGCTGAGGGTAAATGGTCATATGTCATTGTTGTTATTTCTAAAATATTGTTATCCTCTTTTGTACCTATAAATATTACTATAAATTCTTCATTTATAGAAAGTGTATATTCTGCTTCTGGTAGAGTTTCTATTATTCGTTTTATTGTTATATCATTTTCTGTAAAATTTAATATTTCCCAATTTGTGAAAATATTTTGTAGTTCGTCTTTTGTTCTATTAACCATAAAATTTGGTATAAGATTTTCTGTAACGGTTAAATCTCCTGTTCGTATATCTAAAGTTTTGTATATAATCCTTGCATTTGCAAGTAATGCTTCATATTGTGTAATCAAATTTTGATAATCATAATTTGTTTGATTTGTATAAATTTTTACCATTTGTTCTGGACTGTGCAAAAATGCACGTGCCATATATGCAGTAAATCCACCTACCAAAATACAAATACTTGCAAAAATTATTGTATATTTTTTCATTCGCATCACCTGTTGTTTTTATTTATCAAAAGCCTTATAATTTTATTGTTCTTTTGATAAATTATTGCCGAAAATATACATATATATACAGTTTTTTTACCATAAATATCATTCGGATTATTTGAAATATTCTCTCATAATTGTGTTGACATATCTGGTAATTCATGTTAGGATAGAGTACGAAAATAATTTTTTTAGTACCATGTAGGAGGAAACACTCAATGAAAACAGGCAAGGTAAAATGGTTTAATGCAGAAAAAGGTTTTGGTTTTATTTCTGTTGATGGCGAAGACGATGTATTCGTACATTTCTCTGCAATTCTTACTGAAGGATTCAAAACATTAGACGAAGGTCAAGATGTTGAATTTGAAGTAGAGCAGGGTGTAAAAGGTCCACAGGCCAAAAACGTAGTTAGATTATAGTCAAAATCAAAATGTAAGTGCCTGCCACCTACTTAGTAAAATAGAATAAAAACACTTTTCTGTTTTATTTAACCATTTTTTACTATTGTACACGTGCCTATCACCTATGCAATACATGATTATAAAATAACAAAATCTTTGGAGGCTACCTATTAGGTAGCCTCCTTAGTTTTTATCTAAAGTATTTTTAAAGGACAACATGATAAATTTAAAATTAACTGAGATACCATATAAAGATTTTTATGATTATAAAATTTCTGCTATTTTTGAGTCTTATAAATGGGATTTTACACATTCTATTCAATCTACAATAAGTAACAAAGTTGTGCTACTTACAAAAAATCAATTAGATTTATTAAAATCTACATCTATAAAACTTTACAATGAAACTATTTTGATGGAACAAGCTTTAAAAAATAAAATAAACCTTGCTATAAAAATGGGTATATCAAAAAAAATAGCAAATAAAATATCAAATTGTGAATATAACCCTAAAAAACATGTGAGATTTATGCGTTTTGATTTTCACCCAACAACAGAAGGATTTAAAATATCGGAAGTAAATAGTGATGTACCAGCTGGTTATCCAGAAGCCTCCGTATTACCTATATTAGCACATAAATATTTTAATGATTATATACCTACAGAAAATTTCGGTAATATATTTACAAATGCTTTATTATCTAAAACTATTAAATTTGGTAAAATTGTATATTTACACGATACTTCTTGTTTGGAAGATTATCAAATTTTGAAATTTATTGGTGATTTGATGGATAAAAAGAATTATACATCATCTTATTTACATCCAAATTTATTAAATAATAAACTGAAAAATAATAGAGATATAGTTGCAATTGTTAGATATTTTCCTGTAGAATGGTTAGAGTTTGAAAAAACTGATTTTAATATTTTTTTCGACCCAAATATAGTACAAGCTAATCATCCTATTTGTCTTTTAACACAATCTAAAAGATTACCAATAGTTTGGAATAATTTAGATATTGATATACCGACATGGAAATCATTTTTAATGCCAACAAAAGAGATAGATGATGAAATATTAAAAAATAATAACTATATTTTAAAACCTTCATTTGGTAGAATAGGGGAAGGCATAAATATAGATGTTTCTTTAGATGAGGATAAAAAAATAAAAAAAGCAGCCCGGTCATTCAAAAATCAATGGATTATGCAAAAAATGTTTACATCTGTACCTACAGATGGTTTACATATAACACTCGGGGTTTTTGTTGTAGATGGAGTTTTTGCGGGAATGTACGCAAGAACAAGTAAAACTCCAAAAATAGATAAAACAGCTAGTGAAATACCTGTATTAGTATCAAAATTATAATTTATAAAATTAAAAGGAGGTATTAATGATTTTATGGATGGAAAAGAAATGTATAAAATTTGGGCAAAAGAAGATGCGAATATATGGACTAGTTTTACAAAGCCATCTCTTTTTATAAATATACCTAAAACTTATGATTTAAAAAGATTGAAATTAAGTAAATTAAAAATGGATGTAATTTCTGAAATAGAATCTATCTCTAAAAATACTATAGTAATTATTGATTTACCAAGTGAGGGAAGTATAAAAAAAGGACTTTCTTTTGCTATGGATTTTGGCTTTAGACCAATACCGCTGTATAATGGTGTAAATTTAGATGAAAATCAGAAAACTGTTATAGATAATAGTAATATAATAAACACGCTTAAAAATGGCACTTTAAATTTGTTAGAGGCAAGAATTTCTTCAGATGCAAATCCTGCTTTTTTATTAGATTCTAATAGAAATATATCTATAAATACAACAAATATAATAAAAAATGAGTTATACGACAATAGGTATAGCATTGGTAAAGATGATTTGCCAGGTACAGATTATTTAAAAAAACATGGAATAGAAAAAATATTTGTATACACAAATACAAATTTAAATAGAGATTTAGAAGATATATTATTAGAATACAAGAATAAAGGTCTAGATATTTTAATATACGACGGAACAAAAATAAGAAAAGAAGTAGATTCTGAATTGCAAAATGAAATAATGGCATTTGAAAATGGTAAATTTGTCATTATGCTTTTTAGTATTTTAGCATTTGTAAATTTATTTTCTCAATTTACTGTTCGTCAGGCCCCTTTTTTATGGACTACACCAACATTACCGTGGCTTACGTATCTTTGGCTTGATGAAACACTTGCCGATGTTATAGCTGTTGTAATACCTGTACTTTGTGTTATAACTTACTTTAAAATTAAAGATAATAGGAATTTATTACCTGTATTTTTTTGGCTATTTATTATAGATGCTATTATTTATTTTATTTATGTTATGTATTATGGAGTTGCTAGTTTTACTGGGTATTCTTCTGGATACGGATTAATTGTTTTTGGAATTCCTATTGTTATTTTTATGTTTTTATTAAGAGCTTATAAAGGCTATAGAAATACTAGATATCTTTCCAAAAAAGAATATTTAGAAGTTCTTGAAATTATTGACCAAAAAAACGGATATAATTATACTAGTAGTGGTAGAATTAGAAGAAGTAGGTACAGAGGTTATCGTGGATATGGTGGAAGCGGATACGGCTCTGGTTATGGAGGTTAATATAAATAAATGAAAAAAAAGTATTCCCATTTTATGATGCAGGCATTTGTACTTGCTGCTGCTGGCATTTTTGCAAGAATTTTAGGTTTTTTGTATAGAATACCTATGCAAAACTTGTTAGGTGATAGTGGAACAGGAGTATACGGTCAGAGCTACAGTCTTTATATGTTCTTTTTTGTTATATCTTCTGCTGGTATGCCTTCAGCTATATCAAAAATGGTAAGTACTAGAGTAGTATTAAAGCAATATTCGAATGCCTTAAAAGTGCTAAAAGTAGCGATAGTTATTGCTGGAACTATTGGTTTTTTTTCTATGCTTTTTATGTACTTTGGTGCAAATTATTTGGCTACTTTTCTTCATAGTAGGCATATCGTTTATAGTCTTATGGCACTATCTCCTGCTGTTTTTATAACATCTATAATGAGTGTTTTGCGTGGATATTTTCAGGGCTTTGGAAATTCTTTACCTACTGCAATATCTCAAGTTTTAGAACAACTTTTAAATGCCATATTTAGTGTTGTTTTAGTATATATTTTTTTAGATTATGGTATAGAGGTATCCGCAGCTGGTGGTACTGCTGCCTCTAGTATTGGTGCTTTGTTTGGTCTTTTGTTTATTATTTGGGTATATTTTATAAATAGGAAATTGCAAAACGCAAGAATAAAAAGATATAAAAATATAGAAATATACGAGCCAAAAAAGAAGATAGCAAAAGAAATATTTACAACATCTTTTCCTATTGTTATAGGTATTGCTATTTTTTCTATGACAAATATTATAGATACTCGTATGGTTGTTGTTATATTAGAGGAAATAGGATTTAGTCATGATACCGCATTAAATTATTTTGGGCAATTGTCTGGAAAATTTGTTTTACTTACAACTTTGCCGGTATCTATTGCTACAGCAATATCTATTGCTCTAATACCTAGTATAGCTGCATCTGACGCTCTAAACCACAACGACACTATAAAACAAAAAGTAAATACTTCACTTAGGTTTACAATGCTTATTTGTGTTCCTGCTTCCATTGGTATATCTGTTTTAGCTAGACCTATTATTTTGTTTTTGTTTCCAAATAGTCCGGATGGATATAGACTTTTACAAATAGGTGGTATTAGTATAATATTTCTTGCTCTATCTCAGGTTGCTGCTGGTATATTACAAGGAATGAATTTTTTGAAAATACCGATATTAGCTGCTGTTTTAGGAGGAATTGTAAAAATAATTTTAAATTATGTTCTAATTTCTATTCCTAGCATAAATATATTAGGAGCAGTATTTAGTACAATAGCTTGCTATTTTGTTTCTTCCACTATAAATTTGTATAATGTTTCGAAAAAGATAAATGTTAAAATAGATTTTTTAATTGTATTTGTAAAGCCTTTGTTTTCATCTATTTTTATGGGTCTAGTTTGTTACATTACATTTTATATTGTGTATTTCGTAAACGGAAACAATACTATTTCTCTTTTTTCCTCTATTATTGTTGGTTGTTTTGCTTATTTTTGTGTTATGATTTTTTGTAGGGGTATTACAGAAAAGGAATTGCAAAACTTACCTTTAGTTTCTGTATTTGCAAAATTTTTAAGAAAAGTCGGTTTGTAATATTTTAATTTATTTAAAGGAAAGTTTTCAGAATTGATTTTAATTTATATTTGGTCTATAATATAGAGGTGATTACCGATTATTGGCTTGTATAAAAAATAAAATTTATATTTTAAACGGAGGTACTAAAATGGCTTTTGGAAAAAAGAAAGATGCTGAGGTAGTTCTTGCCGGTGCATCTGTTATAGAACCAGGTATAGAAATTTATGGAGAAAAAATTGTAGGAAGTACAAGTATTATAATTCGTGGTATTGTAAAAAGTGTTTTTGAAATAGATGCAGAAATTGTAGTAGACCATGAGGGATATATAGAAGGGGATATATATTGTAGAAATTGCACAGTAAAAGGAAAAGTAGTTGGTAATGTTTCTGCTAGTGGTCATTTGCATATAACAGACGAAGGAAGTATTATTGGTGATGTTTCTTGTGGTTCTTTGGAAGTAAGTAGTGGTGGTAATTTTGTAGGTAGCTGTAACCAAGCAAAAGCTCCAACAGTAGTAAGAAGAGAGCTACTAAGTAATGATGAAGTACACAGCAATGTAGCAAATCTGAATATTGTAGAGTAATTACACATAATAAAAATATGAGTTAAAAAATATTAGTCTTTTTTAAACCATTTTCAAAGTTGAAGATGGTTTATTTTTTTATAAAAACCCCAAAACTTTACAAGACACCTTGTAAAATGTTATATTAATCAGATAATAATAAAAAATCAGGAGCTTTTATGATTACTGTTACACTAAAAGATGGTACAAAAAAAGAATATGAAGAGGGTATAACAATACAAAATATAGCAAAGAGTATAAGCCAAGGGCTTGGAAAGTCTGCTATATGTGCAAAAGTAAACGGAGAAATAACAGACCTTACAAATACAGTAGATGAAGATATAAATTTAGAAATTTTAACATTTGATACAGAATACAATGAAAAAGAGCCAGAAGATGCTTTTCCAGCTCGTAGGGTTTTTTGGCATACTACTGCTCATATTTTGGCACAAGCAGTAAAGCGTTTATATCCAGATGTAAAACTTACAATTGGTCCTCCTATAGATAAAGGATTTTACTACGATTTTGAATTTCAAAATCCTTTTAGTGCTGATGATTTGGCAAAAGTAGAAAAAGAAATGCAAAAAATAGTAAAAGAAAATTTATCTCTAAAACGTTTTGTATTACCAAGAAACGAAGCTATAGAACTAATGAAAAAAAGAGGAGAGAGCTACAAAATAGAACTTATAGATTCTCTTCCTGAAGATGAAGAACTTAGTTTTTATGAACAGGGCGAGTTTATAGATTTATGTGTAGGTAAACATTTGCCAAGCACAGGTATGGTAAAGAGCTTAAAACTTCTTAGTGTTGCTGGAGCTTACTGGCGTGCAGACCAAAGTAATACAATGCTTACACGTATTTATGGTATATCATATCCTAAAAAAGAGTTATTAGATGCATATTTAAATAGATTAGAGGAAGCTAAGAAAAGAGACCATAGAAAATTAGGTAAAGAGCTAGAGCTTTTTGACATATATGAAGAAGGTCCAGGTTTTCCTTTCTTTTTACCAAAAGGTATGGTTATAAGAAATCAACTTGAAGATTTTTGGAGAATAGAGCATGAAAAAGCAGGATATTTAGAAATAAGAACTCCAATAATTTTAAATGAAGAGCTATGGAAACGAAGTGGACATTATGACCATTATAAAGACAATATGTATTCTACAATTATAGATGAAGAAATATATAGAGTTAAACCTATGAATTGTCCGGGTGCACTTCTTGTTTACAAAAGCAAATTACATTCTTATAGAGATTTACCAAAAAGAGTTGGTGAATTAGGTCTTGTGCATAGACATGAGTTATCCGGTGCACTACATGGTCTTATGAGAGTTAGATGTTTTACACAAGATGATGCACATATTTTTATGATGCCAGAGCATATAAAAGATGAAATAAAAGGTGTTTTTGAATTAATAGATAAATTTTATAGTATATTTGGTTTTACGTATAAAATAGAACTTTCTACAAGACCAGAAAATTCTATGGGTTCGGATGAAGATTGGGAAATGGCAACAAATTCTTTAAAAGAGGCACTTTTTGATATGGGTCGTGATTATAAAATAAACGAGGGGGATGGAGCTTTTTACGGTCCAAAAATAGATTTTCATTTGGAAGATAGTATAGGCAGAACTTGGCAATGTGGTACTATACAATTAGATTTTCAAATGCCAGAGCGTTTTGATTTAACTTATATTGGTTCAGACAATGAGAAACATAGACCTATAATGATACATCGTGTTATATATGGTAGTGTAGAGCGTTTTATAGGAATACTAACAGAACATTTTGCTGCTGCTTTTCCTCTTTGGCTATCTCCTGTGCAAATAAAGATATTGCCCGTTTCTCATTCTTCCTACGAATATTCAAAAAAAATAAGTGAAGAATTTATAAAAAGTGGTTTTAGAACACAAATAGATATTAGAAATGAAAAAATAGGTTTTAAAATAAGAGAAGCACAACTATCAAAAATTCCTTATATGTTAATAATAGGTGATAAAGAAGTAGAGCAGAATACAATAACTGTACGTTCTCTACGTGGTGGAGATTTAGGAACATACAGTTTGTACGATTTTATACAAAAAATCACAAAAGAGAATACAAATAAAGATTTGACTAATTAGAAATTTTAATTTTTAGTGAAAATATAAAATAAAATTATTGCGGGAAATTCCATGAACACAATAAAAAAATATAAAATAAAAAAGTTGGAAAAATCGGCACTTCTCTTGTTTGCTATATATTTTAGTTTTTTAGTGCAAGGATTAAACGATGGAGCATTAGGAGTAGCATGGGCAAGTATACATATAGATATGTATGTCCCATTTGAAATGGCTGGAATATTAACAATAACAGCTTTTACAATGTATTCTTTTGTTTCCAGTCAGTTTGGTCTGATTTCAAAATATTTAGAAATACAAAAAATTGTACTTATTGGTATATCAATAATGATTATTTCAAATATTGGTTTATTCTTCACTTTTTATTTTCATACTCTTTTTGTATTAATAGGGCTTATTGCTTCTGGACAGGCACTTATAGAATCTAGTCTTAATTCTTATCTTGCGAAAAATTTCTCTTCTCGTCATATGAATTTTGGACTTTGTTTTTGGGGAATGGGTGCTAGTATTAGCCCTATAATAATGTCTAGTATAATACAGAGTTTTAATTGGAGATACGGATATTTAGCTATTTTGTTTATACAATTTTTGGTTTTTCTATTTGTTTTATATAGTATAAAAAATAAAGTTTGGATAAATACAAAAATAGAAAAGACATCTAAAAATGATAAAAAATTTACCGAAACACAAAATTTTAAAGATGAAGAGATAAATAAAAGCATAAAAAAGAAAAATCTAAACGAAAATAAAAAATTTTTTGTATATCAACTACTTCAAATGTCTATTTTTTTTGTAGCTATCGGTACACAAACTACAATAGGATTTTGGGTACATGGTGTTATGATAGAATCTAGAAATTTGAGTATTTTAGAAGCAGGTATTTTTCCATCTTTGTATTATGGTTTTATTATGATTGGTAGACTTATTTTTGGTTATATTTCTACAAAACTTTCAAATATGACTATGATACGTATAGGTATATTTTTTGCTATTTCTGGATGTATTATTTTAATTTTTACAACAAATTTAATTGGTATAGTTCTAATTGGCTTTGGAATATCACCTATTTTTCCATGCTTATTACATGAAACAACAAATAGATTCAATAAAAATATAATAGAAAAACAAATGGGATATCAGTTAAGTGCTGCAGGTTTTGGAGAGATAATATCATCTTCCATGGGTTTTTTCCTTGCTATGGTTTCTATGGAGGCGTTTTTTCCTACAATTCTATTTTTGATAATTGTTTTATTATGTATGAATGAGCAGATGAATGTTTTTGTTATCAGAAGAAAATAATATCTTTATAAATAACTATAATATGTCATATTTAAACTAGTTTTTGTCAATCTTAAACAGGAAGCTATTAAAGCCTCCTGTTTTTTATTTATCTTATTTTTATCTATATCAATCTCAATCAAAAAAATTTAATCAACTATTTTAGTTAAAAGCTCTTCTACAATATTTCCATTTTCTATATGTTCTTGTAAAATAGTTGTTATATCATTTGGGTTTACTGTGCTATATATTGTGCCAGTATTTGATTTTGATGTTGGGTATACATAAATATTTACAGCATCAGAACAAATACCAAGACAAGGTACGGCACTAAAAAAAACCTTATCTATTAGATTTTTTTCTTCTAATTGTTTTTTTAATTCTTCTAAAACAGATGGTACATTTTCACCATTGTTACATTTTCCACTTTGACAAACTAAAATATAGTGTTCATAATTTGGATGTTGTGTTTGTATATTTACAAGCCTCGTAAATGATTTTACTTTGGCATTTTCAAAACGTTGCGATGAAATCATAATATCTCCTAAAAAATTTATATAATATAAGAGTAAATGTTACCACAGATATTATCTATTTGCAAATTTCATCTATATAAATTATACAAAAGGAAAAGAAACTTCTACAACACAACCATATTCTGTATTTTTAATAGAAAATTCTCCATTGTGTTCCTTGCAAATTTGTTTACATATAAGTATACCAAGTCCAGTGCCTAGCTCTTTTGTAGTAAATGAATCCATTCCAAGACTATCTTTTATTTCTTCTAGTATTCCTCCACCATTATCTTTTATATTTGCAATTGTATGATTTTTTTCGTTTTTTATTGTTATTTCTATGATTCCTTCTTTTTTTGTAGAATTAATTGCTTCTACACTATTTTTAATAATATTATTAAAAAGTATATCTAACTTATTTTCGGAGCCTAAAATGGCTTTTTCTTCATACACCATATTTTTTATTACAAAATTTATATTGGCATAACTAGTATCATATTTTTTTACTATATTTATAATTATATCTGCTATATATACTAAATCAAAAATCTCTTTGTTTGATACAGTAAGGTTTAGAAATTGCATTATAAGCTCGTTTATTTTCAACAACTCATTATGTATCATCTCATAATTTTTTTTATTATTTTTTTCTGGGTCTTTTTGTTCCAAAAGTTCTATATTAGCACGTACAAGACTAAGAGGATTTTTTACCTCATGTGCAAGAGCTGCAGCTATTTGTTCTATCGCATCTTTATCCATATGCTATCCTTTAATTTACACTAGGTAATAGTAATATCATACCGTGAAAAATCATATCTGGGTCGCTTAAATTGTTTGCTCTCATTATTTCTCCTACCATTCCTGTAGTACCGTAGAATCTTTGGCTAATAGCAAGTAAATTATCACCAGCTTGTACAACATATGTTTGTGGCAAATTTGCTGTTTGTGGCCAATTCTGTACTGTATTATTTACAGAAGATGACATTCCATCTTCTGTTACTATTACGTTCTGTGTTGCAAATGCTTCTTGAGTTAGTTGTAGGCTCTGTATTATATTTACATAGGCATTTGTTAAAATTCCTAAATCTACTTCTAATCTTGCTATTCTATCTTCACTTCTAATTAGTGCTGCTGCCATTACAAATGATATTAAAAGTAAAACACTACTCATACTAAGTAGCATATTTATAACTCGCCTTTGATTTTTCGGTACTGGTTTTCTACTTCTATTTTTAGCTTCATCTATATTTACTACCTTTTTACCTTTTGGTTCTTCATATTCATCATTTAAATAATTTTTTTCATCCTGTTTTATTTCTTTAAATCTTAGTGGTTTTTCCTCTTTACCCCAAATCTGTGCTTCTTGTATATAAGGACTTTCATTTTCGTCTTTTATATTTACATTTTTTAATGGTTTTATTATTTTATTTTCCATCATATAATCGTGCATAGAATTATTTTTTTCGTAATATATAAAATAACCATTGCTTTCTTGCAAATTTCCATTTCTATTTGTATAAAAAGAATTTACTTTTTCTAAAGGGTCTATGATAAACATTACTTGATATTGCTTATTAAAATTTTGGTGATAATAAGATTTATACGCAGGGTTTAAAAAAGTTCCATAACCCGGTTGAGACTGCATTAGACCTACAATCTCCATACCTTTAAAATGAATATCAATTTGCTCTTCAATATATTCCATACTTCTTCTTGTAAATTTCAAAATGCCACTATCTTCTTCAGTGTATTTTCCTAAAATTGCACCATTTATAAAAATGACAGGGTTCTGATCTATGTACATATATCTACCGACAAGAGTAGCTAAACGCTCATCATAACCTGCTGCAGTTGCATATTGAATTAGATAAGAAGAAACATAATCTTCTATATATATTTTTAAACCAGAATCTATTGTTCCGATTTGTTTGATATTTGTAGGAAAATCAAACTCTTTCATTTGTATTTGCCTCCTTTATTTTAACTTTTGCCTAAATTTTACAAAATATAGTTTATATATATATTACCATATAAAAGATATAGAGTTTGTAAAAATGTGTAAGAAAATTTTAATAAGATATGTTTTAATGTC
This sequence comes from Defluviitaleaceae bacterium, assembly GCA_009787355.1. Lineage (GTDB taxonomy): Bacteria > Bacillota > Clostridia > Lachnospirales > UBA5962 > WRGD01. The sequence goes on along the minus strand of WRGD01000148.1, from coordinate 24,307 downwards.
GCTAAAATTGGCAATAATTAGATAATAGCATTGTGTTATAGTATATTTATAGAAAAAAATAATCAGTAGATTTTTTGTACTTAAATTGACAAAATTAGGAGATTTTATGTTGATAAATAAAAACATAACTTATATAGATACGAACAAAGAAAATGCTGTAAATTATTTTACAAATGTTTTTTATGAAATATTTAAAAATTTATATTCCAATGATAAAGAAATAATAATATTATGTATTGGGACAGATAAAGTTACAGGAGATTCATTAGGACCCTTAATAGGATACAAACTTTATAATTATTCACCAAAAAATGTTACCATATATGGTACACTAGAAAATCCAGTACACGCAAAAAATTTAGAAGAAATTGTATACGAGATAAATAAAAAATATAAGAATAAATTTGTAATAGCTGTAGATGCGAGTTTAGGATTAGAAAAAAACATAGGTTGTCTTACTATAGGAGAAGGAAGTATAAAGCCGGGACAAGGAGTAAATAAAATACTACCAGAAGTAGGAGATATGTTTGTAACGGGCATAGTAAATCAAAATGGAATTTTCGGTCATATGTCGATACAAAATACAAGGCTTGGAATAGTTATGAAAATGGCAGATATTGCTTATAGCGGAATGGTAAATGTTATTAGCCTTATTTAAAAAATTTTTAAGTTTTTAACTAGTTAAAATAAAAACCTTTCTACAAATTGGAAAGGTTTTTGTTAGTAATTTTATACATATTTCTTGTCAATTTTTTTGTCTTTAATTGAAACACTATATTTTTGTTGACAAAAATACATATTGTAGTTAAAATATTTGTTAAATATGCTACGATTATTTTGTGCAAACATAAATTTATAAAAAGTATAAATTTATTAAATTTTCAATTTTTTTTATAAAAATTGTTCAAAAATTATAATTTTTTAACTATCATTAATTAGGAGTTTTTATGAAACTTATTTCTTGGAATGTAAACGGACTTCGTGCAGCTATTAAAAAAGGTTTTTTAGATTTTTTTAATGAAGTAAATGCCGATATTTTCTGTTTACAAGAAATAAAAATGAATCAAAATCAGCTTACTCTAAATTTTCCAAACTATCATCAGTATTTCAATAGTGCAGAGAAAAAAGGGTATTCTGGTACAGCAATTTTTACAAAAACAAAACCAATAAATGTAACATATGGTATATACAACGATTATTTTAATAATGAGGGAAGAGTAATAACAATAGAGCTTGAGAAAATTTTTGTTGTTACAGTATATACGCCAAATTCTAAAAGAGAACTTCTAAGATTAGATTACAGAATGAAATGGGAAGATGCTTTTAAAGACTATTTACTTATGCTTGAGGAAAATAAACCAGTAATAATTTGTGGTGATTTAAATGTTGCACATAAAGAAATAGACTTAAAAAATCCAAAAGCAAACACAAAAAATCCCGGCTTTACAAAAGAGGAGAGAGATAAATTTACAGCTTTATTACAATCTGGGTATGTAGATAGCTTTAGATATTTATATCCAGATAAAAAAGATGAGTATACATGGTGGTCTTATATGGGGTCTGCTCGTGAAAAGAATGTTGGTTGGCGTATAGATTATTTTCTTGTATCTACATACATTAAAAATAATATAAAAGAAGCAATAATATATAAGGATATTTTTGGTAGCGACCATTGTCCCGTGGGATTAGTTATAGACTAAAAAATTAATTAAAAAATGATTGATAAAAATAGAAAGGAGGTATTTTATGATAAGTGGTCAAATACTTCAAAGCACTATAAATGGACTTAAAAATATTACAAAATATGAAATAAGCGTTGTAGATAAAGATGGTAAAATTATAGTATCCACAGAATCTGATATTATAGGTACAACAATAGATTTTATAATAGATTTTATAAAATCTATGGCAGAGTCTATGACTTCGAAGGGTTATAATTATTTTAAAGTTTTCGACAATGGAGTTGTAGAATATATAGTTTGTATAAAAGGAGAAGAGTCAGACGCTTACAGAATCGGGCAACTTGCTACATTTCAAATACAAAACCTACTTATTGCATATAAAGAAAGATACGATAAAGATAGTTTTATAAAAAATCTTTTGCTAGATAACTTACTTTTAGTAGATATATATGCAAGAGCAAAAAAAATGAATATAGAAACACAACTTTTACGTGTTGTATGTGTAATAGAAATAAATACAGAAGAAAATATAAATATATTAGACCAGATTAAAGAATATCTGCCCACAAGAACAAAAGATTTTTTAACAGTAGTAGACCAAAAATCTATTATTTGGATACGAGAAATAAAAGAAAATGAATCCAAGGAAGAATTGGAAGATATTTCGAAAAAATTCCAAGATGTTTTGTTTTCTCATACAGGTAAAAATTTTAAAATTTCTATGGGAAGAAAAATAAATGATTTAAAATACGTTTCTTTATCTTTTAAAGAGGCTAAAATGGCATTGGAAGTTGCTAGAATTTTTTATCCAGAAAAAACAGTTATAAACTATGAAGAGTTAGGATTAGGTAGACTAATATATCAGCTTCCCGATATGCTATGTAAAATGTTTATGGATGAGGTTTTGGGCAATATTACAGTAGAATATTTTGACGACGAAATACTTACGACCGTAAACAAATTTTTTGAAAACAATCTAAATGTTTCAGAAACATCTAGACAATTGTATATACATAGAAATACTCTTGTATATAGAATAGATAAATTGCAAAAAATAACAGGTCTTGATGTTAGGAGTTTCGACGATGCAATAATTTTCAAAATGGCATTAATGGTAAGTAAGTATATGGATTATAAAAATGAAAACTATTATAATTAAGAAAAATGGAAAACTTAAACAAAATAAAATCTAAAAGAATAAATTTTATTGTAAATGAAATACAACATGAAAAAATAGCAGATATAGGAACAGACCATGCATATATACCAATACTTGCTTGTTTATTAAAGAAAAGTACAAGAGCAATAGCATCTGACATAAGAAAATTACCCCTAGAATTTGCAAAGAAAAATATAGAATATTACAATTTAGTAGATAAAATATCTATACGACTTGGTAGTGGTTTATCAAAATTAAATGAAAATGAAGTAGATACAATTATACTAGCTGGAATAGGTGCAAATACAATAATAAATATTTTAGAAGATGGAAAAAATATTTTAGAAAATACAAGACAGCTTATAATATCCCCACAATCTGGACTTATAAAAATAAGAAAATATATTCATAAAATAGGCTTCAAAATAAAAAATGAAATAATAGCATATGAAAATGGGCTATATTACCATATAATTAACTTAATAAAAGGTACTGAAGAGTATACAAAAAAAGAATATATTCTTGGCAAAATATTAATAGAAAAAAACGAAGAAGTTTTTAAAAATTATTTAAAAGAACAAATAAAAGACAAAAAGTGGTTACTAGAAAAACCAATAAACGATGAAAAAAGACGAGAAATAAAAGAGTTTATAGAGATTTGTGAATCAGTTTTATAAATTAATTTTTAAGATAAAAAACACTGTAGTTTTCACTACAGTGTTTTTTTTAAAAGGATGATTGTGACAAAACTAAAAAAATATGCTTTTAACCTATTTTTAAGGTGTTAATCATTCAAAAAGGGCTAAAATTATTGTACATCAATCAATATAAAATGTCAATACTTTTTTTAATTAGGTCATGTATCAAAACAAGTGAGATTTAAAAAAAGCTGAAAACAAAATCTTATCTCTTAATCTAAATAGAGTTCAATTTGTAAAATAACAAATTTCTATGATTATGTATATTATCGTTCCGTTTACAAAAAATAATTTAGAATATTTAATATTTTTAGGAGGTATTTTTATGAAAAAATATTTAAAGATTTTTTTAATCTTTTTCATTTTTATTTTGGTATTTAACAAAAAATTATTTGCAAATGGATGGGGATTAGTTTACGAAAAAGATGGAGAAATACCACGTGGAGAAGAAACAATAGAATTTTTAAAAAAATATGATTCTTATTATGTTGGAGATTCTAATAAAATTTATTTTACATTCGATGCTGGTTATGAAAATGGATATACAGAACATATATTAGACATACTTAAAAAATATAATGTACCAGGTGCATTTTTTCTTACAGGAATATATATAAAAAATAATCCAGATATAATAAAAAGAATGGTATCGGAAAATCACATCGTTGCAAATCATACAATGACACATCCAAATATGACAAATCTTGGTTTCGATATGTTTAAAAAAGAACTTGACCTAGTAAATGAAGAATATAAAAAAATAATGAATACAGATATTCCAAAATATTATAGACCCCCAGAAGGAAAATATACTGAAAAAAATTTAGAAATGGCAAAAAACTTGGGTTACAAAACTATATTTTGGAGTTTGGCATATGTAGATTGGAAAGAAGAGGCTCAACCTAATAAAGAAGAAGCTTTTAAAAGACTAGTACCTAGAATACACAAAGGTGCTGTAATTCTTCTCCATAATACATCTAAAACAAATTCTTTAATACTAGAAGAACTTATACTTAAATATATTTCGCTAGGCTATGAATTTGGTTCTTTAGACCATTTGACAGGAATAGAAATTTTAGAAAATAAAGATGAAAACACTAACACTATTGAACCTGTAAATGAAAACAAGGAAGATGAACTAATAGAAAATAAAGAAATAGATGGAGTAAAAAATAATAACGAAAAGATAAAAAAACTAAATGATAAAAGTAAACATAACAAATATGAAGAGAATAGCAGAAAATAATATGAAAAAAATCATTATTCTAATTTTAATATTCATTTTTATTCCGATTCCGATAAAAGTTTTTGCCACACTACCTTTATCTGGAAAAGTTATTTTGATAGATGCGGGACACGGAGAGTTTGACCCAGGAAAAATAGGAGATGGTGATGTTTTGGAAAAAGATATAAATCTAAAAATATCCTTAAAATTACAATCAATGCTAGAGATGGCAGATGCCTATGTATTACTAACAAGGTCAGAAGATAAAGCTTTAGGAGATACAAAAAATAAAGATATGCAAGGAAGAAGGTATATATCAAATATAAGCGAGGCAGATGTTCTTTTAAGTATTCATCAAAACGCTTTTACAACTCCAAAACCAAGTGGAGCAATAGTTTTTTATTATAATGAAAAAGGAACAAGTAAAATACTTGCTAACTATATACAAAAATATATGGGAGAAGATTTAGAACGTAGCTCGGGTAGAGAAGCAAGAAAAAACACAAGCTATTATATTCTTAGAAAAACAACAATACCGGCAATATTAATAGAATGTGGATTTTTAACAAATCCGCAAGACTTAAATTTACTAAAAACAGATGAATACCAAGAAAAAGTTGCACTCGCAATATACAAAGGTCTTGTTGATTATTTTAATTATCAATATGAATTAGAAGAAGCAAAATAATTTGCTTTATAAAAAAAATTTTTTAAACCAAAAATAATTTCTAAATTTTATAGAAATTATTTTTGGTTTTATTTGTTTAAATGTTATAAGCTATCTTAAAATAATACTTTTACCTTCCATAGACTCTGGAACTTCAAGTCCCATCATATCCAGTATAGTTGGAGCTATATCGCATAACTTCCCATTTTTTAAATCTTTTATAAAATCTACATTTACAATAATAAAAGGTACAGGATTTGTAGTATGAGCCGTGTGAGGTTCTCTTGTTTCATAATCTACCATTTTATCTGCATTTCCATGGTCTGCACATATAAACATACTAGAATTTGTTTTTATTATAGCATCGTATACATTTCCTATTCCTGTATCTACAGTTTCTATTGCAGATATTACAGCTTTTAAATCTCCTGTATGTCCTACCATGTCTGGATTTGCGTAGTTTACTAGTATAAAATCGTATTCCTGTGATTCTATAGCTTCTACCAATTTTCTTGTTATTTCATTTGCACTCATTTCAGGTTGCAAATCATATGTTGCTACTTTAGGAGATGGTATAAGTATTCTATCTTCCAATACAAAAGGTTCTTCTACACCACCATTAAAGAAAAATGTAACGTGAGGATATTTTTCTGTTTCTGCTAATCTTAGTTGTTTTAAACCTAAGTTTGATAAATGTTCTCCCAATGTATTTTTTATATTATCTGATTCAAAAACAACTTGTTTATTTTCTATAGTAGGGTCGTAATCTGTAAATGTTATAAAATTTAATGGAATATATCCCTTTGGTCTTTCAAAATGCTCGAATTTTTCATCGCAAAAAGCATTTGTAAGTTGTCTTGCTCTGTCTGGTCTAAAATTGTAAAATATTACTGTATCATTTTCCAATATTCTACCTATAGGCTCTATCTTATCTGAAATAACGGTTGGATATATAAATTCATCTTGTATAATTTTTTCGTCAAAATCTCCATGGTGGTAACGTTCTATTGCTTTTATAGGGTCTATAGCTGTTACACCTTCTCCTTGTACCATTGCATAATATGCTTGTCTTACTCTTTCCCATCGATTATCTCTATCCATTGCATAGAATCTACCCATTACAGTTGCTATTTGTCCTATACCTAGCTCGTCCATTTTATCTTGTAATTCTTTTATATATTTTATAGAAGATGTTGGAGCAGTATCTCTCCCATCTAAAAAACAATGTACAAAAACTTTTGACATATTATTTTGTTTTGCCATTTCTAAAAGTGCAAAAAGATGTTCTATGTGGCTATGTACGCCACCATCAGATAATAGTCCTATTAAATGTAATGCCTTATCTTCATCTAAACATTTTTGCATAGTATTTTTTAAAACTAAATTTAAAAAGAAATCGCCATCTTGTATTGATTTACTTATTCTTGTTAGTTCTTGATAAACTATTCGTCCTGCTCCAATATTCGTATGACCTACCTCGGAATTTCCCATTTGTCCTTCTGGTAGTCCAACACTTAGCCCACTTGCTATACCTAAAGAATTAGGATATTTTTTCATTATTCTATCTAGGTTTGGTGTGTTTGATAAATAGACTCCATTTGAATCTTTTTCTTCGGATATTCCGTATCCGTCTAATATCATTAATACAGTTGTTTTTTTCAAAGATGCCTCCAAAATCAAAAATTTAGTATATATAATAATTAAAAAATTAACATATTGATTATATCATTTTTATATAAAATACGAAAACATTAATTTTTTATTCTCCTCTAAATCTTGTTCAAATGTTACGTACATGATGATACGACTGTCATCACCTTATTGAAGTAACCTAATAATATCTAAGCTAGATAGATAGATAGATAGTGGTCTATAGCGATTTCTATGAAATTCTAATGATATAATTCATCATTTTAATTTTATTTATAATTAAAATTTTACAAATTGTTATATCCAACTATCCTACTATCATCAAGTCCATAATAAGGACTTTCATAAGATTTTGGCTTATGAATTCCTGTTATTTCAAAAAGTGTAATTTCATTTTTTTGTAATACAAATTCTAATGTAATAGAACCCTCTTTTACAGGCAAATTATATGTTTCAAATTTCGGGATAGCCGCTTCTTTTATATCTTCTATTTGTTCTTTATTTGGAAATCTCGGTCTGCCCATCTTCCTCCATGCTTGCCATGCATTGCCGTATTCTTCATTTATAACACTTCTTTTTACAAAAACTGTGTCTTCGCTTTTACATATAGGTAATTCTAAAGTTTGATATAAAGTTATATCATGTACATCTTCTACAGGATTAAAAGCTATTATATACAATTTTCCGTTTTTTTCCGTAACAATTAAATTATCATCTCTGTATAGTATATCACCCTTTAATTTTGAAAAAAATTGATACAAATAATATGTTGGTTTTTTTATTAAATTATAAGCAAGTAGTCCAAAACCACCATGAAAAAGAGATTTAGGAATATCTTCTTCTTCAAAAACGTCGCTAAAAGTCCAGTAAGAAAAAGAATCTACAAAATCACCACCATAGCTAAGTATTTTACCCAAATATGCAGCGTTAAACGCTGTATCATGTACAGGGTTTAGGGGCTTGTAAGATGTGTTAAATTCTGTTATGTGTACAGGTATATTTTTAAAATTTACTTTTTCTATTGCTTCTCTACCAGTTTTAAAATCTTTTAGCAAATTTTCTTTTGAGTGAATTTCTTGGTAACAAGAAAAAGGAATAAGTTGTGCTGGTCCACTTGTATATGCATGCCTTGATAAAAAATCTAGTTTAAGATTTTCTTTTTTACAAAATGTAAGAAAATCATCTAACCAATGGTCGCTACCACCACATATCGAAGGACCACCTACTATTAAATCTTCGTTTATAGATTTTATAGTCGTTACCGTTTCTTTATATAATTTAAAATATTCCTCCATATCAGCGTTTTCCCAAAAATTAGATAAATTTGGCTCATTCCAAACTTCTATAGGCCATGTCTTTACTTCTTCTATACCATATCTATCTATTAAATGATTTATTGTTGCAGATATTAAATTATTCCATTTTTTATAATTTTTTGGAGGAGTTACATTACCTTTCCACCAAAAAACTGTTTTTGTTCCAGAAGCTAATTGTTCTGGCATAAAGCCTAGTTCTATAAAAGGTTTTATACCTATTTCTAAAAAGGAATCGAAAATTTGATCTATATATGTGAAATTATACATAACTTTTTCTTCTCCATTCCATTCATATTCACGGTATATACCTATTTCATCATGAAAAATACCATGTCCACGAATATATTTAAAACCAATATCATCTACAGCTTTTTTAAGACCATCTAAATACTCTTTTCGTAGTGCAAGAGCAAGTCGACCTGTACCTATACAATATTTAAAATTTTCATTCCATGGAATTCGATTTTCTGTTGTTATTTTTTTCATTATACTTTATTACCTCTTTTTTGATTTTTAATCTATAATTTTGTGTAAATATCTTTATATACAGCTCTAAGTATATCGTTTTGGTTTCCTTCAAAATGAGATGTTACAGAAACAACGGCATCTCTATCTGTAAAAATAATACAATATTGACCGTATTTGCCATCTGCACGATAAGAACCATCTATAGAATTTCTCCAAAGTTGATAACCATAACCAAAAGACCCTTCAGGGTCGCTCCATCTAGCTTCTCTCGTATCATTTATAGATTTTTCTATATAATCTTTTGGTACTATTTGTTTTTCATTGTATACACCTCCATTTAGCATCAAAACACCTAATCTAGATATTTCTTCTGTTGTAAGATGTAATCCAAAAGCTCCAATTGTATAGCCCATAGGACAATTGCTCCAAATAGGATAGTCTATACCTAGGGGTCCAAAAAATTTTGGTATCATAAAATCCAAAAGATTTTTACCAGTAATTTTATTAACAATACGTGAAAGCATATAAGTACAAGAATTTTCATATGTAAATTCTTTACCTGCCGACTCTAACATAGGAGTTTTAAAGAAATCTTCTGCATAGTCTATTTTGTTGTTATTATCTTTTCTTGTTGTAACAATACCAGTAGTCATATGACCAGAACTCATATGTAATAAATTTCTTACTGTTATATCTTCAGAACCTTCAGTTGCTATTTCTTTATATTCTGGAAAAAAATCCAAAACTTTATCATCTAAATTTATAAGTTTATTTCCATACAAAATACCAATTGACATAGATGTAAATGTTTTTGAAACAGAAAAAACATGAACAGCATCTGGTACTCTAAAATCGTGCCTTGCTATTATTTTACCACTTTTAACAACTGTAACACCATATACACCCAAGTTTTTTTCTAAAACAGAAAGTCTAAAATCTGTAAGCATAATACTCCTTAAATTTGTTATTTGCGAAAACTTCAACTATATTTTATATCGGCAATTATTATAGCACATTTTATAATTTTTATGATATTCCTTGCTGGAATTTTACAAAATAGAAAAAATGACAAAATATAAAGATTAAAAAATAAATAAATTTGTAAAAGAAATTGCAGAAAAATCAAATTTCCTTATATAAAAATTACATAGTATATGATATAATAAGAAAAAGTAAAAAAACAGGGAAATATAAATTTTTGGTGTATTTGTATATGAGAAAAAACGAAGAATATGAAGTAGAGATTTTAGACTTTACAGATATGGGTAGTGGCGTTGCAAAAGTTAATAATTTCACTGTTTTTGTAGAGGGTGGGTTGACTCATGATATTTTAAAAATTCTTATTGTAAAAGTTAAAAAAAACTATGCTTTTGGAAAAATACTACACATAATAAAACCATCTAAAAATAGAATAGAAAAAAGCATAGTAGATAATAGGTGTAGTGTATTTAGTTCTTGTGGTGGGTGTAGTATCTTGCATATGAATTATAGTTCTGGGGTTAATTTTAAAGTAGAGAATTTGAAAAATTTGATGATTAATATTTTTGATAAAAATTATATTAATAAAATTATGTTGCCAGTAGAAACTTCTAATATTTTTAATTATAGAAACAAAGTTATATATCCCGTTAGATACGAGCAAGGTATAAAAATAGGTTTTTATAAAAAAAATTCTCATAATGTAATAGATTATAACAATTGTGCTATGCAACAAAATCAAAATAGTTATATTTTACAAATATTAAAAGAGATGCTGGTAAATCATAACATATCTGCTTACAATGAAAATGATAGAACAGGAATTATACGAAATATTTTTATAAGGCAAGGACATATAACAAATGAAATTATGATTGGTATTGTTATAAACGATACTAGAAATGTTTTACCTAATGAATTTGTTAAAAGTTTATCCAATATAGAAAATGTAAAAAGTATCGTTGTAAATTATAATACAAAAAATACAAATTTAATTTTAGGTGATAAAAATAGTGTAGTTTTTGGTAGAGAATATATTGTAGATTTTATAGGAGATTTAAAGTTTCATATATCGATACATTCATTTTATCAGATAAATAATGTTCTTTATAAAAGATTATTAGATGATTTAATAAAATACACAAATTTTGAAAAATCTGAAAATGTATTAGATATATATTGTGGTATAGGCACGATTACACTATATTTATCTAAATATGTAAAAGAAATTTTCGGAATAGAAGTTGTAGAATATGCAGTAAAAAATGCAAAAGAAAACGCAAAAATAAATAATATACAAAATGCTCATTTTTTATTGGGTAGGGCAGAAGATATTTCGAAAAATTTTGTAAATAAAAACATAAAAACAATAATATTAGACCCACCAAGAAAAGGACTAGATGAAAATGTTTCAAATGCCGTTTTAGAAATAAATCCTGATAAAATAATATATATTTCTTGTAACCCTAAAACTTTAGCAAGAGATTTGAAAGTATTTTCGGATTTTTATACAATAAAATTTTTAAAACCTTACGATTTTTTTCCACATACCCTGCACATTGAAACATTGACAATTCTAGAAAGAAAAAAATTAAATGAAGTAATTTTAAAATAAAGTAAAAGGAAGTGATACTCATTAATAAGAAAGATATTACAATCATTTTTATATTCACTATAATGTGGGTAATTTTGGCGGAATCTGTAGCACCCATTTTTGTAATTTCTGGTGTTATAACAGCTGTAGTTGTTTTATTATTCTGCAAAAAACTATTGCCTTTAAAAGAAATACAAGATATAAACTTTTCCAAACTTTTGCATTATCCATTTTTTTTAATAAAAGAAATATATGTTGCAGGTTTTTATATAATATCTATTGTTTTTTCAAAAGAAGGAAGTCGTGCAGACATAGTTTCTGTAAAATCTAAAATTAAAAATGAAATGCTAAAAATTATGCTATTAGATTCAGTAACTCTTACTCCTGGTACTATTTTTGTGGAAATGGATGGCGAAGATATAAAATTGTTATGGCTTAGAAAAAAGAATGATAAAGACCCAAGTGAAATAGAAAATTTGGATGAAATGTTAATAGGTCCTCTTCAAAGAGAACTTATAAAAGCACAGAAATAATATGTTTTTTCAGATTTCAAAATTAAAAAAATTGAATTTTATATTTTAAAGTTTACATTAGAGGTTTTATATGTCATTATTTTATATGTCATTATTAGAAATAATTTTGTGGGTAATATTACTATTTGCTATAGTTTGTGTTATCCGTGTTATAAAAGGTCCTACCATATGGGATCGTGTATTAGGATTTAGCATAATTTCTTCTAAATTAGTTTTGATTATTGCTATATTTTCATCTATGAGAAACACAGCGTATTTATTAGATTTAGCTATTATATACACTTTGTTCGGATTTTTGGGAGAGATATTTCTAATAACTTTTCTTTCTAAAAATGTGAAAGAAAGGGGATGATAGAATGGAAAATTTATTACACATAATTAGCAATATTTTTATAGTTGTTGGGACGTTTTTTATTTTAATTGGTGTTATTGCTATTTTTAAATTTAAAGATTTTTTTTCACGTATTTTATCTACTAGTAAAATAGATACAGTTGGAGCTATAACAATATTATCGGGGCTTGCAATACGTCATGGTATAAGTTGGTTTTCTGCAAAAACTATTTTATTAATGATTTTAATACTAATTATAAACCCATTAAAATCACATACACTTTTACGATATGCTGTTATTTCTGGTCATAAAAACAAAAAAGCTAAAGGAAATAAAGAGGTGGCAAAATGACAACAACTATTATGTCTTTTTGGCTTTTTTGTAATATTTTTGTGTTGTTTCAAAAGAAATTACTTAGTATGATTTTATGGTTATTTCTATCTTCTATAATTGCTAGTTTAGGTTTTTTGTTTTTGGGAAGCCCAGACGTAGCAATGGCAGAAGCAACAGCATCTGCATTTGTTACAATAATATTTATTGTTTGTTTTGAAAATTTTTTTGGTATTAAAAATTTGCAAAATTTTATAGAAGAAGAGAATTCTAAAACAAGAGAAAATATATTTAAAAAAATTATATTACCTGCTTTTGTAGTTCTCTGTACTTTTGCTTTGTTTATGAATTTCTTGCCACAAGCTCCTCAGGATACGTATCTAAAAAATTTGTATATACTTAGAGCTAGTACAGATGTTGGTGGTCAAAATGTTGTAGGTGCTATATATTTGGGATACCGTGTTTATGATACTATTTTTGAAGCACTACTTTTACTTATTGCTGTTGTTGCTGTTGTACATCTTAGCCATTTTGATGGTGTGTATAAAAAAGATGGAAAACAGAGTGAAGTGAAAAATAATGCTATATCCTTATTTACAGTAAGAATAGTAGCACCGATTACAGTTTTATTTGGAATATATTTAATTGCAAATGGAGCTATAACAGCTGGTGGTGGTTTTCAAGGTGGTCTTGCTGTAGCAAGTTTCTTTATTTGTAGATTTTTAATATTTGATATTTATGATATTCCTATAAAAAAAGTAAATAAATTAGAAGATACGATATTTGTTGCTGTTGTTATAATGGCATCTCTTATGGTTTTTCACGGTTTCTTTGGAGAAATACCACCAAATTATTTGCCTATAGCACAGAACATTTATTTATTTATTATGAACCTTTTAATAGGTATTAAAGTTGCCTGTGGTTTTACCATACTTCTATACCGATATGTTGCTATCGAAAGGAACTAAAGGAGGCAAAAAAATGAATTCAATCGAATTAATTTCAATAATAGTATTTTTTTTAGGTTTATACGGTTTGCTTACAAATAGAAATATTGTAAAAACAATAGTATTTGCAAGTATGATGGAAGTTGGCATTATTATGTTTTGGTTAAGTATAGGTTTTACCGAGGGAATGGTAGCACCTATTGTAGCCTCCATGTTTGAAGTAGATAATTATCAAGTTTATATATCAGACCCATTGCCACAAGCCCTTATGATAACAGCAATAGTTATAGGTATATCTATAACAGCAATAAAAACAATAATGTTTATAACTTTATACAGAAAATTTAAAACAACAGATTGGGATATTGCGAAAATAAAAAGTAAAGAAGTTTCAAAAGAAGCTATACAGAAAGGATAAAAATGACAAATCAATATATCGAAAATTTACTTTTCTATTTCGTTGTTTCACCAGTTATTATTGCTGTTATTTTGTATCTAAGTGGTGCTAATCGTTTTACAAGAATAGTAGCTTTACTTGCACAATCTACATTATTTTATTTTACTTTGCAGAATTTTTTATATGTTTCACATACAAATAATGTTATAAGTTCTCCAGTTGGTGGTTATTATGGTTTTATGGGTATTGTACTTGTTGCGGATATGCTCTCATCTATGTTTATAATGCTCACAGCTTTTATATTTTTAATAGCCACTTTTTATAGTTTTTCTGCAAATCATTCGCCACTTTTCTGGCTACTAAAATTTTTGTGGCAAGCATCTTTAATTGGCATCTTCCTCTCTGGAGATTTTTTTAATATATTTGTACTTACAGAAATTGCAACCATTGTAGTTACAGTTCTTATTATGTATGAAAGAAAAAATAGAAATATGTACGATGGTATGATATATCTTGTTATTAGTACAATAATTGTAAACTTTTTTGTTTTTGGAGTAGGTTATCTCTACAGAATGACTGGTACACTAGATATTAGTCTTGTATCAGAGAGAGTACGTTATTTATATACATCTGATTTAATACTCCCATATGCTCTAATAATGACATTTGTAGGCTTAAAATGTGCTCTTATGCCAATGTATTCTTGGCTACCAAAGGCACATGGTTCTAAAGGTGCTCCTAGTAGTGTTTCGGCTATACTTTCTGGACTGCATATAAAGAGTGGACTTTATCTATTCTTACGTTTTTCCGATGTTTTTCAAAATGGTGGTATAGATGGAAGCCAAATTTTTCTTGTACTTGGCATTATAACAGCTTTGGCGGGTGTTATATTTGCTGTTTCTCAAACAGATATAAAACTAATGCTTGCGTATAGTACAATTGCACAAGTTGGCCTTATATTGGTTGGGCTTTCTATTGGAGATATTGATGGTTACAACTATGTTGGAGGGTTATTCCATATTGCAAACCATGCTATTTTTAAAGCATGTCTTTTTCTTGGGGCTGGTATTATATCTCATTATTACCATACTCGGGAATCTACTCAAATACGAGGTGTGTTTTTTGAAATGCCTGCTATATCTATAGCGATGATACTAGCATTACTTGGTATTATTGGAACACCGCTATTTAATGGTAGTATTTCTAAATATTTTTTAATGTCTGGTACGGGTTGGGACACAAATATAATATTAAATATTGTAAACTTAGGTACAATAATTATATGTATTAAATTTAGTGCGATATTTTTTGGTAAAAAACCTAATATCAGAAAAAAACCATTAGATATTATGAGTCATGGTGTTATATTATTACTTGGTGTTATGTGTTTTTTGATGGGTATTTTAGGAATTCAGACAATAAACTTTTTATTTGGATATTCTGTTTATGTAAACATAGCAGGATATACAGAAAAAGCTATAATATTTTTTGTTAGTCTTATGGCTGGATATGTTATATACAAAGCTTTTCTTACAAAAGAAGGGCCTGCAATGAAATGGATAAGAACATCCGAAATGGGATTTCGTGGAATGTGTTTTTCTATGGTAGCATTTTTTGCTTTTATATTGATTGCAGTTGGCTTTTATAATTAATTTATATTAAAACATTTACTAATATACGTTTTTAGTACATTTGTTAGCATATTTAGTTTGATTACGTATGTTAGTAAATGTTTATTTTTAGAGAAAGGAGATATTGATTTTTGAATTATTTTTTGTGGATTTTAGTAGTTCTTATTTTACTTGTAATTTTTAGAGTTATAAAAGGACCTACAATTTGGGATAGAGTTTTGGCATTTAATCTTATATCTCACAAATTTATTATATTTATTGTAATATTTGCATCTATAGAAAGTACAACATTTTTGTTAGATTTGGCTATTATATACGCATTATTTGGATTTTTAGGAGAAATTTTCCTTATTATGTTTTTAGCAGATAGGGTAAGAGGAGGTAAAGAAGAATGATAGAAATAATAAGTAATGTAATAATATCTATTGGAATATTTTTTTTAATTATTGGTGTATTTGGTATATACAAATTTAAAGACTTTTATAGAAGACTTCTAGTATCTTCGAAAGTAGATACTGTAGGAGCTATAACTATTTTAATTGGTGTTATTATAAGGCACGGATTTAGTTTTTTTTCTGCAAAAACACTTTTAATATTAGCTCTAATTTTAATTTTAAACCCTCTTACAGCACATATTTTACTTAGAACTGCTTATGTTAGTGGTCATTTATTAGAAAATGAAGATAATAAGAAAGGTGATTAAGAATTGACAACATTAATAGTTATTTTATGGCTTGTTTGTTCTGTTTTTGTAATATTTGAAAAGAAAATAGTACGAATGATACTTTGGCTTTTTTTATCTTCTATAATTGCTTCTATAATATACCTTCTACTAGGTTCACCAGACCTTGCGATGGCAGAGGCAACAGCTAGTGCTTTTGTTACAATAATATTTGTAATTGGTTTTGAGAAATTTTTCAATCTTAGAGATATGAAGAAATATCTTAAAGATGAAAAGGAGATAGAAAAAGAAAACAAATTTAAAAGATATATTTTACCAGCTATTATTTCTATTGGTATTTTAGTACTTTTTATTAATTTTGCAATTCCAGTAGAACAAAACGACTATTTAAAAAATCTTATTTTAGATAGATTTACTATAGATATAGGTGGTGAAAATGCTGTAACAGCTATATACCTTGGATATAGAGTTTACGATACAATTTTCGAGGCACTGCTTCTTGTTATAGCTGTAGTTGCTGTTGTTCATATGTCCAATTTTGATATAACAAAAGTAAATGATGGAAAACATAGCGAGTTAGAAACATCTGGTATGGCTTTGTTCTTGGTTCGAATAGTTGCTCCTATAACAATAATATTTGGTGTATATCTTATTGCTAATGGTTTTTTATCTGCTGGTGGAGGTTTCCAGGGTGGACTTGCTATAGCTTGTTTTTTTGTTTGCAGATTTTTTATATATGATATTTATGATTTACCCATAAAAAAGATAAACAGGCTAGAAGATTTTATTTTTATAATAATAGTTGCTATGGCAGCTCTTACTATTTTTGCAGGACTTATTCAACAAGTACCATATAGATTTATGACCCTTGCACAAGAAATATACTTATTTGTAATGAATGCTCTTATAGGTATAAAAGTTGCACTAGGTTTCATTATATTATTTTATAGATACGTTGCAATTGAAAGGAATTAATGGATATGAGTAATGTAGAACTTGTTTCAATAATAGTATTTTTTCTTGCTTTTTATGCACTTGTTACAAACAGAAACATAATAAGAACAATTATTTTCAGCTCTCTTATGGAAGTATCGGTTATTACATTTTGGCTTAGTATTGGCTTTAGGGAAAGACTTAATCCTCCTATTTTATATACAATGGCAGATTACGAACATATATACACAGCTGACCCTGTTACACAAGCTTTAATGCTTACTGCTGTTGTTATTGGTATTGCTGTAACAGCTATAAAAACAATAATGTTTATTACATTGTACAGAAAATACAAAACAACAGACTGGGATTTAGCAAGAATAAGAAAAACAGAAGGATAAAAAATATATGCTTACACTATATGTAGTATCGCCAATTCTTTTAGCTGTTTTTATGTATTTATTTACAAATGATAAAGCAGCTAAAATTATAGCAATATTAGCACAATTAGCTCTTATAATAGCTTCTTTTAATTTATTTTTACAAGCAAGAACATATACAGTATCAGAAACTGTAGGGAATTATTACAGTGTTACAGGCATAAGGCTAAATGTTGATGGCTTGTCATCAATACTTATTTTACTAACAACACTTATATTTTTAACAATTACTATATACAACTTTGCTGAAAAAAAGAGTAAACTTTTTTGGCTACTTATGTTTATATGGGAAGGCTCTTTGATAGGGATATTCATGACAGGTGATTTTTTCAACAGATTTGTACTTATGGAAGTTTCTACAATAATAAGCACAATACTAATAATGTATAATAGAAAACACCGTTCTTTATACGATGGCTTATATTATCTAATAATAAATGTTATATCTGTTCAATTTTATCTTTTAGGTGTTGGATATTTATACAGACTTACAGGTACACTAGACATATACGAAGCAACCTATCGTATACCTCATATAGACCCTAGTCTTCTAGTTTTACCATATGCTCTAATAATGACATTTGCAGCATTAAAATGTGCATTAATACCAATGACGACATGGGTACCAAAAGCACTTGCAACAGCAGGAGCTCCACCTACTGTTTTAGCCGTTATGTCTACTGTACAGATGACAAGTGGTATTTATTTGTTTATTAGAATGCATTATGTTTTTGGAGATTTTGCAAACAATGCTATTTTTGCTTTTGTAGGTGCTTCTACTTCTATAGTAGGGATTTTTATGGCAATAAGTCAAAAAAATATAAGGCATATGTTATCCTATTTAGCTGTAGTTCAATTCGGATTAATTATTTTTGGTTTAAATACAGGAGATGAATATAGTAGAATTGGTACAACATATCATATGATAAACAATGCAATTGCCATGGCTGCCTTATTTTTAGGAACCGGTATAATAATAGAAAAGTATCAAACCAAAGATTTAGACAAAATACAAGGTGTATTAAAATCTGCACCCATTACTAGCTATGTTTTAATATTTGCATTTCTTAGTATTTTTGCAACACCTTTTTTAAATGGAAGTGTTTCTAAACAATTAATAATAAGAGATATGGATATTTTAGGTACTATTATTATGTACATTATAAGTTTGGGTAGTATGGTAATATTTTTTAAATTTTCTTCTATATTTTTTGGAAAATCAAAAATAGAAGAGTCAGAATCTGAAACGTTAAAAATGGAAATACAAGAATTTTCTATTATACCTCTTGGATTATTATGTATTTTAGGTGGTATTTTTTCTAGAGAGGCAATAGGGATTTTCTTTAATGCTTATAAATCTATAAATATAGCCGAAAATATACAGCATGGTGTAATATTTGTAATTAGTATTGTGATAGCCTTTTTTATAAATAAATTGATAAAAAAAGATACACCTATTTTAAAAAAATTACAAACATACGATATGGGTATAAGAGGAATCATACTTTCTGTTGGTTTGTTTTTTGCTTTTATATTACTTATAGTAGGATTTTAGAAATTGTTATTAAATAGAGTTTTTTGAAAATGCTTATAAATTTAATTTTTAAGCATTTTTTGAAATTTAACATAGTAAATTTTCTAAAAGGAATTGCATAAGTGAAAAATATAAAAATAGTATACTACAATAAAATAAAAAATCATGTTAATAATAATTTTATATAAGAGATAATTTTGAAAAAATATGTTGATTTTTTTAGAAATAACGATTAAAATGAAAAAAGAAAATTTCTAAAATTAGTTTATAGAAATTTTTTAATCAGAGAAGGAGAGGAGGATTGAGAATGATACTTCGAAAACTTATAATTGTTACATTTCTTACATTAGTTTGGATTATATTAGTTGAAACATTATCACCTATTTTTGTAATATCTGGTGTTGTTGCAAGCATTATATCTGTTTTGTTTACAAAAAAATTTTTGCCACTTAAAGAAATAGACGAAATAAATTTTACAAAACTTATTTTTTACCCTATTTACTTAATAGGTGAAATTTTCAAAAGTGCTTTTTATGTTTTAACAATAGTTTTTTCTAAGGAGCGTACTGATATTGTAGCAATTCCTACAGATATAGAGGTAAAGCCATTAAGAGCTATGTTAGAAGCAAGCATAACTTTAACTCCGGGTTCTTTATATGTGATAACAGAAGATGACAAAATTAATGTTTTATGGTTAAGAAAAAGAGATGAACCAGACCCAGAAGATATGGAAAATTTAAAAGTAGCTCTTTTGGGAGATATGGAAGATAAACTTATTGTTGCTGTAAAATAGAAAGGAGAGTTAGCATATTAAATTATGAATATTATAGTATCTGTACTTCTTATATATCTTTTGACAGTAGTCGTAAGAATTATAAAAGGTCCAACAATATGGGACAGATTTTTAGGTTTTAGTATTTTTTCTTCAAAAATTGTTATTCTTATAGTAGTAGCTGCTTCTATAATGAACGTTGGTTATTTGCTAGATTTAGCATTAATTTACGCCTTGTTTGGTATACTTGGAGAAATTTTTATAATACTATTTTTAAGTAAAAGAGTAAAAGAAGGGAATGAAGAATGATTATATTAAGTTATGTAGTTATGGGAATAGCCCTTATTTTAATGGCTGTAGGTCTTTTGGGACTATTTAAATTTAAAAACTTTTACCCAAGACTACTTGTTTCAACAAAAATAGATACCGTTGGTGTAATGGTTTTTATATTAGGTATCGCTATTAGACATGGATTTAGTTTTTTCTCTGCTAAATCAATACTATTAATACTAATTATTGTTGTTCTAAATCCTCTTATGTCTCACTTTTTATCTAAAGGTGCGTATTTAAGTGGACTAAGACCAGAAAATCACAGCAAAAATAAAGACAAACAAGAGGTGATAAAATGATAAATATTTTATACATAATGTTGTTTCTTTGGATGCTTTCTGGTGTTTTGGTACTAATAGAAAAAAAAGTTCTAAGCATGATTATTTGGTTCTTTATTTTTTCATTAGTTGGTGCTTTTGCTTTTTTCCTTCTGGGTTCTCCAGATGTTGCTATGGCAGAAGCTGCAATTGGTGCTTTTTCTACAATTGTCTTTATAGTTTGCTTTGAAAAATTCTTTAAACTCAGAGATATTATACAAATTAAAGCTGAAGAAGAAGAGATAAAAAAAGAAAACAAAATAAAAAGATTTATTATACCTTGTATTTTTGTACTAATACTAGGTAGTATGTTTATATATTTTTTACCACCAGAAACAACAAACTCTTATCTAAAAGAACTATACATTACTAGGTTTATGTCTGATATTGGTGGAGAAAATGCTGTTACTAGTATATATCTTGGATATAGATTATACGATACACTTTTTGAAGCACTTATGTTAGTTATTGCCGTTGTTGCAATTACACATATGTCATATACTGATAAAATTCAAATAAAAGAAGGTGAGCGTTCTGAAATTGAAAAGTCGAACATTGCAAACTTGTTACTTAGAGCACTTGCCCCAATGGCTATTTTATTTGGTATATACGTAATTGCTAATGGGTTTTTAACTGCTGGTGGTGGTTTTCAAGGTGGTCTTGCAATCGCCAGCTTTTTTATATGTCGTTTCCTAATTTATGATGTTTACGACCTAGATATGAAGAAAATTAATAAGTTAGAAGAGCTAGTTTTTATTTTAATTGTTGTTGTTGCTGCTGTTACTGTTTTTCAAGGAACTTTGTACCTTTTTCCAGAACAGTACACAGCAATGACACGAAATATATATCTAATATTTATGAACGCACTTGTAGGATTGAAAGTTGCTTGTGGTTTTATTATATTATTCTATAGATATGTAGCAATTGAAAGAAACTAGTATATTAAAGGAGATGAAAAAATGACTATCGGATTTGGAATAGTTGAATTAGTTTCTATTATTATGTTTTTCTTTAGTTACTATGCAATTATAGTAAGTAGAAACATGATAAAATCTATAATTTTTATGTCTATTATGGAAGTTTCAGTAGTAATGTTTTGGTTAAGTATTGGTTTTAACGGTAACATTGTGCCTCCGATTTTACAAAGCATGGAGGGGCATTCAATCGAAAACATAGGAGATCCTTTGACACAAGGGCTTATGATAACAGCTATTGTTATTGGGCTTTCTGTTACAGCTGTAAATACTATTATGTTTTTAACACTTTATAGAAAATATAAAACTACCGATTGGGATATTGTAAAAAAACGCCAAATGGCTGGATAAAAAAAGAGGTAAATAAATGTTAGTTTATTTTGTAATTGTTCCCATTATAGTTGGGTTAATACTGTACCTTTTATATAAAAGTACCCTTGTCAGAATTTTCGCAGTTATTGCACAACTTGGGCTTGTTATTGCATCTGTCTATATGTTTATACAGGCTAGGGCATTTACTGTTTATGAAGGGGCAATAAAAGGTGGTTTTTTAGGTGAGAGTGGAATTATAGAACGAATTGGTGGTTACGAAAGTGTAATGGGTATTACTCTTATGGCTGATACACTCTCGGCAGTTTTTATTATGTTAACAGCTTTTTTCTTTTTAATAGGTGTTATATATAGCTTTAACGAACAAAAGAAGCCTCTTTTTTGGATGCTTATGTTTATATGGCAGGGTGCTTTAATGGGAATTTTCCTAACAAGCGACTTTTTTAATATTTTTGTTCTTATGGAAGTTGCTACTCTTATCGTTACAGTTCTTATACTTTTTGAAAGAGCTAAAAGGTCTATGTACGATGGTCTTATATACTTTATGGCAAATGTTGTAATCATGCAGTTTTATTTGCTTGGTGCAGGTTATCTATATAGGTACACTGGAACATTAAGTTTGTACATTGCCAATGAACAACTCAAGTTTATTGAAAGAGAGTATATAATACTGCCCTATGTATTAATTATGACTTTCATTGTACTAAAATCTGCGTTAGTCCCTATGTTTTCATGGCTTCCAAAAGCCCATGGTACACCAGGTGCACCTTCGTCAGTTTCTGCAATACTTAGCGGTCTTCATATAAAAAGTGCAGTTTATTTATTTTTAAGATTTCAATATACATTTGAAGTTGTAGCAGTTCCAGAGTTCTTCTTAGCAATTGGAATTATTACTGCAATAGTTGGTTTTATAATGGCACTTGCTCAGTCTGATGCTAAGCTTGTACTTGCGTATCATACTATCTCACAAATCGGTTTAATATTTACTGGTTTTAACATAGGTGGTCCATATAGTTACATTGGTTCTTTGTATCATATGGTTAATCATGCAATATTTAAATCAACATTGTTTCTTGCAACTGGTATTATATCTTATGCTTATGGAACAAGAACTATATATGATATAAAAGGTGTTTTTAAATCTATGCCTTTAGTTGGGACAGCAACATTACTAGCGATATTTGGTATAACCGGTACACCGATTTTTAATGGTAGTATATCAAAATACTTTATTATGAGTGGTCAGCAAGGTATAATGCAATATATTCTTATATTTATGTCTCTAGGTACTATTATTAGTTTCGTAAAGTTTTCTACTATGCTTTGGGGTAAACCAAATATCAATATAGAAACCAAAAAAGTTGATATAGCACAACAAATACCTATACTTTTACTTGGTTCTTTATGTTTCTTGGGGGGGGTTTTTGGTCAACAGTTTATTTTATTTATGTTTAATACTGAACTTAGTGTAAATCCAGCAGGATATTTGGAAAAAATTATTATTTTCTTTATAAGTCTTGTTGTGGGTATACTAATTTACAAATATTATATCAAAAAAAGTAAACTTCTTAAAAGAGTTAAACAAATTGACCTTGGTTTTAGAGGCATTTGTATAGCAATGGGAATTTTCTTTGGTATTATGCTAATTTATGTTGGATTTTTACAATAAATATTTAACTGTATATAAATAAGAGATTTAGTAGCTAAATTTTAATTATTTATTACAGTTTAACAAATAATGTTACTCAAATAATATATAAACAAAAAAGAGCACAGATGATAAATTATTTTTATCTGTGCTTTCTATATTTCTTAGAGTTTATCTCTATAAATATTTTGTGGATTTATTATACCACATTACATATGTTTTTTATTGAATTAAAGGATTTTGTTGGTCATGTCTTAAATTTGTTTTGAAATTTTTTAATATTTCATTTTCTCTAAATTCAAAATTTATGTTTTGTTACAATTTCTGCACAATAATGTTTGTATTCCTTTTGGGTTTTTACCATTTTTACTTACTTTTTCACTGCTTAAAAAAACTGCCGATAATAATTCATCGACAGTATAAAATCCACAATGAAATTTAAATAATTTTATTGTGGATTTTAGTTTGAATATAAAAACTGACAAGTTTTATATAACAATATTATTATATAAAATTTTAATATGGTGGTCGTATTTCAATGTTACCCCATTATAATAGGGAAACCCCAATATTTTCTAATTCCTTTTTCAATACGAGCTTTTAATATTTCTAGCATCATCTCGTGTGCTAAATATTTACCTAGTTCTTTAAGCTTATCTAAACCCATATCTATAGTTTTTTGGTCCTTAAAAAATACTCCTTTAGTTAAAAGAGCAACGCTCATAGCTAACTGTAAATCT